>NZ_JBISBW010000011.1:0-234875 GCF_044392165.1 Cellulomonas sp. P22
TCCCCCCCCCCCCCCCCCCCCCCCCCCCCCCCCCCCCCCCCCCCCCCCCCCCCCCCCCCCCCCCCCCCCCCCCCCCCCCCCCCCCCCCCCCCCCCCCCCCCCCCCCCCCCCCCCCCCGACGTGGTGGTGCAGGTGGTGCTGCTGGTGCAGGTCAGACGGTCGCGCGCGGGGCGACCTCGTCGACCACGACCGCGGGGCGACGGCCCAGCGTGTGGATCGCCCAACCGGTCAGGATGAACAGGACACCGAGGCCCATGACCAGGGCGGCGACGCCGAACGCCACGACCGAGGTGAAGAGCGAGGCACGCAGGAACGAGCCGTTCATCGCCGTGGCGCGCAGCGGGTCGTCCTTCTCGAGCTCGGCGTAGGTCTTGCCACCGGTCGCCTCGAGGGCGTGGTGGCTGATGATGTCCGCCTGCGCGAACGCGGTCCACGGGCTGTTCACGGTCGCGCCGCCGAACGCCGCGGCGTCCTCGGAGACCGTGATCTTCTCGTCGGCGAGCTTGACGGAGACGGCACCCCAGGTGACGCCACCGGCGATGACGAAGATGATGCCCGCGATGATGGAGAGGATGCCGACGACGCGGATCCCCTTGGAGTGGTCGGTGACTGCAACGACGCTCGACATGATGCTGATCCCTTTCGGATACCCCCACGCACGGGCCCGACGGTGCCGGCCCCGCTGAGATCGGTGGATCTCACGGGAAGAACTCTGCTGCACACCCACGGGCCGCCGTCGGGACGTTAGTCACGGATGTTCCCGGGACTAACGCACTCGGCGTCAACGCGCACGGGCCGGTCGGTCGGCAGGTCAGAGCGCTTCTCCGCTCCAGACCGTAGCGAGTGCGGCGGCCCGGCGACACCGGGCGTCCACCGTGGCGAGGACCTGGTCCCACCCGAACCCGGGACGGACGTCCCGGGTGCCCGCCTGGATCGTGCGGAGAAGTCCGGTTCCCGGACGAGCCGCTCGAGGCCGATCCCGTCGGGCGCGATGCGCACGTCGGCACCGAAGACCGTCGCAGGCGACGACCCAGGCGGCGGTCTGCGCCGACCGAGTGAAACCACCGACGTGAATCGTTTAGGGCGCAGCGGAGGCCGTTGACACGACGACATACCCGCACAAACTTGGCAGCAACCCCGCCGGCAGACCCGTCGCGCACGCGGCCCAGCCCGCGCCCGCGACGGGAGGCAACGACGCCCGCCCGGCGGCCGACGTGAGGGGATCCGCATGCCCGTCGCACCTCCGTACCGACCGCTCGTCGCCGGGGCCGCCGCCGCGGCGCTCGTCGCCGCACTGACCGGGGCGGCGCTCGCCGGTCCGGCGTCCGCGGCCGTCCCGACCTCGCCCGCCGGACCCGGCTCCCCGGCCGAGCTGTACGTCGACTGGGAGAGCTCGACGCTCCAGGCAGCGGAGGGCCTCACGGGCCAGGCCCGGGACGACGCCGTGCTGCTCGGCAGCTTCCCGTCCGCCCGCTGGTTCACCTCGGGCACACCCGCCGAGGTCCAGGCCGCGGTCGACGAGTACGTGACCCGCGCCGACGAGCAGGGCGCCGTGCCGCTGCTCGTGGCGTACAACGTGCCGTTCCGCGACTGCGCGCAGTACTCGGCGGGTGGCGCCGCCGACACCGCTGCCTATACCGCCTGGATCGACGCGTTCGCCGCCGGGATCGGCGACCGTGCGGCCTCCGTGGTGGTCGAGCCCGACGGGCTGGGCATCATCCCCTGGTACACGAGCAGCACCGGTGCGAGCGAGTGGTGCCGACCCGCGGAGGCCGACCCCGCCACCGCCGCCACCGAACGGTTCGCCCAGCTCAACCACGCCGTCGACGCCCTCACGGCGCTGCCGGGGACGAAGGTCTACCTCGACGGCACGCACAACGGCTGGCTCGGGGTCGGCGACGCGACCGACCGGCTGATCAAGGCCGGCGTCGAGCGCACCGACGGCTTCTTCCTCAACGCGTCGAACTACCAGACCACCGAGAAGGTCTCGCGGTACGCGGGCTGGCTGTCCGACTGCCTCGCGCTCTCGACCCAGACCTGGTGGCAGGCCGAGTGGTGCGGCAGCCAGTACTACCCCGCGAGCCCCGACGACCTGAGCACCTGGCACCTCACCGACGAGGCCTACGACGCCGCGTTCGCGAGCACGGGTCTCACCCGGGACCGGGCCGCCCAGAAGCACGCGCTGATCGACACGAGCCGCAACGGCCAGGGGCCCTGGACACCGCCCGCCGGCAAGTACACCGACGCGGAGGACTGGTGCAACCCGCCCGACCGCGGGCTCGGTCACACCCCCACGCTGGCCACCGGCGACCCGGTCGTCGACGGCTACGTGTGGATCAAGGTCCCCGGCGAGTCCGACGGCCTGTGCTTCCGCGGGACGGGCGGCCCGCTCGACCCGGAGCGCGGGGTCCAGAACCCGCCCGCGGGCGGGTGGTTCCCCACCCAGGCCGCCGAGCTCCTCGCGTTCGCCAGCCCCGCCGTCGAGCGGCCGACGTGCGCGGTCCGCTCGGTGGTGCACGGCACCTGGCCGGGCGGCTTCGTCGCCCAGGTGTGGGTCACCAACACCGGCACCACGACGCTCCAGGGGTGGGACCTGCGCTTCGCCCTGACCGGCGGCGCCCGCGTCGCCGACGCCTGGAGCGCGGCCGTGAGCCAGACCGGCCAGGTCGTCGACGCCGCGAGCCTCTCGTGGAACGCGACGCTCAGCCCGGGCCGCACGCTCACGTTCGGCTACGTGGGCGCGGGCGACTCGGGCAGCACGTCCCTGCTGCGGCTGCTCGACGGGAAGGCCTGCACCGTCGGGTGAGATGACACGTCGTCACCCGGACGAACTCTCAGGGGCACCCCTCAGGTGGCCGATGGTGTGGACGTGGAGCAACGACGCCTTCCCGCTCACCTCGCCATGGTCCTGGGGGGTGCCCTGCTGTGCGCGCTCTTCGCCGTGAGCGGGGGGTGGGTGCGCGGCACGGTCCTGGTGCTCGCGAGCGCCCTGCCCGCGACGATCGTCCTGACCCGGGTCGTGCGAGTGCCCCCCGCGCGGCCCGCGCCGTGGTGGTTCCTCGCGGCGGGCCTCATGGCGCTGAGCGTCAACTCGGTCGAGTGGCTGCGCCAGGTGGGACTCGGCGGACGCAGCGTCGCCGTGGGGCCGCTCGAGGGCTGGAGCATCCTCGTGGGCTACGTGCTGCTGCTCGTGGGGGCCGTGCTGATCCTCGCGTCGTTCGCACGGACCGACGGCGGCGCGCTCGTCGAGGCCGCGGTGTTCGGGCTCGGCTCCGCAAGCGTGCTGTGGGTGGCCCTCGTGCACCCCGCGCTCGTGCGCGACGAGGTCGACGGCGCCCAGCGCCTGCGCACGCTCGTCATGATGCTGCTGGTCAGCGGTATCGCCGGGATGCTCCTGCGGGCCGCGGTGGACAACCGGCCGGCGCGGCCGGCGCTGCTGTACCTGCTGGTGGCCGTGGGGCTCACGCTCGTCGGGACCGTCGCCCGCAGCCAGACGCACTCGGCTGCCGACGGCAGCTCGGCGAGCTGGATCGGGCTCGTGTGGGTCATCGTGTACGCGGCGGTCGCCGCGGCCTCGGTGCACCCGTCGTGCGTCGCGCTGACCGCGACCGGCGACCCGGCCCCCGACCGGCTCAGCATCACGCGCCTCACCCTGTTCGGGCTCGTGCTCGGCGCCAACCCCGTGCTCGCGGGCCTCCAGCAGGCGCGCGGCAGCGACGTGGACTGGATCCTGCTCACCGTCTCGACGCTGACGATCGTGCCGCTCGTCGTGCTCCGCATCGGGCGGCTCGTCCGCCGCCAGGAGGAGGTCGAGGCGGCGCTCGCCCAGCTCGCCGCGCACGACGAGCTCACGGGCCTCGCGAACCGCCGCACCGCGATCGCCCACCTGACGGACGTCCTGGCGCGGGTCGCGGCGGGCGCCGCACCCGGGGTCGTCGTGCTGTTCCTGGACGTCGACCGGCTCAAGGCCGTCAACGACGAGCACGGTCACCGGGCCGGCGACACGGTGATCCGCGCGATCGCCCGCCGGGTGGATCGCGCCGCCGGGCCGGCCGCGCTCGTGGCCCGGCTCGGGGGTGACGAGCTGCTGGTGGTGTCGGTGGCGACCACCGAGCAGCGCGACTCGCTCGTCGCGGCCGTGCGCGCCGCCCTCGACGGCTCGGTCGACGTGGGCGGCGGCGTGCTGGTGCGGGCGACCGCGGCGGTCGGGGTGTCGTGGGTGCGCAGCGGCGTGCGGGCCGAGGCCGTACCGACCATCGCCGACGCGGACCGCGCCATGTACGAGGACAAGCGCCGGCGCGCGGAAGGCGCCCGGCGGTGAGGAACCGTGCGGGGGCGAGCACTGGTCACCCCCGCACGGCCCTCACTCCCACTCGATGGTGCCCGGCGGCTTGCTCGTGACGTCGAGGACGACCCGGTTGACCTCGGGCACCTCGTTGGTGATGCGCGTCGAGATGGTCGCGAGCACGTCGTAGGGCAGGCGCGTCCAGTCGGCCGTCATGGCGTCCTCGGACGAGACGGGCCGCAGCACGATCGGGTGGCCGTAGGTACGGCCGTCGCCCTGCACACCCACCGAGCGCACGTCGGCGAGCAGCACCACGGGGCACTGCCAGATCTCGCGGTCCAGGCCCGCCTTGGTGAGCTCCTCGCGGGCGATCGCGTCGGCCGCACGCAGGGTGTCGAGCCGCTCGGCCGTGACGTCGCCGACGATGCGGATGCCGAGGCCCGGACCGGGGAACGGCTGGCGCCAGACGATGCCCTCGGGCACGCCGAGCTCGAGGCCCACCGCCCGCACCTCGTCCTTGAACAGCGTGCGCAGCGGCTCGACGAGCTCGAACTGCAGGTCGTCGGGCAGGCCGCCCACGTTGTGGTGGCTCTTGATGTTGGCCGCACCCTCGCCGCCGCCCGACTCGACCACGTCGGGGTACAGGGTGCCCTGGACCAGGAACTTCACGTCCTCGCCGTGCGCACCAGCCTCCGCGACGACCTCGCGCGCCGCATCCTCGAACACACGGATGAACTCGCGTCCGATGATCTTGCGCTTGGTCTCGGGGTCGCTCACGCCCGCGAGCGCGGTGAGGAAGCGCTCGCGCGCGTCGACCACCATCAGCTTGACGCCGGTGGCGGCCACGAAGTCCTGCTCGACCTGCTCGGCCTCGCCCGTGCGCAGCAGCCCGTGGTCCACGAACACGCACGTGAGCTGGTCGCCCACGGCCTTCTGCACGAGCGCCGCGGCGACCGACGAGTCGACGCCGCCCGAGAGGCCGCAGATCACGCGGGCGTCGCCGACCTGCGCGCGGATCGCGGCGACCTGGTCGGCGATGACGTTGCCCGGGTTCCAGTCGGGCTTGAGCCCGGCACCCTCGTAGAGGAAGTTCTCGAGCGCCTTCTGCCCCAGCGGGGAGTGCTTGACCTCGGGGTGCCACTGCATGCCGTAGAGGTGCCGCTCGCGGTCCTCGAACGCCGCGACGGGCGACCCGGCGGACGTGGCGAGGACCTCGAAGCCCTCGGGCGCGGCGTGCACCGAGTCGCCGTGGCTCATCCACACCGACTGCTCCTCGGGCGAGCCGGCCAGCAGCGTGCCCTCGTCGGACACAGCGACCGCCGTGCCGCCGTACTCGCGCGAACCGGTCCGGGCGACCTCGCCGCCGAGCGCACGCGCCATGGCCTGGAAGCCGTAGCAGATGCCCATCACGGGCACGCCCGTCTCGAACAGGGCGGCGTCGACCGACGGGGCGCCGTCGGCGTACACCGAGGCGGGACCGCCCGAGAGGATGATCGCGGCCGGGTCCTTCGCCAGGATCTGCTCGACGCTCGCGGTGTGCGGCACGATCTCGGAGTAGACGTTCGCCTCCCGCACCCGACGCGCGATGAGCTGCGCGTACTGGGCGCCGAAGTCGATGACGAGGACCGGGCGGGGGGTCTGCGGGGAAGGCTGCGTCACGGGCCCAGGGTAGTCGGAGACGCTGGGTGCTCGGCGCGGGGCTCCGCGCGCGCCTCAGCGCGTGAGGCCGGCCAGCGCGTCGGCGTGCACGCGGCGCTCCAGGATGAACGACATGACCGGCACGACGCCCGCGAGCGCCATCGTCACGAGGCGGCCCATCGACCAGCGCATCTTCGACCAGAGGTTGACCACCGTGGCGAGGTACACCACGTAGACCCAGCCGTGCACGATCGCGATCCAGGAGCCCAGCACGGGCTTGGCGTGGCCCTCGGCGTCGACCCCGTTCGCCTGGAACACGTACTTGAGGACGATCTCGAGCGTCAGCACGAGCAGCATGGCGCCGGTGACCCACGCCATCGCGCGGTAGCGGCTCAGTGCCGTGCGGCGGGCCGCCGTGCGGCTGTCGACCGCGGCAGGGACCGTTCCGGCGTCGGCCGTCGGGGTGGCGTCGCCCTGGGTCATCTCGAGGTCCTCTCTCGTCGCCGCCGGGCGCCCACCGCCCACCGACCGCCCCGATTCTCCCCCACGAATCCCGGTGGGCTACCCGTTCGTGGGTGACCCGTGGCTCACACCGTCGCCGGGGTCGGCCGTGCAGGCCCGACCCCGGCGCGCGTGCGGTGCGGTGCTACCGGGGCGAGCGCTTGAGCCCGAGCGCGGACAGCACCGTCGAGTTGAGGTCCGTCTGGTCCGTCAGACCCAGCACCTTGGCCGAGCCCGGGCCCGACGCCGCGATCCGCAGCTGCGATCCGGTGTGCTGCTGCGAGCCGCCCGCGGCCGCCGTGCCGTACGAGATCTTCAGCGGGGAGCCCTCGTTCGTGGTCAGCGCGATGCTCAGGCCGGGGGGCGTCGAGTCGACGATCTGGCTCGAGTGCGCGTGGTCGGCGGTGACGACCACCAGCGTGTTCTTGTCCTTGGCCGCGAACGCGAGCGCCGCCTGCACGGCCTCGTCGAGGTCGATCGTCTCGCCGATCTGCCCGCACGCGTTGGCCGCGTGGTCCTGCTTGTCGATGCTCGCGCCCTCGACCTGCAGGAAGAAGCCCTTCGAGCCCCTGGTGTCGAGCAGCGCGATGGCCTTCTCGGTCAGGGCGCGCAGCGACAGGGCCGGGTCGAGCCGCTCCGGGTTCTCGGTGCACCGCACGGGGGCGGCCGACGCGCCGCCGACCGTCGCGGGCGTCGCGCTCCAGCGGGTCGGGAAGTTGCCGGGCGTGAACAGCCCCAGCACCGGGCTCTTCTGGTCGGCCTTCGTGACCGCCGCGAGGTCGGCCGCGGTCCGCACCACCTGGTAGCCGCGCTCGGTGGCCTGCTGCCAGAGCGTCCTGCCCTGGTAGGTGCCCGCGGTGGCGGTCTCGTCGAACGTGGCCGCGCCGCCGCCGAGGGTCACGTCGGGGCGGGTGGTGAGCAGCTGCTCGGAGATCGAGCCGAGCCCGCCGTTCTCGAGGGCCTCGGCGGTGCACGTGGCGCTCGTCCGCACCGGGCCGTAGCAGCTGCGCTGGCTGATGTGGGCGACCTGCACGGCCGGCGTCGCGTCCTGGATCTCGGCGGTGCTCACGTCGCCCGTCTTGAGGCCGGCGGCCTTGGCCGCCTCGAGCAGCGTCTGCTGCGGCTTGCCGTCGATGTCGACCGAGATCGCGTTGTCGTACGTCTTGACGCCCGTGGCCCACGCGGTGCCGGTCGCGGCGGAGTCGGGCACGTAGTCGGGCTTCCCGCGCAGCGCGCCGTCCTTGTACAGCGAGTACGTCGTGTACTGACCCGTCATCGGGAGCGCGTCGATGCCGGGCAGCTCGCCCGCGGCGCCGTACTCGTAGTCGCGGGCGATCGTGATCTCCGAGTCGCCCATGCCGTCGCCGATCAGCAGGATGACGTTCTTGGCGCGCGTGGCGCCGAGCTGGGAGCGGACCGACTGCTCGGCGTCGCCGTGGCGCCGGAACGCGTCTCCCCACCCACCTCCGCCGTGCTGCCCGGCGACGGCCGGGCCGGCCAGGGCGGTCAGGGTCGTCAGGGCCACCGCGGCGACGACTGCCGTGCGTCGTCGGCTGCGGGTCAGTGCTCGAGGCATGCGGACTCCTGGGGGTCGGTGCGCCGGGTCGGCGCGGTCGGACGGGCCGGCGGCCCGCGGCGTGCGACCCGCACGCGAAGCACACCGGACATACGTGACGAATCGACGTCCGCCAGGTGAGCGCCAGATGGCCGCTGCCCGTCGGGTCGGGGCGGGCCGACCCCGGCCGCGGCCACGCAGGTCCGGAATATGCACTTCGGGCTTGTGGGTACCCGCACGTACCGTGTGGGACGTGCGCCAGCTCCCCGTGCCCGATCCCGGCACGCCTCCACTCACCTCCCCCGCAGGCCTCCTGTGGTGGATCGCGCGCCGGCAGGCCGGCCTCCTGAGCCTCGCGATCGCCGTCGGCATCGCCGGCAACGTCGCGGCGGCCGTCATGCCCGCCGTGCTCGGCAGCATCATCGACGGCGGGCTCGAGGACGGGCTCGGCACCGAGCTGTGGCGCGGCTGCGCCGCGCTGGCGGCGATCGGCCTGGTCCAGGTCGGGGCCAACGTGTGGGGGCACCGGCTCGACGTCGAGAGCTGGCTCCGTTCGGCCTACCGCGCGTCGCAGCTCGTGGGTCACCACGTGACGCGCACGGGCGACGCGGTGAGCGCCGAGCTGCCCACGGGCGAGGTCGTCTCGACCGTCGCGAGCGACAGCCACCGGCTCGGCGAGGTCTACATGATGGCCTCGCGCGTGGTCGGCGGCGCGGTCGCCTACGGCGTCGTGGCGGTCGTGCTCATGCGCACCTCGACCACCCTCGGGATGCTGGTGCTGCTCGGCCTGCCCGCCGTCGTCGCCGTGCTCGCCTTCCTGGTCAAGCCTCTGCAGCGACGACAGGCCGCGCAGCGCGAGGCCCAGGGGCGCCTCACGACGCTCGGCGCGGACACCGTCTCGGGGCTGCGCATCCTGCGCGGCATCGGCGGCGAGGACGTGTTCGCGGGGCGCTACCGCGCCCAGTCGCAGGTCGTGCGCAAGGCCGGCGTCGAGGTCGCCCAGACCCAGTCGCTGCTCGACGCGCTCCAGACGCTGCTGCCCGGGCTGTTCCTCGCGGTGGTCGTGTGGGTCGGTGCGCACGAGGCGCTCGCGGGCGACATCACCCCCGGCCAGCTCGTCGCGTGCTACGGCGTCGCGGTGTACCTCACGCAGCCGCTGTGGACCGCGACCGAGGCGATGCGCGTGGTCACGCGCACCCTCGTCGGCGCCCGCAAGATCATCGCTGTGCTCCAGGTGCCCGAGGTCGGTGCCCAGGACGGTGCGGCGGCCGACGCCGGGGCCGCCGGTGCCGCGCCCGACGCGGGCGACGAGCTCGTCGACGAGACGAGCGGCCTCGTGGTGCGACCCGGACAGCTCCTCGCGCTCGTCAGCGCCGACCCGGACGAGTCGGCGCGCATCGCGCTGCGGATCGGTCGGTTCGGCGTGCCCGGCCCGGTGCGGTGGGGCGCCACGTCGCTCGACGCGCTGCCGCTCGACGTCGTGCGCGCCCGCATCGTCGTCGCCGAGTCGACCCCCACGCTGTTCACCGGGCTGCTCGCCGAGGAGCTCGACGTGCGCGGCCAGGCGCAGGAGGCCGACCTGGTCGCCGCGATGCGCACGGCCGACGCCGCGGACGTGCTCGACTCGGTGCCCGGCGGCCTCGCGGGCGAGATCGAGGAGAAGGGCCGCTCGCTGTCGGGCGGCCAGCGCCAGCGCGTCGCCCTGGCCCGCGCCCTGCTCACCGACGCCGAGGTGCTCGTGCTCGTCGAGCCCACGTCGGCGGTCGACGCGCACAGCGAGGCCCGGATCGCCCAGCGCCTCGCCGCCGCCCGCGCCGGACGCACCACCGTGCTCGTCACCGCGAGCCCGCTCGTGCTCGACGTGGCCGACGACGTCGCGCTCGTCGTCGACGGCCAGGTGCGTGCGCGCGGACGCCACCGCGACCTCATGGACGCGGACGACGACGCGGCACGGGCCTACCGGGCGGTCGTCTCGCGCACCTCCGACCTCGACCCCACCCCGCTCGCCCCCACCACGCTCGCCCCCACCACGCTCGCCGAGACCACGAAGGAGGACCGCCGTGAAGCTGCCCATCGCTGACGGACCCGCGCTGCGCCGCCACACCGGGGTGCTCCTGCGCCGCCACCGCGGCGCGCTCGCGGGCGTGGTCGCACTGCACACGCTCGCGGCGACCGCGGGCCTGGCCGGGCCGTGGCTGCTCGGCCGGCTCGTCGACGCCGTGGTCCAGGGCACCACAGCTGCCTACGTCGACCGCACCGTCGGGATCCTCGTCGTCGCCGTGCTCGCCCAGACCGGGCTGGTGCGCTACGCCCAGCGCGCCGCGATGGTGCTCGGCGAGACGGTGTTCGCCGACCTGCGTGAGGAGTTCCTCACCACCGTCACGCGTCTGCCGCTGTCGACCGTCGAGCGCGCCGGCACGGGCGACCTGGTGGCGCGCACCACGACCGACATCGACCGCGTGCAGTACACGGTGCGCTTCGGGGTCCCCCGGGTGCTGGTGACCACCGTGACGATCGTGCTCACTGTGATCGCGGCGCTCGCGACCAACGCGGTCGTCGCGCTCGCCCTGTTCGCGGGCGTGCCGCTGCTGCTCGTCGTCACCCGCTGGTACCTCGCGCGCGCCACGTCGGCCTACCTGGCCGAGGGTGCGGCCTACGCGACCATCAACGGCACCATCACCGAGTCGGTCGAAGGGGCCCGGACGGTCGACGCGCTCGGCCTCGGCACCCGGCGACGCGCGCGCCTCGATCGGGACATCGGCGTCGCGTTCGAGGCCGAGAAGCGCACCCTGTTCCTGCGCTCGGTGCTCTTCCCCGGCGTCGACACCGCGTTCCTGATCCCCGTCCTCGCCGTGCTGGTGTGGGGCGCCTACCTCGTCTCGACCGGGCACGCGAGCCTCGGTGCGGTGACCACGATCGCGCTCTACGCGGTCCAGGTCATCAACCCGATCGGCGAGCTGATCTTCTGGATGGACGAGATCCAGGTGGGCGCGACGTCGCTCGCCCGGATCGTCGGCGTCGCGGCCGTGGCCCCGGACCGGCAGGCCGGCACGGACCAGCCGGCCGACGAGCACGTCGTCGCGCGCGACGTGCGCTACGCGTACCGCAAGGGGCACGACGTGCTGCACGGGATCGACCTCGACCTGCGGGTCGGCGAACGGCTCGCTGTCGTCGGGCCGTCGGGCGCCGGCAAGTCGACCCTGGGGCGCATGCTCGCGGGCGTCCACCCGCCCACGGGCGGCAGCGTGACCGTCGGCGCCGTGCCGCTCGTGGAGCTGCCGCTCGACGACCTGCGCGGCCACGTCGCGCTCGTGACCCAGGAGCACCACGTGTTCGTGGGCACGCTCGCGCAGAACCTGCGCCTGGCCCAGGAGGACGCCGACGACGCGGCCCTCGAGCGTGCGCTGCGCGGGGTCGACGCCTGGGACTGGGTCGAGGCCCTGCCCGACGGTCTCGAGACCGAGGTCGGGTCCGGCGGGGTCGCGCTCACCCCCGCGCAGGCGCAGCAGGTGGCCCTGGCGCGGCTCGTGCTGCTCGACCCGCACACCCTCGTGCTCGACGAGGCGACCTCGCTGCTCGACCCGCGGGCCGCCCGGCACCTCGAGCGCTCGCTCTCCGCGGTCCTCGAGGGGCGCACGGTCGTGGCCATCGCGCACCGGCTGCACACAGCGCACGACGCGGACCGCGTCGCGGTGGTCGACGCCGGGAACATCACCGAGATCGGCTCGCACGACGAGCTCGTCGCCGCGGGGGGCGACTACGCGGCGCTCTGGCGGTCCTGGCAGAGCGACTGACCCCGTCGACGCCGGTGCGCGTCAGACGGGGACGTCGGTGCGCCGGCCCAGGGTCGTCCCGTGCTCGTCACCCGTGATCCGGTGGAACCCGAGCCGCTCGTAGAAGCGCAGCGCGCCGGTGTTCCTCGCCGCCACCCCGAGGTGCACGCCCGGCACGTCCCGCTCCGCGAGCGCCGCGAGGAACGTGCGCATGAGCTCGCGACCGTGGCCCGCGCCCTGATGCCCCGGCAGCAGGTCGATGTGCAGGTGCGCGGGGTACTCGTCGAGCTCGTCGAGCACGTTGCGCTCGGGGTGGTGCAGCGTGTCGACGAGGTGGTCCTCGGCGGTCACCGGGGGTTCGACGAGGCGGTAGCGCGGCGAGACCAGCGGAAGCCAGTGCCGGCGGCAGGCCGCCGCCCACGCCCGCGTGTCGGCGGTGCCGAGCACGTAGCCCACGGCCCGGTCGCCGTCGTCGAGGACGAACGCCAGCTCGGGTTCGAGGTGCAGGTAGGAGCCCGCGTACACGTCGGGGAGCAGCTCGTCGTCGCTGTACAGCCCGCGGGCGTCCCCGCCGCCGTCACCCGTCCGCACGCAGATGTCGTAGACGTCCTGCCGGTCGAAGGGCTCGTAGGGCCTGACGAACACAGGGTCTCCTTCGACGGTGTGAGGACGGGGTGCACACCCGACGGGTGCGAGTATGCCCGTGACAGACGCCCCGCGGTAGCCGATCCTGGACAGATGTTCGGCTTCATCACCCTGCGCGGCGGCGCGATGATCTCCCCCGACGCGCTCGCGTGGCGGTTCTCACGCTCGAGCGGCCCCGGGGGTCAGTCGGTCAACACCGCCGACTCGCGCGTCGAGCTGTCGGTGCGGCTCACGGACGTCGCGTGGTCGAGCCCCGTGCAGCTCGAGCGTGTCCGGGTCCGGCTCGCGGGTCGGCTCGGCGACGACGAGGTGCTCACCGTGACCGCGTCGGAGCACCGTTCGCAGCTGCGCAACCGCGAGGCCGCGCTCGCCCGGGTCCGGGCGCTGCTCGACGAGGCTCTCGCTCCGCCGGCCCCGCCCCGCAGGGCGACCAGGGCGAGCAGGTCCTCGCGTGAGCGCCGCGCGCAGGGCGAACGTCGGCGCCGGGCCGTCAAGGAGATGCGGAGGCGTCCACCGGCGTCGTGACGTCCGGCGACGCGTTCGAGGTCACGGCGTCCGTGGTCACGGCGTCCGGCCCACCGGGCAGGGCGTCCGGATCGTCGGGGCCGTCGGTGTCGTCGTCGGGGTCGTCGTCGGGGTCGCCCGCCGCCTCGTCGCGCACCAGCCGGATCCACACGAACAGCGCGAAGCCGCCGAAGATCCACCACTGCGCGGCGTAGGCGAGGTTCTGGATGTTGAGACCCGACCCGCTGCGGGTGGGGGCGGGCACGAGCTCGAGCCCGGCCGCGTACGCGGGGTCGGCGGGCTCGACGTCCGAGAGCACCACGTAGGCGGTCCAGATCGGGCCGTCCCACCGCCCGAGCAGCTCGGCCGAGCTGATCGCGTCGACCTGGCCCGCGGGGAGGGCGCCGACGCCCGAGCCCTCGGATGCCTGCAGGTACCCGGTGACGGTGACCTCACCGGTCGGGACCGCGAGCTGGGCGGCGTCCTCGGGGGTCTCGACCCAGCCGCGCACCACCGGGAGCACCGGGGCGTCGCCGGTCGGGTCGGCGCCTCCCGACGAGGGGGTGGCGTCGCTCACGCGCAGGGGCGTGAGCACCAGGTAGCCGGTGCGGTCGTCGAGGACGCGCTGCACGACCAGGAGCTGGCCGTCGGGCTCGTAGGTGCCGCGCGCCACGACCTGGCGCCCCACGAGCCCGCCGGTGAAGGCCGTCTGCGGGGCCAGCACGTCGCCCAGGTCCTGGGGCGGCCGGGCCTGCTGCGCGGCGAGCTCGCGGGCGGCGGCCGACGCACCCCGGATCTCGGCCCTGTCGAGCTGCCAGGCCCCGAGGCGCCCGCACACCGCGGCGGCCAGGAGCAGCACCACGAGCAGGCCGATCATGCGGGGACGGGTCGCGGCGCGGAGCAACGTCGTCGGCCCCCGGCGGTCGGTCGCGGGTGCACCGCCGAGCGCAGCACGGGGCGGGGTCGCGGGCACGCCCCACGGTAACCCGGGGCCCGGGACGGAGCCCAGCCGCAGATGTCGTGCGCCGGGGCCCCGACCTGCGGGGACGTTCGTCACCCGACCGGCTGTGACGTGCGGTACACCGGGCGCCGACGTCGCCGGCGCCCACGGGGCGTGACGGAGCTGCCCGGCTGCCGCGGATCCACCGTCCACAAGCCCGCCACCAGCGGGATCATGGGGGTCGCGCGGGTCTGCGGCCCGTGCGAGGACCCCGGGGATGGGGTTGTATGGCAGGTGGACCGCGAAGGTCACCGAGGGCTCCGTCTGGGTCAGACGTCCCACCCGGCAGTCGTGATCCGCGTCAGGCTGAGGGCGGCCTGTGGTGCAGCCGCACCGCGGCCACGAGGGAGGACAAGGACACATGAGCACGACGGCGTCGCACACCACCACCACGACCACGTGGCCGACGGGCAGCGGAACACCGCTCTCGAGCGAGACCCTCGACCGTGTCCATCGGTGGTGGCGGGCCGCGAACTACCTCTCCGTCGGGCAGATCTACCTGCTGGCCGACCCGCTGCTGCGCGAGCCCCTCACGGTCGAGGACGTCAAGCCGCGCCTGCTGGGTCACTGGGGCACGACCCCGGGCCTGAACTTCCTGTACGCGCACCTCAACCGCGTCATCCAGGAGCGCAGCCAGTCCACGCTGTACATCACGGGCCCCGGGCACGGCGGCCCGGGTCTGGTCGCGAACGCGTACCTCGACGGCACGTACTCCGAGTACTACCACGACATCACGCACGACACCGAGGGCCTGCGCCGGCTCTTCCGGCAGTTCTCCTTCCCGGGCGGCATCCCCAGCCACGTCGCGCCGGAGACGCCGGGATCGATCCACGAGGGCGGCGAGCTCGGCTACTCGCTGTCCCACGCGTACGGCGCGGCGTTCGACAACCCCGACCTGCTGGTCGCCGCGGTCATCGGCGACGGCGAGGCCGAGACGGGCCCGCTCGCGACGAGCTGGCACTCGAACAAGTTCGTCAACCCGATCCAGGACGGGGTCGTGCTGCCGATCCTGCACCTCAACGGGTACAAGATCGCCAACCCGACCGTGCTCGCCCGCATCCCCGAGGACGAGCTGCTCGACCTCATGCGCGGCTACGGGCACAAGCCGCACATGTTCGTCGCCGGCTTCGACGACGAGAGCCCGGAGTCGTACCACGCGCGCTTCGCCGAGGTGCTCGACACGGTGATGGACGAGATCGCCGAGATCAAGGCCCGCGCGGCCACGGGCGACGACAGCCGGCCGCGCTGGCCCATGATCATCTTCCGCACCCCGAAGGGGTGGACCTGCCCCAAGGTCATCGACGGCAAGCAGGTCGAGAACTCGTGGCGCTCGCACCAGGTCCCGCTCGCGAACGCGCGCGACACCGTGGAGCACCTGCGCACGCTCGAGGACTGGATGCGCAGCTACCGCCCCGAGGAGCTCTTCGACGCGGACGGCAAGGTCAACGCCGACATCACCGCGCTGGCGCCCGAGGGGCCGCTGCGGATGAGCGCCAACCCGCACGCGAACGGCGGCCTGCTGCTCCAGGACCTGCGCCTGCCCGACTTCCGTGACTACGGCGTCGACGTGCCCGTGCCGGGCGGCTCGGTCACCGAGGCCCCCCGGGTGCTCGGTGAGTGGCTGACCGACGTGATCCGCAACAACCCGAACAACTTCCGCATCTTCGGGCCGGACGAGACGGCGTCGAACCGCCTGCAGGCTGTGTTCGACGTCACCGACAAGCAGTGGGACGCGGAGTTCCTCGACCCGCAGGTCGACGAGCACATGGCGCGCATGGGCCGCGTCATGGAGATGCTCTCGGAGCACCAGTGCCAGGGATGGCTCGAGGGGTACCTGCTCACGGGCCGGCACGGGCTGTTCAACTGCTACGAGGCGTTCATCCACATCGTCGACTCGATGTTCAACCAGCACGCCAAGTGGCTCAAGGTCACGCGCGAGATCCCGTGGCGCCAGCCGATCGCGTCGCTCAACTACCTGCTCTCGAGCCACGTGTGGCGTCAGGACCACAACGGCTTCAGCCACCAGGACCCGGGCTTCATCGACCACGTGATCAACAAGAAGGCCGAGATCGTCCGGGTGTACCTGCCGCCGGACGCGAACACCCTGCTGAGCACGTACGACCACTGCCTGCGCAGCCGCGACTACGTGAACGTGGTGGTGGCCGGCAAGCAGCCCGCGCCGAACTTCCTGACGATGGAGCAGGCCGTCGCGCACTGCACGCGCGGGCTGGGCATCTGGGAGTGGGCCGGCACCGAGGTGCCCGGCGAGGACCCGGACGTCGTGCTGGGCTGCGCTGGCGACGTGCCGACGCTCGAGGCCCTCGCTGCGGCGGACATCCTGCGCCGTGAGATTCCTCACCTGAAGGTGCGCGTCATCAACGTCGTGGACCTCATGCGTCTGCAGGACGAGGCCGAGCACCCGCACGGTCTGTCCGACCGCGACTTCGACACGCTGTTCACGCGCGACAAGCCCGTTGTTTTCGCGTACCACGGCTACCCGTGGCTCATCCACCGCCTGACGTACCGTCGCGCGGGGCACGCGAACATCCACGTGCGCGGGTACAAGGAGGAGGGCACGACGACCACGCCCTTCGACATGGTGATGCTCAACGACCTCGACCGTTTCCACCTGGTCATCGACGTCATCGACCGGGTGCCGAGCCTCGGGTCGAAGGCCGCCGGCCTGCGCCAGCGTATGCTGGACGCCCGCCTGGCAGCCCGCGAATACACCCGGGAGCACGGCGAGGACATGCCTGAGATCCGTGACTGGGTATGGCCCGACGTGGGCGACACCGCGACAGCCGCAGGCGGCCCGTCCTACGACGCGACCGCTGTGACGGGTGGCGACAACGAGTAGCCGCACCACCAGCACGACCCGCAGCACGCTCACCGCACAGGAAGAAGCACCACCCGTGTCTCGCAGCATCTACGTCACGTCAGCCGAGGGCGACACCGGCAAGTCGACAGTCGCCCTCGGTCTGGTCGACCTCCTGACCCGCAGCGTCCAGCGGGTCGGGGTGTTCCGCCCGATCGCCCGCTCGACGGCGACGCCCGACTACGTGCTCGAGCTGCTGCTCGCCCACGACGGTGTCGACCTCACCTATGCGGACTGCCTCGGGGTGACGTACGAGCAGGTCCACGCGGACCCCGAGGCGGCGCTGGCCGAGATCGTGCAGCGCTACCACGCGGTCGAGCGGCAGTGCGACGTCGTGGTGATCGTCGGCACCGACTACACGGACGTCGCCGGCCCCACCGAGCTGTCGTACAACGCCCGGATCGCCGCGAACCTCGGCGCACCGGTGCTGCTCGTGGTGAGCGGCAACGGCCGGACGCCGGACGACGTGCGGCAGGTCACGGACGTCGCGATCGGCGAGCTCGAGGCCAACCACGCGCACGTCATGGCCGTGGTCGCCAACCGCTGCGCACCCGACCAGCTCGACGAGGTCCGGACGGCCGTCAGCAAGAGCGTCCCGGCGTGGGCGCTGCCCGAGGAGCCGTTCCTGACGGCGCCCACGGTCCGCCAGCTCATGGAGGCCGTGGGCGGCGAGCTCTCGGTCGGCGACGAGGAGCTGCTCTCCCGCGAGGTCGTCGACGTGCTCGTCGGCGCCATGTCGATCGAGCACCTGCTCGACCGGCTGCAGGACGGCGTCGTCGTCATCACCCCGGGCGACCGCTCGGACATCCTGCTGGGCCTGCTCATGGCGCACGCGGCCGAGGGCTTCCCGTCGCTCGCGGGCATCATCCTCAACGGCGGCTTCTTCCCGCCGCCGACGGTCGCCCGGCTCGTCGAGGGCCTCGGCTCGCGGCTGCCCATCATCCGCACCGACGCCGGGACGTTCCGCAGCGCGAGCGCCGCGGGCCGCACCCGTGGCCGGGTCTCGGCCGACTCGCAGCGCAAGGTCGACTCGGCTCTCGCGCTGTTCGAGGGTCACGTCGACGGCGAGGCCATCGTCGCGGCGCTCGACGTCCCGCGCCGCGAGGTCGTCACCCCGCTCATGTTCGAGTACGAGCTGCTCGACCGGGCACGCGCGAACCGCAAGCACATCGTGCTTCCCGAGGGCAACGACGACCGCATCCTGCGGGCCACGTCGACGCTGCTCAAGCGGGGCGTCGCGGAGATCACGCTGCTCGGCGACGAGGCCGCGATCCGGGCCCGCGCGACCGAGCTCGGCCTGGACATCACCGAGGCGCACGTCGTGGACCCGCGCTCGGGCGAGCTGTTCGAGCGCTTCGCCGAGGAGTACACGAAGCTGCGTGCCCACAAGGGCATGACGGTCGAGCGGGCCCGCGAGATCGTCTCGTCGGTGTCGTACTTCGGCACGATGATGGTCGAGCTCGGCCTGGCCGACGGCATGGTCTCGGGTGCGCTGCACACGACCGCGCACACCATCAAGCCGTCGTTCGAGATCATCAAGACCGCCCCGGGCGTCTCCATCGTCTCGAGCGTGTTCCTCATGTGCCTCGAGGACCGGGTGCTCGTCTACGGCGACTGCGCCGTCAACCCCGACCCCACGGCCGAGCAGCTCGCCGACATCGCGATCTCGTCGGCCGCGACGGCCGCCCAGTTCGGCGTCGAGCCGCGCATCGCGATGCTGTCGTACTCGACAGGCGAGTCGGGCTCGGGGGCCGACGTGGACAAGGTCCGCGCGGCGACCGAGCTGGTGCGCGAGCGCCGGCCCGACCTGTCGGTCGAGGGCCCGATCCAGTACGACGCCGCGGTCGACGCCTCGGTGGCCCGCACGAAGATGCCCGACTCGGCCGTCGCCGGCCGCGCCACGGTCTTCGTGTTCCCCGACCTCAACACCGGCAACAACACGTACAAGGCCGTGCAGCGCTCGGCCGGTGCCGTCGCCGTCGGCCCTGTGCTCCAGGGTCTGCGCAAGCCCGTCAACGACCTCTCGCGCGGTGCCCTGGTGCAGGACATCGTCAACACCGTCGCGATCACAGCGATCCAGGCGCAGGCCCTGGACACCACCGCCCCGGAGGACCTTTCGTGAACCCGTCCCACGACACCACCCCCGCTGCCGCGCACGGCAGCGTGCTCGTCATCAACTCGGGCTCGTCGTCGGTCAAGTACCAGCTCGTCGACCCCGTGGGCGGTGAGGCGCTCGCCTCGGGCATCGTCGAGCGGATCGGCTCGCAGGACGCGCTGCTCTCGCACAAGCACGCGGGCACGTCGACCAAGCTCACCGAGCCCATCGCGGACCACGGTCAGGCGCTGCGCCGGGTCATGGAGCTGTTCGCCGAGCACGGCCCGGACCTCGCCGAGGCCGACGTCGTCGCGGTGGGCCACCGCGTGGTGCAGGGCGGGGACGTCTTCGACGGTCCGGCCCTGATCGACGACGCCGTCGTCGAGGCCATCGAGGCGCTGTCGCCGCTGGCACCGCTGCACAACCCGGCGAACGCCCGCGGCATCCAGGTCGCCCGTGAGCTGTTCCCCGACGTCCCGCAGGTCGCCGTGTTCGACTCGGCGTTCTTCCGCACGCTGCCCGACGCCGCTGCGACGTACGCGATCCCGCTCGACGTGGCCGCGAAGTACAGCATCCGCCGCTACGGCGCGCACGGCACCTCGCACCAGTACGTCGCGGCCGAGGTCGCGCGCCTGGTCGGGCGTCCGATCGAGGAGCTCAACCAGATCGTGCTGCACCTCGGCAACGGGGCGTCCGCCTCGGCGATCAAGGGTGGCGTCGCGGTCGAGACGTCGATGGGCCTGACCCCGCTCGAGGGGCTCGTCATGGGCACCCGCTCGGGCGACATCGACCCGGGCGTCATCTTCCACCTGCACCGCAACGCGGGGATGTCGATCGACGACATCGACAACCTGCTGAACCGGGAGTCGGGCCTCAAGGGCATGTCCGGCGAGAACGACTTCCGCGCGCTGCACGACCTGATCGCCGCGGGCGACAAGGACGCCGCGCTCGCGCTCGACGTCTACATCCACCGGCTGCGCAAGTACATCGGCGCCTACCAGGCTGTGCTCGGCCGCGTGGACGTCATCGCCTTCACGGCCGGTGTCGGCGAGAACGACGACATCGTCCGCGCCAAGGTCCTGACGGGGCTCGCCGATCTGGGCATCGAGGTCGACCTCGAGCGCAACGACGGCCGCAAGTCCGCGGCGACCGTCATCTCGCCCGACGGCGCGAAGGTCCTCGTCCTGGTCGTGCCCACGGCCGAGGAGCTCGCGATCGCCCGCCAGACGGTCGCGACGATCGAGGCGACCGAGGTCTGACCTCACCCGCTCGTCCCATCACGACAGCCCGCCGGCGGTCGATGGGCAGGGTATGAACCACCACGACGAGACGTCGTCGCCCACCCCACCGGTGAGCGGCGACGTCTTCTCGTTGGAGCGCTTCGCACTGCTGGCCCAGTCGGACCCCGCCGCGTGCGTCGCCGAGCACGAGAGCCAGATCGCTGCGGCCAGGGCCCGCGGTGACCGGGACGTCGAGGTGCAGGTCACCTACTTCGTGGGGGTCGCCCACCACCTCTTGGTGGACGACTCCGCGGCGTTGGACCTCATGGGGGCTGCGCTCGATCTCGCCGTCGAGCTCGGCGACCCGGCCTGGCAGGCACGCATCAAGAGCGGTCTCGCGTCGGTGCACAGCGCGTTCGGCGACAACGCCACGTCGATCGACCTGCAGGAGCAGGCGCTCGAGATCCGGCGAGGCCTGGACGACCAGCGCGGTCTCGCGATGACCCTCAACAACCTCGGCGCCACCTTCCTGTCGATGGGCGACTTCTGGGACCGGGCGCACGACCTGCTGATCGAGGCGCACGACCTGTTCGACGGCGTCGGAGACGACATGGGTCGGTGCACGGCGCTGACGAACCTGGCCGCCGTCGGTGTGGCGCGCAGCGAGCAGCTCGCGGCGAGCGACCCGGTCGCCGCGCAGGCACTGGCCGACGAAGCGGCCCGGTACGCCGACGACGGGGTCCGCCGCCTGCTCACCCTGCAGGACGTGGGTCGGGTGCTGATCGACGCGCGCCTCACCGAGGTCCGTGCGCTCCTCGCCTGCGGACGGGCCGCACGCGCCGCCGAGGTGTTCTCCGCGGTCGACGCGCAGATCGCCGCCGGCGACCTCTCCCCCGGTGACCCGCTCCGGCTGGGCGTCGCGGTGCTGCGTGGGCGGTGGCGTCGCATGCGCGGCGAGCACGATCTGGCCGTCGCCGAGCTCGAGGCCGGCCTTGCCCTGGCCGCCGGTGACGATCGGCCCTTCGAGCGGCTCGACCTGCTGGCCGAGCTCGTCGTCGCGCAGGAGCAGCAGGGCGACCACCGGGCGGCGCTCGCGACGCACCGGGAGTACCACGCGCTGGTGCTCCGCCAGCGCGACGAGGCGGCGGCGAACCGCGCCCGCCTGCTCAACTCCCGTCTGGACATCGACCGCGCGAGGCTCGAGGCCGAGGCCGAGCGGCTGCGCTCCGCCCAGCTCGAGCTCGACAACCGCACGCTCGCGTACGAGGCGACGCACGACTCCCTGACGGGGCTCGCCAACCGCCGCAGCTTCGACGCGCTCGTCGCCGTCCGCACCGAGCAGCCCGGCTCGGTGGTCGCGTGCCTGCTGGGCGACCTCGACCACTTCAAGTCCGTGAACGACGGGTTCTCCCACCTGGTAGGCGACGAGGTGCTGCGGCAGGCCGCCCAGGTGGTGGGTGCGTGCGTGCGGGAGACCGACGTGGTGGCCCGGTTCGGCGGCGAGGAGCTCGCGATCCTGCTGTCCGAGACAGATCCCGTGGCGGTCGCCGAGGTGGCCGAGCGCATCCGGGCAGCGGTCGCCGACCACCCGTGGGAGCTCATCGCCCCTGGGCTCCGCGTGACGATCAGCATCGGGGCTGCGGTGCGCGGTCCCGCGGAACCCGCGACGGACCTGCTGCGGCGGGCCGACGCGCTGCTGTACGCCGCGAAGAGCACGGGCCGTGACCGGATCGCGGTGGACTGCCTGTCCGCCTGACCGCTCGACCTCAGGCGCCGAGCCGCGCCGCGAGGAAGGCCACCGCGCGGGCGAGCGGCGGCACCGGATCGACACCCACGAAGCAGTGGTCGGCGCCGGGCACGACGTCGAGCACCACGTCGGTGGCGCCCGCGTCGACGAGGGCGTCACGCAGCCGCAGGCTCTGCTGGAGCGGGACGATCGCGTCCTCGGCGCCGTGCTGCAGCAGCATCGGCGGTGCGTCGCCGTGCGCCCGGGTCACGGGCGAGGCCGCCGCGGCGAGCGCTGTCCGGGCCGCGAGCGCACCGCCGAGCAGGAGGGCCTCGGGGCTGTCGAGCAGGTGGGCCTGAGGCATCGCGTGCCCACCGAGCGGGAGCGTGAAGTCGGTGGGTGGGTAGAGCAGCGCCGCGGCCTGCACCGGACCGGCGAACGCGTCACCCACCTCGGCCGCGGTACCCGCCGGCGGGGCGTCGGCCCCGGCCCCGGTCCCGGCCACGAGCGCGGCCAGGTGGCCACCCGCGCTCTCCCCCATCGCACCGACCCGTCCGGCGTCGATCCCGAGCGCGGGCGCCTGGGCCCGCAGATACCGCACCGCGGCACGCACGTCGTCGATCTGCGCCGGGAAGACCGCCTCGCCCGAGAGCCGGTAGTCGACGGTCGCGACAGCGAGACCGGCCGCGACGAGCGCGTCGTAGAGCCAGCCCGCGGGCCACGCCGCCGGGGTGCGGCGCCGGTCGCCGGACAGCCAGGCTCCCCCGTGCACCCAGACCACGAGCGGCACACCGGCGGCCCCACCCGCGGCCACGCGCTCGGCGGCGGTCTCGGGCACGTGCACGTCGAGCGCGAGCGGCCGGAACCCCGGCACGGTCCGGTAGGTGACCTCGCAGCGGCTGACAGCGCCCGCGACCACGCCCCGCACCGGGGCCGGCAAGGGCGGGAGCCCTGCCGCGGAGACGGGGTCGGGGACGGTCACGGCTGCCGCAGCGTCTTCATGGTGCGCAGCACGTCGGTGAACAGGCCGGTCCACCGCTCGCCCCCGAGCTCGAACAGCCGGTTCAGCCCGATGCCGGGCAGCCCCGCGACGCCGTGCACGCCGCGCTGCACCGCGATGGTCTGCTGCTCGGTCGTCTGCCACAGCCCTTCGGGTCCGTGCCGGTGCCCGAGGCCCGACTGCCCCCGTCCGCCCTGCGGTGCACCGGTCGAGCCCCACACGGCCGTGTAGCCCTCGTTGACGTTGACCGAGCCGGCCCGGACCCGGCGCGCGATCTCGGCGCCGCGTCGTGAGCTGCGGGTCCACACGCTCGCGTTGAGGCCGTACTCGCTGTCGTTCATGGCCGCGACGGCCTCGTCGTCCGAGGCGACGCGGTAGAGCGAGACCACGGGACCGAACGTCTCCTCGCGGTAGGCGCGGGCGCGGGCGCTCACACCGGCCAGGATCGTCGGTTCGTAGAACAGCGGGCCGATGTCGGTGCGGTGCACCCCGCCGGTGAGCACGCGCGCGCCGTTGCTCAGGGCGTCCTCGACGTGCTCGACGACGGTCGCGAGCTGGGTCGTCGACGTGAGCGAGCCCATGTCGGCGGCGTAGTCGAGCCCGGCGCCCAGCCGCAGCGCCCGGGTGCGGCGCACGAAGGCCTCGGTGAACGCGTCGGCGACGTCCTCGTGCACGTAGAGCCGCTCGATCGAGACGCACAGCTGGCCGGTGTTGGCGAAGCACGCCCGCACGGCGCCCTCGGCCGCGACCTCGACGTCGACGTCCTCCGCGACGTACATCGCGTTCTTGCCGCCGAGCTCGAGCGTCGCGGGGATGAGCCGTTCGCCCGCGCGGGCCGCGACGGTGCGACCCGTGCGGGTCGAGCCGGTGAAGCTCACCTGGTCGACGTGGTCGACGACTGCCGCCCCGATGCTCCCGTCGCCCACGACGACCTGCAGCACCCCTGACGGCAGCCCCGCCGCCTCGAGCTGCTCGGCCGCCCACAAGGCCGTCAGCGCGGTCTGCGGGTCGGGGCGCAGCACGACCGCGTTGCCCGCGACGAGGGCCGGCAGCGCGTCGCCCAGCGTGAGCGTGAGCGGGTAGTTCCACGGCGCCACGATGCCGACCACGCCCACCGGGTGCCGCAGCACCTCGACCCGGGTCAGGCCGGGGACGAGCCCGCGGACCCGACGCGGCGCGAGGTAGGTCCGGGCCCGCCGCGCGTAGTGCCGGGCGACGAGCGCGACGTCCGCGAGCTCCTCGTAGGCGCTCTGGCGCGACTTGCCGTTCTCGAGCTGGACCAGGTCGAGCACGTCGCTCTGGTGCGTGAGGACCAGGTCGTGCAGCCGCAGGAGCACAGCGGCCCGGTCGCGCAGCGGGGTGCGGGCCCACGTGCGCTGCGCGCGGCGTGCCTCGACCGTCGCTCGGGCCACGTCCTCGGGGGTCGAGAGCGGTACCGCGACGATCGGGGAGCCGGTGAACGGCGCGTACGTCGTCCACGTCGCGAAGCCGGGGGACGTCACGACACGGTCGAGCAGGGTGCGCACGTCGTCGGGTTCGAGCACGTAGGTCGCGAGCGGGTCGGTCTCGGGGTCGATGAGCCGGTCGGAGTCAGGGTCGTGCGCCATGCCCAGAGGCTACGTCGCTCAGGGTCGGTGGTGCGCGCGGTCGGTGGTGCGCGCGGAGGCGCCGGCGCTCGACGAGATCGGCCACGGCCCCGTCGCGGACGGCCCGAGCCCTCCTGGAGAGGAGGGGGCTCGGGCCGCCCGGCGGAACGAGGATCAGTGCGGCTGGTACGGCGAGACGACGACCTCGACGCGCTGGAACTCCTTGAGGTCCGAGTAGCCCGTCATCGCCATCGCACGGCGCAGCGCGCCGACCAGGTTGAGCGTGCCGTCAGCCGTGTGCCCCGGGCCGAAGAGCACCTGCTCGAGCGAGCCCGCCTGGCCCACGTGCACCCGCTCGCCGCGCGGCAGCTGCGGGTGGTGCGCCTCGGGGCCCCAGTGCCAGCCCTGGCCCGGCGCCTCGGTCGCCCGCGCGAGCGCCGCACCGAGCATGACCGCGTCCGCGCCGCACGCGATGGCCTTGACCAGGTCGCCCGAGCGCCCGACGCCGCCGTCGGCGATCACGTGCACGTACCGGCCGCCCGACTCGTCGAGGTAGTCGCGACGCGCGGCCGCGACGTCCGCGACAGCGGTCGCCATGGGCGCGTGGATGCCGAGCGAGACGCGCGTGGTGTGCGCGGCGCCGCCGCCGAACCCGACGAGCACGCCCGCGGCCCCCGTGCGCATGAGGTGCAGCGCCGCGGTGTAGGTCGAGGCCCCGCCGACGATCACGGGGACGTCGAGCTCGTAGATGAAGCGCTTGAGGTTGAGCGGCTCGGCCCGGCCCGAGACGTGCTCGGCCGAGACCGTGGTGCCGCGGATGACGAACAGGTCGACCCCGGCGTCGACGACGACCTTGGAGAACTCCTGCGTGCGCTGCGGCGACAGCGCACCCGCGACCGTCACGCCCGCGTCACGGATCTCCTTGAGGCGCTGCGCGATGAGCGCGGGGTCGATCGGTGCCGCGTACAGCTCCTGCATGCGGGCGGTCGCCTGCTCGGGGTCGAGCTCGGCGATCTCGGCCAGCAGCGGCTCCGGGTCGGCGTACCGCGTCCACAGCCCTTCGAGGTCGAGCACCCCGAGGCCGCCCGCCCGGCCCAGCGCGACGGCCGTCCGGGGGCTCATGACCGAGTCCATGGGGGCCGCGACCACGGGGAGGTCGAAGTGGTAGGCGTCGATCTGCCACCCGACGGACACCTCCTCGGGGTCCCGGGTGCGGCGCGAGGGCACCACCGCGACGTCGTCGAAGGAGTATGCGCGCCGTCCGCGCTTGCCGCGTCCGATCTCGATCTCGTTGCTCACGCGACCAGGTTACCGGGGCTCACCGGCCCGGGCCGTCGTCCGGCGGCCCCTGAGCACCCGGGTCACTGCCCCGCGGCCTCGGCGACCACGTCGACCAGCATCGTGCAGAAGGCCGGCAGGTCGTCGGGGCCGCGCGACGTCACGAGGGTCCAGCCGCCGGCGCGGTCCACGAACACCTCGGCATCGACCCACGTCGCGCCCGCGTTGCGCAGGTCCGTGCCCACGCTCGGGGCCGACGTGAGCGTCTTGCCCGGCGCGACTCCCGCGTCGATGAGCACCCACGGGGCGTGGCAGATGGCGGCGACGGGCTTGCCCGCCTCGGTGAAGCCTCTGACCAGCTCGCGCGCGGCCGGCAGGATGCGCAACCGGTCGCCGTTCACCGTGCCCCCCGGGAGCACCAGCGCGTCGAACTCGAGCGCGACCACGCCGTGCAGCAGCCGCCCGACCGGGTACGTCGCGACGGGGTCGCAGCCGTGCTCGACCGTCGCCACCTCGCCGAGCTCGGGCGCCACCAGCACCGGGGTCCCGCCCTCGTCGCGGACGACCGACCACGGCACCGCCAGCTCGGCGTCCTCGATGCCCGACATGCTCGTCACGAACGCGACAGTCGTCCCCGTCAGACGCCCCATGGTGTCCCCCTCGTCGACCGGTGACCCTTCCACGGTCACACCGCCCCCACGACCCCGCATCCCGGCGCGCACGGCGTGCGTCACGGCCCTGTGGGCGAGCGGTGGCATGCTGACGGCGGCACGAGGAGGACACATGACCTGGACCCTGGGACCGCTGCTCGGTTTCGACACCGAGACCACCGGCATCGACGTCGAGCACGACCGCATCGTCACCGCCGCGCTCGTCCGGCGCGACGCGTCGGGCACGCACGTGCGCACCTGGATCATCGACCCGGGCGTCGAGATACCCGAGGCGGCGAGCGCGATCCACGGCATCACGACCGCGCAGGCCCGCGCCGAGGGCATGGCGCCGTCCGTCGCCCTCGAGGAGATCGCGACCGTCCTGACCGACGCGTTCGCCGCGGGCACGCCGGTGGTCGCCTACAACGCCGGGTACGACCTGGGCATCCTCGACGCCGAGCTGCGTCGGCACGGGCTCGCCACCGTGGGCGAACGGCTCGGGCGCGCCGCGCAGCCCGTGATCGACCCGCTCGTGCTCGACCGGCACGAGGACCGCTACCGCAGGGGCAAGCGCAAGCTCGTGGACCTGTGCGGGTACTACGAGGTGGTCGACCCCGGGACGCTGCACACCGCGGACGTGGACGTCGTCGCGACGCTCGACGTGCTCGCCAAGATCGTCGGCCGGTTCCCGCACCTGGGGGCGCTCGACCTGGCCACGCTGCACGCGTACCAGGAGACGGCCCACCGCGCGTGGGCCGAGGGCTTCAACGCGTGGCGCGAGACCCGTGGCCTCACCGGACCCGGCGCCGCCCTCGAGTGGCTGGGCCCACGCCCCACCACCGCGGCCCCTGCGACCCCCCGACCTGCGGAGCTCGTGGCATCTCAGCCATGAGTTGCGCCAGGGGGCGGGCGGACGTACACGCGGCGGCACGGCCCGCCGTCGCGGAGACATCATCTCAGCCATGAGTTATCGTCATCGGGTGACGACGACCAGCACGACCGAGACCACCGAGCACCTCACACGGGTCGGCGGCCTTGTCCGCAGCGCCCGCCAGCACCAGGGGCTCACCCAGGCACAGCTCGCCGAACGGCTCGGCACGAGCCAGAGCGCTGTGCACCGCATCGAGCAGGGCGCCCAGAACATCAGCCTCGACATGCTCACGCGCATCAGCGCGGCCCTCGACTCCGAGCTCGTGACCATCGGCCCGCGGCACTCGCACCTGCGCGTGCACGGCGGTCACCAGCTCTCGGGCCGCATCGACGTGAACTCGAGCAAGAACGGTGCCGTCGCGCTGCTGTGCGCCTCGCTGCTCAACCGCGGGACCACGCGGCTGCGGCACGTGGCCCGCATCGTCGAGGTCGACCGCATCGTCGAGGTGCTCCGCAGCATCGGGGTGCGCGCCACCTGGTCGCCCGACGGGCACGACCTCGAGATCCAGGTGCCCGATCGCCTCGACCTCGCGTCGATCGACGTCGACGCGGCCCGCCGCACCCGGTCGATCATCATGTTCCTCGGCCCGCTGCTCGGGCTCGAGCGCGAGTTCGCGCTCCCCTACGCGGGGGGCTGCGACCTCGGCACCCGGACCGCCGAGCCGCACCTCATCGCGCTGCGGCCGTTCGAGCTGGACGTGACGACCACGGGCGGCTTCTACCAGGCGACGGTCGGCGCCGCACAGGCCCGCGACCTGAGCGTCGTGCTCACCGAGCGCGGCGACACCGTGACCGAGAACACGATCATGGCCGCGGCCCGGCGCCAGGGCGTCACGACCATCCGCAACGCGAGCTCGAACTACATGGTCCAGGACCTGTGCTTCTACCTCGAGCGGCTCGGCGTGACGATCGACGGCATCGGCACCACGACGCTGCGCGTGCACGGCGTGCCCGACATCGACACCGACGTCGAGTACACGGTCTCCGAGGACCCGGTCGAGGCCATGAGCCTGCTGACCGCGGGCATCGTCACCGGCTCCGAGATCACCGTCGGGCGGGTGCCGATCGAGTTCATGGAGATCGAGCTCGCGACGCTCGCCGAGATGAACCTGCGGTTCACCGTCTCGGACGAGTACCTCGCCGACAACGGCCGCACCCGCCTGGCCGACGTCACCGTGCACCCGAGCGAGCTGCGGGCACCGGCCGACAAGATCCACCCGATGCCGTTCCCGGGGCTCAACATCGACAACCTGCCGTTCTTCGCGGTCATCGCCGCGTGCGCGCAGGGCCACACCCTCATCCACGACTGGGTGTACGACGGTCGCGCGATCCACCTGACCGACCTCACGCGCCTGGGCGCCGACGTCCGCCTGCTCGACCCGCACCGGCTCGACGTGCAGGGCCCCACGCGCTGGTCGGGGGCCGAGGTCAGCTGCCCGCCCGCGCTGCGCCCCGCGGTCGTGATCCTGCTCGCGATGCTCGCCGCGAAGGGCACCTCGGTGCTGCGCGACGTCGACATCATCGCGCGCGGCTACGAGCAGCTCCAGGAGCGGCTCGTGAGCCTCGGCGCGCAGATCGAGACGTTCCGCGACTGACCCCGCGGGGCGTCCGCCCTCCAGCACGTACGACGGAGCCCACGGCGACCAGCGCCGTGGGCTCCGTCGTACCGCGGGTCAGCGGCTCGAGTAGTTGGGTGCCTCGGAGATCATCTGCACGTCGTGCGGGTGCGACTCCTTGAGCCCCGCGGGGGTGATCCGCACGAACTTCCCGCGCTGCTGCAGCTCGGGGACCGTGCGGGCACCCACGTAGAACATCGACTGGTGCAGACCGCCGACGAGCTGGTGGGCGACAGCAGCGAGCGGGCCGCGGTAGGGCACCTGGCCCTCGATGCCCTCGGTGATGATCTCGTCGTCGGACAGGTCGCCCTGGAAGTAGCGGTCCTTCGAGTACGAGCGGCGGTCGCCACGCGTCTGCATCGCACCGAGCGAGGCCATGCCGCGGTAGCGCTTGTACTGCTTGCCGTTGACGAAGACCAGGTCGCCGGGCGACTCGTCGCAGCCCGCGAGGAGCCCGCCGAGCATCACGGTGTCGGCCCCCGCGACGAGGGCCTTGGCGATGTCCCCCGAGTACTGCAGGCCACCGTCGCCGATGACCGGCACCCCGGCCGGCTTGGCGGCGAGCGACGCCTCGTAGATCGCGGTGACCTGCGGCACGCCCACACCGGCCACGACGCGCGTGGTGCAGATCGAGCCCGGCCCGACGCCGACCTTGATGGCGTCCACGCCGGCGTCGACGAGCGCCTGCGCACCCTCGCGCGTGGCGATGTTGCCACCGATGATCTGGACGTCGCGCGTGGCGGGGTCCTTCTTGAGCCGGCGCACCATGTCGAGCATGAGGCGCGCGTGCCCGTTGGCGGTGTCGACCACGAGCACGTCGACGCCGGCCTCGACCAGCGCGATGACCCGCTCCCACGCGTCGCCGAAGAACCCGACGGCCGCGCCCACGACGAGGCGACCCTCGCCGTCCTTGGTCGCCTGCGGGTACTGCTCGGTCTTGACGAAGTCCTTGACGGTGATGAGCCCGGCCAGCACGCCCGCGGCGTCCACGAGCGGCAGCTTCTCGACCTTGTGCTTGGCCAGGAGCCCGGCGGCGTCCTCGCGCGCGATGCCCACCGGGGCCGTGACCAGCGGCATCGACGTCATGACGTCGCGCACGAGCCGGGTCGGGTACTCGTCGGGGGCCACGAAGCGCAGGTCGCGGTTGGTGATGATGCCGAGCAGCCGCTGCTTCTCGTCGACCACCGGAAGGCCCGAGACGCGGTACTTGCCGCACAGCTCGTCGAGCTCGGAGAGCGTCGCCTCGGGTCCGACCGTCACCGGGTCGGTGATCATGCCAGACTCGGACCGCTTGACGAGGTCGACCTGGTGCGCCTGGGCCTCGATCGACAGGTTGCGGTGCAGGATCCCGATGCCACCCTGACGGGCCATCGCGATGGCCATGCGGGCCTCGGTCACGGTGTCCATGGCCGCCGAGACGAGCGGCAGGGCCACCGAGATCTCGCGGGTGAGCCGGGAGGTCGTGTCCACCTCGCTCGGGATGACGTCGGTCTCTCCCGGGAGCAGCAGCACGTCGTCGTAGGTCAGACCGATGCGGCCGAACGGGTCGGAGGTCTCACGTGATCCGGGGGTTCCGAGGTCGGTCATCCGTCGATGATACGTCCACGGGACAGGCGTCGTGAATGACCCCGCAGGCCCCCGGAGAGGGGCCGCAGATCAGCGGATCAGACCGCGCCGCAGCCCGATGGCGACCGCCTGCGCGCGGTCCGCGGCGCCGAGCTTGCGGAACAGCCGGCGCGCGTGGGTCTTGACCGTGTCCTCCGAGAGGAACAGCTCGGCACCGATCTGCGAGTTCGAGCGACCGTTGCTCATGCCGACCAGGACCTCGATCTCGCGCTTGGTCAGCGAGACCTCCTCGACCCCGCGCTGGGTCGGCGTCTCGACCATGGCGTCCATGAGCGTCGACTCGGCGCGGATGGCCGTGGGCCCCGCCGTCGCGGGGACCGCGGGGCTCGCGAGAACGTGCGCGGCGACGGCGGACAGCTCGGCCCTCCCCACGTCGGGCGCGAGGTAGCCGCGCGCACCGATCGAGATGGCGCGGTCGAGCGCGACCTCGTCGCCGGGCACCGCGAGCATCACGATCGTGGCGGTGGGGGCCAGGCTGCGCAGCCGGCGGATCGCCTCGACCGGGCCGGGGCCGGGCAGGTGGGCGTCGAGCAGGACGATCGTCGGGGGGATGCGGCGCGCGAGGGCCGTGAGCTCCTCGGCGGTCGAGGCGGAACGCACCGGGGTGAGCGAGGGGACACCGAGGGCCGTCAGCACCAGGCGCTCCCGCACCACGGTCGAGCCGTGACACACCACGACCCCAGCCATCGAGCCCTCCTTGCCGCACACGGGTGTCGCGCGCTTGTTACCACTCTGTATCGACGCGGCGTCGCGCAACGTTAGTCCACAGTGCGGGTGAAAGGCCCGGAGCGTCTGACTCTGCGCCATCTCCGGCGGGCTCAGACGGTGACGGCCAGCACCTCGGCGAGCAGGCCCGTGAGCGTGCGCGCCCGGTGCACAGAACGGCCGAGCGGCAGCCCCTGCGCCGCGGCGTCCCCCAGCATCGCGAACTGCGGGACGTCGGGATGGGTCTGCACGATCGCCTCGACGGCGGTGAGGTCGGGGGCGGCGAGCTCGGTGACGAGCACGACGGCCGCCGGACGGGTCATCGCGGTGATCTCGACGAGGCGGTGCCGTTCGACGGGGCCCACCACGATGCGCGGGTCGGCGCCACGCTCGGCGAGCACCGCCGCGAGCACGTGGAGCACGAGCGGGCACTGCTCGCCGGGGGCCGGGAGCAGCAGCACCACGCGCCGCCCGGCGACGTGCGCCCGGGCCTGCGGCGCGGTGCGGGCGCGCAGCCCGGCGAGCACGGCACCGACCACGAGCGCGTCGGCGTCCTCCCCCGGTCGGGCCAGGACCGTGCGGGCCGCGAGGCCGAGGCGCACGGGCTCGACGAGGTCGCTCCACCAGGACACGAGCGCGTCGGCGGGCGGCGGGGCGAGCAGCCGCCGGCAGGCGACCTCGTCCCCGCGCAGCGCCGCGTCGATCACGACGGTGGGGGTCGCGTGCACGGCGGGGTCGGCCGACGCGAGGGGGTTCGGGAGCGGCACGACCTCCGGGTCGGCGGCCCCCAGGGCGGCGGCGCGCATGTCGGTCTCGCGGGCCACGCGCGCGGCCTCCGAGGGGGCGACGCCGTCGAGCGTGAGGCCCCGCATCACGAGAAGCCGCGCGACGTCGTCGGAGGTGTAGCGGCGGTGCGACCCCGCGGAGTGCTCGGACGGGCCGAGCCCGTAGCGACGGTCCCACGTCCGCAGCGTCGCGGGGGCGACCCCGAGGCGACGGGCGACGGCAGCCACGGAGAGGGCCGGACCGTCGACGGCGGACGTCGGCCCCGGCACGGGTGCCGGAGCGTCACCGTCGGTCACCATGACCCGATTGTGCACAACTTGCGGCGCGGTTGCCAACGCGTGTCCAGTTCAGATTCGGTACGACCTGGACGTTCGTCACACTGAAGCGATTCTGAACAGGGACTTGAACAACTTGTGGCGCGGTTGGTAGCGTCTCGCCCCGTACGCAGTTGCACCGCAAGACATCCCGATCGCTGGGGCCTGGCGCACCGCCGCCGCCGGCCCGGCGTCTGAGTCGAGGAGGACCGCATGGCCGAGATCTCACGTCTGCCCGGGCCCGTCATGGACCTCTGGGAGTGGCAGTTCGAGGGCGCCTGCCGCGACGCCGACGAGAACCTGTTCTTCCACCCCGAGGGTGAGCGTGGATCTGCGCGCCGCCGCCGCGCCGAGGCCGCCAAGGCGGTCTGCGCGACCTGTCCCGTCATCCAGGAGTGCCGCGAGCAGTCGCTCGCCGTGCGCGAGCCCTACGGCGTGTGGGGCGGCCTCTCCGAGGACGAGCGCGCCGCGATCCTCGCCCGCCCCTCACGCAAGGCCATCTGAGCACTGCCGCACCTCCCCTCAGACACGACGAAGCCCCTCCCGGCACAGCCGGGAGGGGCTTCGTCGTCTCAGCTCAGCGGTGCCGAGCAGAGGTCACTTCTCGACGATCGCGAGGATGTCGCGGGCGGAGAGGATGAGGTACTCCTCGCCCGAGTACTTGACCTCGGTGCCGCCGTACTTGCTGTAGATGACCTTGTCACCGACGGCCACGTCGAGCGGCACACGGTTGCCGTTGTCGTCGATGCGGCCGGGGCCGACAGCGAGGACCTCGCCCTCCTGGGGCTTTTCCTTGGCGCTGTCCGGGATGACCAGACCGGAAGCGGTCGTCTGCTCCGCCTCGAGCGTCTTGACGACGATCCGGTCCTCGAGCGGCTTGATGGAGACCGACACTGCGGACCTCCCCTTCACTTGTGGGTTCTCAGTGATGTCCGAATCCCGCTGCGCAGACCCACCGCCGTCGCGGGTGTCGGGGAGTCAGCCAGTGCGGAGGACCCAGCCCTGAGGACTGTGCCACCAGTCACTCTAGGAACCCGTTAGCACTCGGTCAAGGCGAGTGCCAGAACTGCCGGGTGCGCGCGCCGCCCCGCAGCGGCATCCGTTGCCGCCTGCACGCGAGCCGGGGCCTTCCGCGTGCGAGGATCGCCCGCATGGACGCAGCCGGTCTCGCGAAGCTCCTCAGCCCGACCGGCTGGGCGCTGCTGAGCGCACTCCCCCCGTACGACGAGCAGCGCACGATGGCGCTGTCCGAGCGGCTGCGCCGCGAGGGCCTCGACCCCGAGCTCGTCGCGGCGGCGCTGACCCAGTCCCGGCTGCGGGCCAAGGCGCACGCGAAGTTCGGCGAGTTCGCCGACGGGATGCTCTTCACCCCGGCCGGGCTCGAGCAGGCCACCCGGCTCGTCGTCGCCGCGCACCACGCGCGCCGCTACACCGCCGCCGGGGTGACGAAGGTCGCCGACCTCACGTGCGGCGTCGGCGCCGACTCGATGGCCTTCGCGGGCGTCGGCCTCACCGTGCTCGCGACCGACCTGGACGAGGTCGCCGCGTCGGTCGCGACCGTCAACCTGCGCCACTTCCCCGAGGCCGAGGTGCGGCACGGCGACGGTCTCGCGCTCGACCTCGAGGCCGAGGGGGTCGACGGCGTGTACGCCGACCCGGCCCGACGCACCACGTCGGGCAGCCGGGTCTTCGACCCCGCGGCCTACGCCCCGCCGCTCGACGCGGTCCTCGCGCTGCGGTCGCGCGTGCCGGCGCTCGGGCTCAAGCTCGGACCCGGCATCCCGCACTCCGCGCTGCCCGACGACGCCGAGGCCCAGTGGGTCTCGGTCGACGGCGACGTGGTCGAGGCCGGGCTGTGGTTCGGCCCGCTCGCCCCCGACGGCCCGGGTCGCAGCGCCCTCGTCCTGCGGCCCGACGGCGCGCACGTCCTGCGCTCGGGACCCGGCGGCCCACCCGCCCCCGACGTCGGCCCGGTCGGCGGCTACCTCTACGAGCCCGACGGCGCCGTGATCCGCGCGGGCCTGGTGGCCGACGTCGCCACCGCGGTGAACGGACGCCTGGTCGACCGCACCATCGCCTACGTCACGTCCGACATGCTGCACCCCGTGCCCACCGCGACCGCGTACCGCGTGCTCGACACGCTGCCGTTCGGCCTCAAGCGGCTGCGCACCTACCTGCGCGAACGCGACGTCGGGCGGCTGACGATCAAGAAGCGCGGCACCGCCGTGGTGCCCGAGCAGCTGCGCGGGCAGCTCTCGCTGCGCGGCTCGGCCGAGTCGACCATCGTGCTGACCCGGGTCGACGGACGCCAGCAGGTGATCGTCGTGGAACCCCTGTCGGGGCCGGCGTGAGCCCGCGGGTCGCGCTGCCGTTCGCCCGCTCCGAGCGCTCGACGCTCGGGGTCGAGTGGGAGCTCGCGCTCGTCGACTCCGACTCGGGCGACCTGCGGCAGGTCGCCCAGACCGTGCTCGACGCCGTGCGCCCCGACCACGGCGGCGACCATCCCGCGATCCGCCAGGAGCTGCTGCTCAACACCGTCGAGGTCGTCTCGGGCGTGTGCCGCACGGCCGCGCAGGCCCGCGACGACCTCGAGCGGGCCATCGAGGAGGTCCGCGCCGTGACCGACCCGCTGCGGGTCGAGCTCATGGGTGGCGGCACGCACCCGTTCGCGCGCTGGGCGCAGCAGAAGGTCACCGACAAGCAGCGCTACGCGACGCTGATCGACCGCACGCAGTGGTGGGGCCGGCAGATGGTCATCTACGGACTGCACGTGCACGTGGGCGTCGAGGACCGCGACAAGGTGCTGCCGATCTCGCGCGCCCTGCTCACGTGCTTCGCGCACCTGCAGTCCCTCTCGGCCGCGTCGCCGTTCTGGGGCGGACGTGACACCGGCTACGCGTCGAACCGGGCGCTGATGTTCCAGCAGCTCCCGACGGCCGGGCTGCCGTTCGCGTTCGAGCGCTGGGACGAGCTCGAGGGCTACGTGGGCGACATGCTCCACACCGGAGTCATCGACCAGTTCGACGAGGTCCGCTGGGACGTGCGCCCCTCGCCGCGGTTCGGCACGATCGAGGCCCGCATCTGCGACAGCCCGTCGAACATCCTCGAGGTCATGGCCCTGACGGCCCTCACGCACTGCCTCGTGGAGCACTTCTCGTCGATGCTCGACCGCGGCGAGGACCTGCCGACGATGCCGCCGTGGTTCGCGCAGGAGAACAAGTGGCGATCGGCCCGCTACGGCATGGACGCGATCGTCATCGTGGACGCCGCGGGCGAGGAGGAGCTCGTGACCGACGCGGTGCGGCGCCTGCTGGTCGACCTCGCCCCCGTGGCCGAGCGGCTGGGCTGCGCGGCCGAGCTCGACCTGGTGCACGTCATCCTGCGCCGTGGCGCGTCCTACCAGCGCCAGCGCGCCGTGGCCCGCCGGCACGGCGGGGAGCTCGACGCGGTCGTCGCGAGCCTGGTCGCCGAGATGCACGCGGGTCGGCCGCTGTAGCGCAGCGCCGCAGGTCCGGTGCCGGATACGCCTGCCCGGGAGACCCGGCCCGCGCTAGGGTTCGAGCGCCGCGGCCCCCGCCCGGTCGTCCGCCGCGAGCCCCTGGAGCCCTGCATGCCCCGACCCGGTCCCCGCCCCGACCGCCGCTCCGGCACCGGTCGGGCCGCGCAGGCCGCGACGTGGACGCTGGTCGGCGCCGCGTGGGTCGCCGTCGCAGCGGCGGCAGTTGTGCGCCTGGCCGGGGGCGACGGGTACGAGCTGCCCGAGGCCGTCGAGGACGCGCTGCCCCCCTCCGTCACGGGCTTGCTGATCGGTGCGGCGCTGACCGTGGTGCGGTTCACGGTGCGGCTGCTCGCCTGAGGGCTGTTGCGCTCAGACCAGCACGTGCGTGAGCGGCATCGAGGAGTCGACCGGCAGATCCAGGTCCGAGGGCGCGAGCCCGCGGCGCACGGCGGCCGAGCCGAGCGCGGCGATCATCGCGCCGTTGTCGGTGCAGAACCGGATCGGCGGGATGCGCAGGTCGATGCCGGCCTCGGCGCAGCGCACCGCCGCGAGGTCCCGCAGCTGCGAGTTGGCCGAGAAGCCGCCGCCGATCACGAGCGTCGAGACGTCGTGGCGCCGGCATGCGGCGATGGTCTTGGCCGTGAGGACGTCCGCGACGGCCGCAGCGAACGAGGCCGCGACGTCGTGCAGCGGGATCTCCTGGCCCGCGTCCTCGCGCGCCTCGACCCAGCGGGCGACGGCCGTCTTGAGCCCGGAGAACGAGAAGTCGTACGCGTGCTGGGCCTGGTCCTTCGCGGCGGTGAGCCCGCGCGGGAAGCGGATCGCCTCGGGGTCGCCCTCGCGCGCCAGCCGGTCGATGTGGGGGCCACCCGGGTAGGGCAGGCCGAGCAGGCGTCCGACCTTGTCGAAGGCCTCCCCCGCGGCGTCGTCGAGCGTCGAGCCGAGCTCGTTCACGCCGGTGACGATGTCGTCGACGAGCAGCAGGCTCGAGTGCCCGCCCGAGACGACCAGCGCCATGACCCGCTCGGGGAACGGCCCGTCGACGAGCTCGTCGACGGCGGCGTGGCCGATCACGTGGTTGACGCCGTACAGGGGCTTGCCGAGACCGACCGCGAGCGCCTTGGCGGCCGCGGCGCCGACGGTGAGCGGGCCCACCAGCCCGGGGCCTGCCGTGACGGCGATCGCGTCGACGTCGCCGAGCTCGACGCCCGCGCCCTCGAGTGCGCGCTCGAGCGTGGGCACCATCGCCTCGAGGTGGGCTCGCGAGGCGATCTCGGGGATGATCCCGCCGAAGCGGGCGTGCTCGTCCATCGAGCTCGCGACCGCGTCGAACAGCAGCTCGTGGCCACGGACGAGCGCGACGCCCGTCTCGTCGCAGGACGTCTCGATCCCGAGGACGAGGGGCTCACTACTCATGGGACCAGGATATGTCTCCGAGCTGGCGGTCCGGTCCGGCGGGCGACCGGGTGGTCGTGACGGAGGTCGCGCACGGCGGTGGTGTGGTGCAGGTCACGCCCGAGTCGGGAAGAAATCGTTTTCGTGAATTCTTCAACTATCCGTGAGCACTGACACTCTTCCCGAGACCGCCGCCACCCCCTTCGTGATCGCCGACGACGCCGCCGACCTCCTGTTCCGCGAGGCCCGCACCGCACGCGAGTTCACCGACGCCGAGGTCACCGACGAGGAGCTGGCCGCGGTCTACCAGCTCATCGCCTGGGGCCCCACCGCCATGAACACGGTCCCGCTGCGCGTGCTCGCCGTGCGCAGCACCGAGGCCCGCGAGCGCCTGGCCGCCCTCATGGCCGAGGGCAACCGCCAGCGCGTGCTCGACGCCCCGGTCACCCTCGTGCTCGCCGCCGACCCGGCGTTCCACACCCACCTGCCGGTCCTGGCCCCGCACATGGCCGGCATGGCCGAGGCGCTCGAGCCCGCCGCCGCCATGCGCGCGCAGATGGCCCGTGACAACGCCTTCCTGCAGGCCGGGTACCTCATCGTCGGCCTCCGCGCCGCCGGGTTCAGCGCCGGTCCGATGGGTCTGGCCGACCCGGCCGGCATCGACGCCGCGTTCTTCGCCGAGACCGGCTGGTCGTCGCTCATGGTGGTCAACGTCGGCCGCACCGAGGGCACCGGCACCGAGTTCCCGCGCGCGGCACGGCTCACGTACTCCGAGGCGTCGCTGACCGTCTGACGGTCCCGCGTCCGGTCCGGGCCGGTCGCGCGGCGAGCATGCTCGCGCGGCCGGCTCAGCCGGGCTCGTCACCGGTCGCCGCAGGGCGCCGCGGGTCGTTCGACCACTGCGACCACGACCCCGCGTAGAGCGCGGCGTCGACCCCCACCGACGCGAGCGCCGCGGCCTCGTGCGCGGCCGTGACGCCCGATCCGCAGTACACGCCGACCGCCACGCCGGGCACGACGCCGAGCGCTGCGAACCGCGCCACGAGGTCGCCCACGGGCAGGAACCGCCCGTGCGCGTCGAGGTTGCCCGCCGTGGGCGCGCTCAGCGCCCCGGGGATGTGGCCCGCACGCGGGTCCACCGGCTCGACGTCCCCCCGGTAGCGCTCGGCCGCGCGCGCGTCGAGCAGGATCCCGCCCCGGGCAAGTGCGGCCGCCCCGTCGGCGTCGAGGACCCCGGCCGCGACGGGCGCGAGCTCCACGTCGCCCTGCTCGGGCACGACGTCGCCCTCCTCGAGCGCCCACCCCGCCGCGGTCCACGCCGGGAGGCCGCCGTCGAGCAGCCGCACGTCGCGCACCCCGGCCTGCCGCAGCAGCCACCACGCGCGGGCCGCGGACATGCCGCCCGCGTCGTCGTAGACCACGACCGACCCGCCCTCGCGCACGCCCCAGCGGCGCGCCGCGGCCTGCAGCACGTCGAGCGGCGGCAGCGGGTGGCGCCCCTGCTGCGGCGACGCGGGGGCCGCGAGCTCGGTGTCCAGGTCCACGTACACGGCGCCCGGGACGTGACCCGCGAGGTGCCGCTCGCGCCCGTCGGTGCGCCCCAGCGCCCACCGCACGTCCAGGACGACGGGCGGCCGTGCGCCGGCCAGCAGCTCGTGCAGCGCGACGGCGTCGACGAGCACCTGCTCGCGCGCCGTCCGGGTGCCGTCGGCCACTGTTCGGGCCTGGTCGTTCTCGCTGGCCACGGGGGCCTCCTCGTCGTCTCGGTGCCCGGCAGCCCTCACGGCAGCGGCGGCAGCGGCAGGCTCATGGTCCACGCGTCGACGCCCTCGGGCTGGTAGTACCCGCGGCGGCGGCCCAGACGCACGAACCCCGCCCGCTCGTAGAGCCGCAGCGCCGGCTCGTTGTCGATGCGCACCTCGAGCAGCACGTTCGCCGCCCCCAGGTCTCGCGCCCGGGTCACGAGCGTGTCGAGCAGCAGCGCACCCACGCCCCGCCCCTGGTGGGCGGTGTCCGTGCCGATCGTCATGACCTGCGCGTCGTCGCCGTCGAACCACAGGCCCGCGTAGCCCACCAGCTCACCCGTCACGACGTCCTGCGCGCCCACGTACCACCGGCCCGGGCCCTGCAGCTCCTCGGCGAGCGAGGCCGCCGACCACGCGCCCGCACCGAAGAGCTCGGTCTCCATCCGTGCCAGGGCGGGCAGGTCGTCACGGCCCAGGAGCCGCACGACGACCCCGGGCGTGGTCCTCACGCCGAGGCGCGCTTGCGTTCGGCCGACGGCACCGCGTCCGGGCGGCGCAGGTACAGCGGCGCGGTGGGAAGCTCGGTGGCCCCGGCTGCGAGCCGGGCGAGGGCCAGCCGGGCGAGCTCGGCCGGGTCGGGCTCGGTGGGCGCACCGGCCACGGGCGGCAGCAGGTCGGGGTACAGCTCGGCGCCGGCACCGACCACGAGCGCACCCGCGCCGAGCCCGGCTGCCACGACGTCGGCGGCGTCGACCACGGGGCCGCCGACCAGCTCGACGAGAGCGCCGTGGTGCTGCGCGGGGTCGAGCACGCGGTAGCGCGCCGCGTAGACCTCGCGACGGCGTGCGTCGGCCGTCGCGAGCACCTCGGTGCCGGGCGCCAGGTCGAGGGTGCGGGCCGCGCCGGCCGCGAGCGCGTCGAGGCTGCTCACGCCGTGCACGGGCACCCCGAGCGCGACACCCAGCGCGCGCGCCGTGACGAGCCCGACCCGCAGCCCCGTGAAGGGCGCCGGCCCGGTGCCCACGACCACGGCCGTGAGGTCACGGCGGTCCGCACCGGCGTCGGCAAGGACGTCGACGATCATCGGTGCGAGCAGCTCGGCGTGACGCCGTCGCTCGGGGGTCGCGCGCGAGGCGAGCGTGACGCCCGCCTCGTCGGTCAGGGAGACGGAGGCTGCTGCTGAGGTGTCGAGGGCGAGAACAGGCACGGGTCAAGCCTGCCACCTCTACGCCCCGGTGCGGGACTCGCGCAGGTCAGGGCGCTCCGGTGGCGCTCAGGCGGGCAGGTCGACGCCCACCCAGCGCCGCCCCACGGCCGTGAGGGTCGCGACCCGCGCACCGCCTGCGGCGTCCTCGAGGTCGGCGGGCAGCGTGCCGCCGCGCGGCCGGCGCAGCGCGATCTCGAGCCGATCCTCCGCGAGCCCTTCGACGAGCCCCTCGCCCCACTCGACCACGGTGACGGACTCCTCGAGGCTCGCGTCGAGGTCGAGCGCGTCGACCTCCTCGAGCGACCCCAGCCGGTAGGCGTCGACGTGCACGAGCGCGGGGCCGCGCGCACCGTCGACGGCCGCGAGGGGCGGGTGCACGCGCGCGATGATGAACGTGGGCGACGCCACCTGGCCACGCACCCCCAGCCCTGCACCGATGCCCTGCGTGAGCGTGGTCTTGCCCGCACCGAGGTCACCCGTCAGCACCACCAGGTCACCCGCGCGCAGCACCCGTGCCAGCTCGCGGCCGAGCGCACGTGTCGCCTCCGCGTCGGGCAGGTCGATGCTCAGCTCCTGGACGACGCTCACCGCACGATCCCTTCCACCTCGGAAACAGCTCCTTCCACCGCGGGCGCGAAGCCCGCCCCATCGACGGCTCCCGGCGCCCGCTCGGCCACGGCGCCCAGGGGGCCGTCCGCCGCCGCGGTGTCGACGTGCACGCGCGGCACCCGCGCGCCCAGCCGGGTGACGATCTCATAGCTGATGGTGCCCGCCGCGCGCGCCCAGTCCTCGGCGGTGGGTCCCCCCGCCGCCCCGGTGCCGAACAGCTCGACCCGGTCGCCCGCCTGCTCCCTCGCCCCGGGCCCGAGGTCCACCACGACCTGGTCCATGCAGACCCGCCCGGCCACCCGCAGCCGGCGCCCGCCCACGAGGAGCGGACCGCCGGGGTGGTCGGGGCTGCCCGACGCGTGCCGCGGCACCCCGTCGGCGTACCCGATGGGCACGACGCCCAGCACGGTCTCGCCCGGCGTCACGTAGGCGTGCGTGTACGACACGCCCTGACCCGCGGGCACGGCCTTGACGGTGGCGAGCTCGGCCTCGAGGGTCATCGCGGGCACGAGCCCGAAGGCCTCGGGCCCCCCGATCGCCGGCACGGGCGAGAGGCCGTAGACCGCCAACCCCGGCCGCACGAGGTCGTAGTGCAGGGCGGGGGCCGTCAGCGTCGCCGCCGAGTTCGCCAGGTGGCGCACCTCGAGGTGCGCCCCCCGGGCCTCGACCACAGCGACCGCCTGCGCGAAGACGGCGGCCTGGGCGTGCACCGTGGGGTGGTCGGGCTCGTCGGCGAACGCGAGGTGCGACCACAGGCCGACCACCTGCACCGCCCCCTCGGCCTCGGCGCGCAGCGCGGTGTCGAGCACGTCGGGCAGCACGTCGGGCGTCAGGCCGTTGCGCCCGAGCCCGGTGTCGACCTTGAGGTGGATGCGAGCGGTGCGACCTGCGTGGCGGGCCGCGGCCACGACCTCCGCGAGGGCCCACGGTGCGGCGACCGAGACGTCCACGTCCGCGGCGACAGCCGCGGCGAGCGGAGCCCCGGGCGCGTACAGCCAGGTCAGCAGCCGGGGGGTGGTGACGCCCGCGGCCCGCAGCTCGAGGGCCTCACCCATCTGGGCGACCCCCAGCCAGGTGGCTCCGGCCGCGACAGCCGCCTCGGCCACGGGCACCAGGCCGTGGCCGTAGGCGTCGGCCTTGACCACCGCCATGACCTGCGCGGTCGGGGCGTGGGCGGCCAGCGAGCGCACGTTGGTGCGGATCGCGGCGAGATCGACGACGGCACGAGCGGGGAAAGAGCTCACGGGCCCAGTCTCCCACTGCCCCACGGGTGCCCGGGCGGCTCAGCCGCGCAGCAGCTCCGCGACGGTGCCCGCGAGCGCGTCTGCCACCGCGAGCGCTGACACCGGACCCCCCGGGTTCGCCCGGTCGGCCGCGCGGCCGTGCACCAGGGCTGCCGCGGCCGCGAGGGCGGCGACGAGCGAGGGGTCGGCGACCACGTCGGCCGCCCGGCCCGCGAGGAGCGCCCCGAGCAAGCCGGCGAGCACGTCACCGGCCCCGGCGGTCGCGAGCCACGACGGTGCGTCGGCCTGCGAGTAGACAGCACCTCCGGCGCCCACGACGAGCGTGGTCGGGCCCTTGAGCAGCACGGTGGCGTGCGTGAGCTCGTGCGCCCGACGGGCCCAGCGCAGCGGCTCGGCCTCGACCTGCGCGCGGTCGACGTCCTCGCCGCGCGCGCTCAGCAGCGCCGCGAGCTCGCCCGCGTGCGGGGTCAGCACGACCCACGGGGCCAGACGCTCGGGAACCAGGCTCAGCGCGCCGGCATCCACCACCGCGGGCTGCTCCTGCGCGATGACGGCCGCGAGCGCGGCGTGCACCCGCTCGGCCTGCGCGAGGTCGTCGGGGTCGACCCCGGGGCCGAGCGTCCACGCCTGGACGCGTCCGTCGCCAGCGACGACCTCGGGGCGCATCGAGAGCACGGTGGCGCTGACCCCGGGCGAGCCCAGGTAGCGCACCATGCCGACACCGGCCGCCACCGCCGCGGACACCGTGAGCACCGCCGCCCCGGGGTACGACGGCGTTCCCGCGACGATGCCGAGCACCCCGCGCGAGTACTTGTGCGCGTCGGGCGACGGCACGGGCCACAGTCCCGCCACGTCGGCCCCCTCGAGCCTGGCCACGGCCGGTCGCACGTCGTCGAGGTCGAGGCCGATGTCGACCACCTCGACCTGTCCCGCGCACCTGGTCGCGGGCGGGAGCAGCAGGCCCGCCTTCGCAGCCCCGAACGTCAGCGTCAGATCTGCGGCGAGCACGGTGCGGTGCGGCTCGTGCCGCTCGTGCGGCTCGGTCCGGGGCACGACGCCCGTGTCCACGTCGATCCCGCTCGGGGTGTCGACCGCCACCACGAGCGGCCCAGGACCCCGTCCACCTGCACGTTCGTCGTCGATCAGCTCTCCGAGCAGTGCCAGGACCTCGGCCGCCGGACCCCGCACGGCACCGTTCGCGCCGATGCCCAGCACCCCGTCGAGCACCACGTCGGCCGCGTAGGCGTCGGCGATCGCCTCACCGGCCCACACGGGTGCGCCCGGCCCTTCGCCCACCTGCAGCACCCGCCCGTGCGCCGCCCGCAGCGCCGTGAGGCCACCCTCGTGCGCACGCGTCGACGTCAGCAGCGCGCACACCTCGACGCCGCGCCGGGCCAGCAGCGCCCCCGCGTGCAGCGCGTCGCCGCCGTTCGCCCCCGCCCCGGCGAGCACGACGACGCTCGCGCCGCGCACCCTCCCCCGCCGCTCGCGCAGCAGCTGTGTCACCCGGACGGCCAGGGCGTGCGCCGCGCGGTCCATGAGCGGGACGCCCGCGGCGAGCATCGGCTGCTCCGCGGCGCGCACGTCGGCTGCTGTGTAGGCGAGGATCACGCGACCATCATGTCGGGCCCGGGCGCCGGGGTCGCGCCGGGTTCACCCGATAGGTTCAGGGCATGCGATTCGGACTCTTCATCCCCCAAGGCTGGCGCCAGGACCTCACCGGCATCGACGCGAGCGAGCACTGGGGCGTCATGCACGGCCTCGCCCAGCACGCCGACGACGGCGACGCGTGGGAATCCGTCTGGGTCTACGACCACTTCCACGCGGTGCCCGAGCCCAACGGCGAGGCCACCCACGAGGCGTGGAGCCTCGTCTCCGCGTTCGCCGCGAGCACCCGGCGCGTGCGCCTGGGCCAGATGTGCACGTGCATGGCCTACCGCAACCCCGCCTACCTCGCGAAGGTCGCCGCGACCGCCGACATCATCTCGGGCGGACGCGTCGAGATGGGCATCGGGGCGGGCTGGTACGAGCACGAGTGGCGGGCCTACGGGTACGGCTTCCCGCGGGCCGGGGCGCGCCTGGCCGCGCTCGAGGAGGGCGTCGAGATCTTCCGCCAGCTGTGGACCACGGGCACCGCGACCCTGCACGGCGAGCACTACCAGGTCGACGGCGCCCAGCTCTCGCCCCTGCCGCTGCAGGCGGGCGGCCCGCCCCTGTGGGTCGCGGGCGGCGGCGAGACGAAGACGCTGCGCATCGCTGCCCAGCGGGCCGCGTACACGAACTTCGACGGCAGCCCCGAGGGCTTCGCGCACAAGTCGGCTGTGCTCGCCAAGCACTGCGCCGACCTGGGGCGCGACTTCTCCGAGATCACCCGTTCGGCCAACTACAACGTGGTCATCGGCAGCACCCAGGCGGAGGTCGACGACCGCCTCGCCTGGATCCACGACCACTACCGCCGCACCGTGCCGGCCAAGGCCGACGGGGTCCTCGAGGAGTTCCGCAGCGGCCCGCTCGTGGGCACGCCCGAGCAGGTCGTCGAGACGCTGCGCGGGCTCGAGGAGCTGGGCATGACGTACCCGATCACGTACTTCGCCGAGGCGGCGTACGACCGCTCGGGCATCGAGCTGTTCGAGCGCGAGGTCATCCCCGCGCTGCGCTGACCCTGTAGCCGTGCCCGGTCAGGACGGACCGGGCACGGCTCGCGGGTCGGGTCGGCGCCCCTCAGGCGGGGTCGGCCGCCGCGCCGTCGGACTCCGCCACGACCATGGCCGACGCGATGCCGCCGTCGTGGGACAGCGACAGGTGGAAGCGGGCGACACCCAGCTCTGCGGCGCGGGCCGCCACGGTCCCGCTCGCCTCGACCTCGGGCGGTCGCCCGACGACGCGCCGCACCGTCACGTCGTGCCAGCGCAGCCCGCCCGGGGCGCCCAACGCCTTGGCGATGGCCTCCTTCGCGGCGAACCGTGCGGCCAGCGAGTTCGGTGCGAGGTCCCGCTCGGCCGCGGTGAACAGCCGCTCACGCAGGCCCGGTGCACGCTCGAGGGTCGCGGTGAAGCGCGCGACGTCGACCACGTCGATCCCGACCCCGACGATCACGCGACGACGCCCGCGCGCACGGCGCTCACTCGACCGTGACGGACTTCGCGAGGTTGCGCGGCTGGTCGACGTCCAGGCCCCGAGCCGTCGCGAGCTCGCACGCGAAGATCTGCAGCGGGACCACGGTGAGCAGCGGCGCGAGCAGCGTGGACGACTGCGGGACGAAGAAGACCTCGTCGGCGTACGGCAGCACGGCGTCGTCGCCGTCCTCCGCGATGACGAGCGTGCGGGCGCCGCGCGCCCGGATCTCCTGGATGTTGGAGACGACCTTCGAGTGCAGCGAGTCACGTCCGCGCGGCGAGGGCACGACGACGAAGACCGGCTGACCCTCCTCGATCAGCGCGATCGGGCCGTGCTTGAGCTCACCGGCAGCGAAGCCCTCGGCGTGGATGTACGCGAGCTCCTTGAGCTTGAGCGCGCCCTCGAGGGCCACCGGGTAGCCCACGTGCCGCCCCAGGAAGAGCACCGAGGTCGCGTCGGCCATGGACCGCGCGCTCTCCCGGACCCGGTCGGCGCGGTCGAGCACCTGCTGGATCTTGTCGGGCATCTGGCGCAGGTCGTCGAGGATCTCGGAGATCTCGTCGGCGAACTTGTTGCCCCGCAGCTGGGCCAGGTAGAGGCCCAGCAGGTAGGCCGCGGTGATCTGCGAGAGGAACGCCTTGGTCGAGGCGACAGCGATCTCGGGCCCGGCGTGCGTGTAGAGCACGGCGTCGGACTCGCGCGGGATCGTCGAGCCGTGCGTGTTGACGATCGCGAGGACCTTGGCCCCCTGCTCGCGCGCGTGCCGCACCGCCATGAGCGTGTCCATCGTCTCGCCCGACTGCGACACGGCCACCACGAGGGTCTTGGAGTTCACGACCGGGTCGCGGTAGCGGAACTCGTGCGCGAGCTCGACCTCGACCGGGATGCGGCACCAGTGCTCGATCGCGTACTTGGCCACGTGGCCCGCGTAGGCGGCGGTGCCGCACGCGATGACCACGATCTTGTCGACCGAGCGCAGCAGCGCCTCGTCGATGCGCAGGTCGTCGAGCACGAGCCGGCCGTTGATGTCGGTGCGACCCAGGAGCGTGTCCCCGACCGCCTGCGGCTGGTCGTGGATCTCCTTGTCCATGAACGAGCGGAAGCCGTTCTTCTCGGCCGCTGCCGCGTCCCAGTCGACCGTGAACCGGCGGGCCTCGACGGGGTTGCCCGCGAAGTCGGTCACCTCGACGGTGGTCGGCGTGATCGTCACGACCTGGTCCTGCCCCAGCTCGAGGGCCTCCTTGGTGTGCGCGATGAACGCGGCGACGTCCGAGCCCATGAAGTTCTCGCCGTCGCCCAGGCCCACCACGAGCGGCGAGTCGTGCCGGGCACCGACCACCGTGTCGGGGGTCCCGGCGTGCACCGCGAGCAGCGTGAACGTGCCGTGCAGGCGAGCCACGACGTCGCGCATGGCCACGGACAGGTCGCCGTGGGTCTCGTACGCGCGGCTGAGCAGGTGCGCCACGACCTCGGTGTCGGTCTCGGAGAGGAACTCGGCGCCGTCCGCGAGCAGCACGGCCTTGAGCTGGGCGAAGTTCTCGATGATGCCGTTGTGGATCACGGCCACGTCACCCACGACGTGCGGGTGCGCGTTCTCGTCGGTGGGACCGCCGTGGGTGGCCCAGCGCGTGTGGCCGATCGCGGCCGTGCCGCCGGGCAGCGGCGTCGCGTCGAGCAGCTCGACGAGGTTCGCGAGCTTGCCGGACTTCTTCGCGACGGCGGCGATCCCGTCACCCGTCCCGGTCAGCGCGACACCCGCGGAGTCGTACCCGCGGTACTCCAGCCGACGGAGCCCTTCCAGGACGACCTCCAGGGGTCGTCCGTTGGGCTCCTGAGTTCCGACGTACCCCACGATTCCGCACATGGGCGGGAGTCTACCGGCGCGGACCGCCCCCGACCGGTCCGGGTGCTGGACGTCACGCGGGGGGAACCGTGCGGCCCACCGGCGTCGATCGGGCAGAATCGTCGTCGTGCCATCTGAGCCCGTGCCCTCCACGCCGTACGTCGACCTCGACCGTGAGGCGTGGGCCAAGCTCTCGTCGTCGACGCCGCTGCCGCTCACCGACGTCGACGTCGACCGGCTCGCGGGGCTCGGCGACCCGATCGACCTGGCCGAGGTCGACGCCGTGTACCGACCCGTCTCGCGCCTGCTCGACCTGTACGTGGGCGCCACGCGCGGCCTGCACGAGGCGTCGAGCACGTTCCTGCGCGAGGACACCGGCAGCACGCCGTTCGTCATCGGGGTCGCGGGGTCGGTCGCGGTCGGCAAGTCCACGACCGCCCGCCTGCTGCGCGAGCTCATGGCCCGCTGGCCCGCGACGCCGCGGGTCGAGCTCATCACGACCGACGGCTTCCTGTACCCGAACTCCGAGCTCGAGCGGCGCGGGCTGATGGACCGCAAGGGCTTCCCGGAGTCGTACGACCGGCGGGCCCTGCTGCGCTTCGTCTCGAAGGTCAAGGCCGGACGCCCCGAGGTCCGCGCCCCCGTCTACGACCACCTCACGTACGACATCGTGCCGGGGGCCGAGACCGTCGTGCGGCGCCCCGACGTGCTGATCGTCGAGGGTCTCAACGTGCTGCAGCCGGCCCGGGCCACGTCCGAGGGCACGTCGAACCTCGCGGTGAGCGACTTCTTCGACTTCTCGATCTACGTCGACGCCCGCACCGACGACGTGCGCCAGTGGTACGTCGACCGGTTCCTGTCGCTGCGCGCCACCGCGTTCGCGCGCCCCGAGTCGTACTTCCGCCGCTACGCGGACCTGACCGACGAGGAGGCCGTGGCGATGGCCGAGCACCTGTGGGACACGATCAACGCCCCCAACCTGGTGCAGAACATCCTCCCGACGCGCAGCCGGGCGACGCTCGTGCTGCGCAAGGGTCGCGACCACGCGGTCGAGAGGGTCCGGCTGCGCAAGCTCTGAGCCCGCCCGTCCGTCCGAGGGCAGCCGGTCAGCGTCCCGCGCGGTCCGCCCGGACCCCGTCCGCCTGCACGGGCCCGGCCTCATCGAGGCCGCCCGCCTCGTCGGCCCTGCTCGCCTCGGCGGGCCCGCTCGCCTCGCGCGGCTCGACCAGGTGCACCGGGTAGTGCCTGACCTCGATCTCCGTCAGACCGGACAGCGCCGCCGCGACGTCTCCCTGCACCGCGCCGCACGCATCGAGCGGCAGCGCGGCACGGATGGCCGCGCCCATCGCGTCGACGAGCCACAGGTCCCACCCGTCGGGAGCTGCGGGGCACGGGGTCCCGGCCTCCTGCGCCACCGAGGGCCGGGCGAGCACCTCGAGCAGCCCGTCGAGGTCACCCTCGAGCCGTCGCACGGTGACGGCGTCCCAGACACCGGCCCTGTCGGTGAGCGACTCGCCGCCCACGCACTCCACGACGCCCAGGGGCGTGAAGCCGTCGGGGACCGCGCCCGCTGCCGGGACGTCGGGGTGCGGGGTCGAGGTCGCGCCGCTGTCGAGCTCGAGCCCCAGCGCGGCCACGACCTGCGGCGCGAGGCAGTCGACCGCACGAGCGGTCACCGCAGGGTCGGGCACGGCCAGGGTCGCGGGGCCCGTGGCGCACGACCCGAGCAGCAGCACCGTCGCCCCCAGAGCGCCCACGGCGAGCAGGGTGCGGGTCCTCGCCGAGCGGCTTCCGTCGGGGTGCACGACCGCGCCCGTCGTCGTCCTGCGCATGTCAACCCCCGTCGTCCTCACCGGCCCGCAGAACCGACCCGCTCGTACGAGCGGGACGGCTGTGCAGGGAGACGACGACGGTGTGGTCCCCGCATCGAGGTTAGGCGGGTCCACCGGGCTCCGGGCCGGGAAGAGACCAGATCGTTAGCCGCCGGGCGCGATCGTTGCCGCACCGTGACCCGAGCGTCGGTTCCCCGCGGGCGGCCCGGCGGCCCGGCGCGGCCCGTCCGCCTGCCGCCGCCCCGGTCAGCGACCGACGACCGCGGGGATTCCTCGCGTGATCCGGACGAGCTCGGCGTACGTCGTCGGGAACACCGCGTGCGGGGTGCCCGCTGCTGCCCACACGACGTCATGGGCACCGAGCGCGACGTCGACGAGCGTGCGCACCGGCGCGGGATGACCCACCGGCCCGACCCCGCCGATCGGCTGCCCGGTCGCCGCCCGCACCGCCGCGGCGTCCGCCCGGGTCAGGTGACCACCGAGCAGGCCCTCGACCAGCGCGGGCTCGACCCGGTGCGCCCCCGAGGTCACGACGAGCAGCGGCTCGCCGTCGAGCAGGAACACGAGCGAGCTCGCGATGGCGCCCACCTCGACGCCCAGGCTGCGCGCCGCGTCGGCGGCCGTCCGTGCGGAGAGGGCCAGCTCGCGCACCTGGCCCCGGACCCCCAGGTCGGTCAGCGTGCGGTGCACGTGCGCGGCGTTGCGGTGGAGTCGGACGTCGGTCTCAGGATCGGTGCTGCGAGGTTCGGACACATCACCACCTTACGGACGTGCGGCGCGCGGCACGACCCCCTCGGTGACCGCCGTTCGCCCCGTCGCGCCGCCGTGCTCCTCGGTGGGGGTGGTGAGATCGGCCACGGGTGCCCGGGAGGCACGTCGCCCCAGGACGGTCGGCCGCCCTCCCGCACCCAGCCAGAGGTGCAGCACACGGTCGATCACGATCCCTACGACGGCGCCCAGGACGACCCCCACCACGACGGCGGTCACCGGGTGGTCGTGCAGCCACGCGCCCGCGCCCATCCCGATCAGCACGCCGTACACCCCCCAGGTGACACCGGCGAGCGCCGTGAGAGCGACGAACCGTCGGCGCGGGTAGCCGAGGGCTCCCGCGGTCATGTTGACCGCGACGCGACCGACCGGGATGTACCGCGCCGCCAGGATGAAGGACGACCCCCGGTGCGCGAGCGCGTCCTCGGCCCAGCGCAGCGCCTGGGCGCCGCGCCTGGTGCGGAAGATCCGCAGCCGGTGCGCGTCGACCCTCGACCCGATCGCGTACGCGATCTGGTCGCCCGTGAACGCGCCGGCGGCCGCGACCACCGCGAGCAGCGCCGGGTGCGGCCCACCGGTCGTCACGGAGATCGCCGCGAGCGCGATCACCACCGACTCGCTCGGGACCGGCGGGAAGAACCCGTCGATCGCGGCGAAGGCCCAGACCACGCCGTAGACCCACCCCGAGCCCCCGAGCGCGAGGATCCACTCCTCCAGCACGTGTCATCAGCTCCAGGTGATCGGTGTCCTGCCGGTGACGGCTGGTGTCGCGACGCGGTGCCGGGGCCCTGCGTCGTGAGATCGACCCTACGGACGGCGGCTCCCGGGGGACATCGGTGAGCACCCCCACCCCACCCTGAAGAGTGGGACCCCGACCCTGACGATCTTGGCGTGGTTCGGCAGGCGCCCACGTCCCCCGCGCGGATGAGATCACGGCCAGACGCGCCCTTCTCGGGGTGGACGGTGGCGGCCACGACCCTGACCGGGGTCAGGTCCGCTCGTCGGGGTCCGGGTCGGTCCGGTGCGGGCCGCCGGGCTGCTGTTCGCCGTCCGGGGACCCACCCGTGCCCGCCGCGTCCTCGGCCGTGCGCAGCTGCACCTCGCCCACGCGGGTGAACCGGCGCAGCACCTGGTCGATCAGCAGACCGACCAGGAGCCCGACGGCGACCCCCACGACCACGGCCAGCACCGGGTGGTCGTGCAGCCAGCGCCCGGCCCCGAGCCCGATGGCCGTCGCGTACACGGCCCACGTGACGGCGGCCAGCGCGGTCAGGCCCACGAACCGGCGCCGGGGGTAGCCCAGGGCACCGGCGGTCATGTTGACGGCCACGCGACCGACCGGGATGTACCGCGCCGCCAGGATGAACGCGGCGCCCCGCTGCGCGAGCGCGCGCTCGGCCCAGTCGAGCGACCGGCGCCCACGCTCGGTGCGGAACAGCCGGATCTTGTGGACGTCGATCCGGGTGCCGATCGTGTAGGCGATCTGGTCGCCCGAGAACGCCCCGAGGGCCGAGACCCCGGCGACGAGGTACAGGTTGGGGCTCCCGGTGGACTCCGACAGCGCGGCGAGCGCGATCACGGCCGACTCGCTCGGGATCGGCGGGAAGAAGCCGTCGATCATGACGAACGCGTACAGCGCGAGGTAGACCCATCCCGAGCCCACCAGGTGGACCAGCCAGTCCTGCACGCGCCCTCAGCCCCCGCCGCCGCCGCGTCCGGGTCGGAGCGGCCCGGGCCTGCGTCCACCGTAGGGGGCACGCGGCGCACGGGCAGGGCGAGCGCCGCCCGGCGACGGCTCTCAGCGGGGCAGGTCGCCCGTCACGAGGTCGAAGCCCAGCGAGCGCGACGCGGCGACGGGGTGCGGCTCGGCGGCCCAGCTCCCGCCCAGGTCGTCGGTCGCGGCGAGCGAACGCAGCGCGGCGCGGTCCAGGTAGAGCGTGCCACCCAGGTGGTCGGTCTCGTGCTGGACGATGCGCGCGGCCCAGCCCGTGACGAGCTCGTCGAGCGCGCGGCCCGTCTCGTCGGCACCCGTGAGCCGCACCTGGCGGGGACGGGCGACCACGGCCTGGTAGCCGACCACGCTCAGGCAGCCCTCGTAGAACGCGGCCGTGCGGTCCCCGACGGGCGTGTAGCGCGGGTTGACCAGCACCCGGAGGTCGACGGACGTGCGCTCACGCGCCGCGGTGATCTCGGGGTCGACGGTGCCCGGGTCCTCGACCACGGCGATCGCGAGCGGCAGCCCGATCTGCGGGGCGGCGAGCCCCACCCCGGGTGCCGCGCGCATCGTGCGGTGCATCAGGGCGATCAGCGCCTCGAGGTCCGCCGCGTCGAGCTGCCCGTCGTACGGTTCGGCCACCATGCGCAGCACCGGGTGCCCGGCCTGGACGATCGGTGCGACGTCGCCCGGGGCGTCGTGCGCGGCAGCGAGCAGCCGCTGCACGTGGGCGCGCAGCATCGCCGCCGGCACGCTCACAGTGCGAGCCGGGCGCGGACCACGTCGGCGAGCTGGCCTGCGATGCGCTCGGCGTCCACCTGGCTCGCGGCCTCCACCATGACCCGGACGAGCGGCTCGGTGCCCGAGGGGCGCAGCAGCACCCGGCCCGCGTCGCCGAGCGCGGCCTGCGCCGCGGCCACCGCCTCCGCCAGCACCGGGTCGGTGCCCGCACGGCTCCGGTCGACTCCCGAGACGTTGACCAGGATCTGCGGCAGCCGCTGGACGACGCCGGCCAGCTGGTCGAGCTTCTGGCCGGTGCCGGCTACGCGCGCGGCGAGCTGCAGCGCGGTGAGCACGCCGTCGCCCGTGGTCGCGTGGTCGGCGAGGATCACGTGGCCCGACTGCTCCCCGCCCAGCGAGTAGGCGCCGGCCCGCATCGCCTCGAGCACGTAGCGGTCGCCCACGCCGGTCTCGACCATGTGGATGCCCTCGGCCTGCATCGCCAGGCGCAGGCCCAGGTTGCTCATGACCGTCGCGACGAGCGTGTCGTGCGCCAGCACCCCGCGGTCGCGCATCGCGACCGCGAGCACTCCCATGATCTGGTCGCCGTCGACGAGCGCACCCAGGTGGTCGACAGCGAGGCAGCGGTCCGCGTCGCCGTCGAACGCCACCCCGAGGTCGGCCCCCGAGGCGACGACTGCGGCCTGGAGCTGCTCGGGGTGCGTCGAGCCGCACTGCTCGTTGATGTTGCGCCCGTCGGGCGAGGCGTTGATGACGACCACGTCGGCGCCCGCGGCGCGCAGCGCCGCCGGGCCGACCTCGCTCGCGGCACCGTTCGCGCAGTCGACAGCGATCCGCAGGCCCGCGAGGCTCACGTCCACCGTGCTCACCAGGTGCGCCACGTAGGAGTCGCCCGCGACCCCTGTGTCGATGCGGATGCGACCGACGTCGGCGCCGACGGGACGGTCCCACGGCTCACGCAGGCGCTGCTCGATCGCGATCTCGAGCTCGTCGTCGAGCTTGAGGCCCCCGCGCGCGAGGAACTTGATCCCGTTGTCGGGCATCGGGTTGTGCGAGGCCGACAGGACGACACCCAGGTCGACGTCGAGGGAGGCGGTGAGGAAGGCCACCGCGGGGGTGGGCAGCACCCCGACGTTGATCACGTCGACGCCCGCGCTCGCGAGACCGGCGGCCACGGCCGCGCTGAGGAACTCGCCCGACGCGCGCGGGTCACGTCCGACCACGGCGCGCGGCCGGTGCCCTGCGAAGACCCCTTCGGCGCCCAGCACGTGCGCGGCGGCGACCGAGAGGTCGAGGGCGACCTCGGCCGTCACGTCGCGGTTGGCCAGGCCTCGGACCCCGTCGGTCCCGAACAGTCGACCCATCAGCGAGCCCCTTGAGTAGGTGTGGACGGTGGGGCGGTGCGCCCACCGGACAGACGCCGATGGCCCCGATGGTCGTGAAGACCGTCGGGGCCATCGGGCCTCGGCTGAAAGATCAGCGCTTGGAGTACTGGGGAGCCTTGCGGGCCTTCTTGAGACCGGCCTTCTTGCGCTCGACGACGCGGGCGTCGCGAGTCAGGAAGCCGGCCTTCTTCAGGGCCGGACGGTTCGACTCCTCGTCGATCGCGTTGAGCGCACGCGCGATGCCGAGACGGAGCGCCCCGGCCTGCCCGCTCACGCCACCGCCGGTGATGCGCGCGACGATGTCGAAGCGACCCTCGACGTCGACGAGCTTCAGCGGGGAGTTGACGAGCTGCTGGTGCACCTTGTTCGGGAAGTAGCCCTCAAGGGTGCGGCCGTTGATCTTCCACTGGCCGGTGCCGGGCACCAGGCGCACGCGGGCGATCGCTTCCTTGCGACGGCCCAGGGCGTTGCCCGGAGCCGTGATGCTCTGACCGCGGCCCACGGGGGCCGACGTCTCGGAGGTGTAGCTGGTGGGCGTGTCGTCGCCCTCAAGGTCGATGTCGACCGTGGTCTCGGCCACTGGTGGTGTCCTCGCGTCCTGTGTCGTGCTCGCAGCAGGCCGGGGGCCTACTGAGAAACCTGGCTGATCTCGAAGGGCTTCGGCTGCTGAGCCGCGTGGGGGTGCTCCGGGCCTGCGTAGACCTTGAGCTTGCTCAGCTGCGCGCGAGAGAGCGAGTTCTTCGGGAGCATCCCGCGAACGGCCTTCTCGATCGCACGCTCAGGGTGCTTCGCGAGGAGGTCGGTGTACGTGATGGCCCGCAGACCGCCCGGGTAGCCCGAGTGGCGGTAGGCGAGCTTGTTCTCGCGCTTGTTGCCCGTGAGGGCGATCTTGTCGGCGTTGATGACGATGACGAAGTCGCCGCCGTCGACGTGGGGGGCAAAGGTTGCCTTGTGCTTGCCGCGCAGCAGCGTGGCCACGTGAGTGGCAAGGCGGCCCAGGACGACATCGCTCGCGTCGATGACGTACCAGTTCCGCTCGACGTCGCCGGGCTTCGGGGTGTACGTGCGCACGGTCGTAAGCCTTCGTTTCGTGTAATGAATGTGTCAGAGCGAAGGCCCGCAGGTGGCGGGCCCGCCGTGAGTGCTGTCGGTGTCGCGTCCCTGGGCACCGGCGAGTGGGAGCACACCGGGACCGCCGTCTGGGAACGGGGGACGCACAACGACACACAAGAGTAGCCGCCGACCGGTCGAAGGGTCAAAACGCGGTGGGTTCCGCCGTCGTCACGTCCCGACCGGGGCCGCCGCGGCACCCCTCGCCGAGGTGCCCGACGGGCGCAGCGCGGCGCTCGCCGCGGCGAGCACCCGGGCCGTCAAGTCGTCGAGCGTGGGGGTGCGCAAGGACCAGCTCTGCCAGCACAGCGGCACGTCGAGCCAGCGTCCCGGGGCCAGGTCCACCAGGGCCCCGGTCGCCAGGTCGGCCGTGACCGCCTGCTCGGGCACCATGCCCCAGCCGAGCCCCGTCCGGAGCACCTCGACGAACGCCGCGGACGACGGGACGTGGTGGACGGGTGGCTCGACCCCCTCCCCCACGACGTCGGCGACGAACCGGCGCTGGAGCGCGTCGACTCGGTCGAACGCGAGCTGCGGGGCGGCCGCGAGCGCGTCGCGGTCCAGGCCCACGGGGAACCATCGCGCGCGCAGCCGGGGTGCCGCGACGGCGAGGTAGCGCATCGACCCGAGCGGACGGACCCGGCAGCCCTGCACGGCGCGCGCGTCCGCGGTCACCGCTGCCATCACGGTGCCGTCGCGCAGCAGCTGGGCCGAGCGGTCCTGGTCCTGGCGGCGCAGATCGACCAGCACCCCCTCGGGCAGGTCCACGAGCGACGCGGGGAACCAGGTCGAGAGCGAGTCGGCGTTGACGGCGACCGCGAGCCGGACCGTCCCGACGCGCTCGGTCCCGAGCTCGGCCCGCGCGTCGGCGGCGAGGACGTCGAGCTGGCCCGCGAGCCGGACCAGGACCTCGCCCGCGGGCGTGGCCCGGCACGGGCGCGAGCGCAGCACCAGGACGCGCCCGACCTGCTCCTCGAGAGCCTTGATGCGCTGGCTCACGGCCGACGGCGTGACGTGCAGCAGCCGGGCGGCCGCGTCGAACGTGCCCTCGCCGACGACCGCTGCGAGGGCGCTGAGCTGTTCCGGTGCGTAAACCATCATCAGCGATGCTAATGGTTCTGCAGAAACATTCGCTGGCCTTCCGACTCAGGTGCGCCTAGCGTCTGGCTACGTGCCCACCCTGCTCACCGGCTTCCTGACCTCGCTGACGCTGATCGCCGCGATCGGCGCGCAGAACGCCTTCGTGCTGCGCCAGGGGATCCGCCGCGAGCACGTCGTGCCCGTGATCCTGGTGTGCGCGGGAGCGGACCTGCTGCTCATCACCGCGGGGGTCGCGGGCCTCGGCGCGCTCGTCGTCGCGCACCCCGGGGTCCTGACGGCCAGCCGCTACGGCGGCGCGGCGTTCCTGCTGGTGCTCGCGGTCGCCGCCGCCCGGCGGGCCCGGCACCCGTCCCACCTCGACCCCGCCGCGCAGGGCCCCGCGACCCTCGGTGCCGTGCTGGCCACCTGCTTGGCCCTGACGTTCCTCAACCCCCACGTCTACCTCGACACGGTCGTGCTGCTCGGCTCGCTCGCGCAGCAGCACGGACCGGCCGGCAGCTGGGCGTTCGGCGCGGGCGCGGGGCTGGCGAGCATCGTGTGGTTCACGGCGCTCGGCGCCGGCGCCACCCGACTGGCCCCCGTGTTCGCGCGACCGCGCGCCTGGCAGGTGCTCGACGCCGGGGTCGCGGCCGTGATGGCCACGATCGCCGTCCTGCTGGTGGTCTGAGGCGCCGGGCGCGCCGGTTCGTCCTAGCGGACCCGGTCCACCCGCGCGGCGTCCCACACGGGTTCGGGTGTCTCGACGACCTCGCCGTCGGCCCCGAACAGCAGGAACCGGTCGAACGTGCGCGTGAACCAGCGGTCGTGGGTCACCGCCATGACTGTGCCCTCGAACGCCGCGAGGCCGATCTCGAGGGCCTCGGCCGAGTGCAGGTCCAGGTTGTCGGTCGGCTCGTCGAGCAGCAGCAGGGTGGCGCCGCCGAGCTCGAGCAGCAGGATCTGGAACCGCGCCTGCTGCCCGCCCGAGAGCGTGTCGTAGGTCTGCTCGGCCGCCGCGACGAGCTCGTAGCGGTCGAGCGCCTTGCTCGCGGGCTCGCGGCCCATGCCGGACCGGTGCCCGTCGCCCCGGTGCAGGATGTCGAGCAGCGTGCGCCCCGCGAGCTCCGGGTGGGTGTGGTTCTGCGCGAACCACCCCGGACGCACCCGCGAGCCGAGCACGACGCGCCCGGTGTGCGCCACGGGGACGACCGTGGTCTCCCCCGCGGGCTCGTGCTCGGGCCCCGGGTCGGAGCCGCCCGCCGCGAGCAGCCGCAGGAAGTGCGACTTGCCCGAGCCGTTCGAGCCCAGCACCGCGACCCGCTCGCCGAACCACACCTCGAGGTCGAACGGCCGCATGAGCCCGGTCAGCTCGAGCTCCTCGGCGACCACGGCCCGCTTGGCCGTCCGCCCGCCGCGCAGCCGCACGCGCACGTCCTGGTCGCGCGAGACCACCTGGGGCGGCCCGGCCTCCTCGAACTTGCGCAGCCGGGTCTGCGCCGCGGAGTACCGCGAGGCGAGCCCGTCGTTGAACGCCGACTTCGTCTTGAGCGTGAGCACCAGGGTCTTGAGCTTCGCGTGCTCCTCCTCCCAGCGCCGCAGGAGCTCCTCGAGCCGCGAGCGACGGTCCGCCCGCGCCTCGGGGTACGTCGTGAACGAGCCGCCGTGCACCCAGAGGCCCGACCCGGTCGCGGTCGGCTCGAGCGTCGCGACGTGGGTCGCGGCCCGTGAGAGCAGCTCACGGTCGTGGCTGACGAACAGCACCGACTTCGGCGAGGCCACCAGCTGGGCCTCGAGCCAGCGCTTGGTCGGCACGTCGAGGTAGTTGTCCGGCTCGTCGAGCAGCAGCACCTCCTCGGGCCCGCGCAGCAGCGCCTCGAGCACCAGCCGCTTCTGCTCGCCGCCGGACAGGGTGCGGACCTCGCGGTCCTGCGCCCGGTCGAACGGGATCGACAGCACGGCGTCGGTGACCTGGTCCCACCCCGCCTCGGCCTCGTAGCCGCCGACGTCGGCCCAGTCGACCAGCGCGGACGCGTACCGCATCTGGGCGGGCTCGTCGTCGACCTCCATGATCCCGAGCTCGGCCGCCGCGAGCTCGGTCGCCGCGTCCCGCACCGCGGCGGGCGCGAGCGAGGCGAGCAGGTCGCGGATCGAGCGCCCGTCGTCGATGCGCCCCACCATCTGGCGCATCACGCCGAGCCCGCCGCTCTGCACGACCTTGCCGCCGTGCGGCGTCTCGTCGCCCGCCACGATGCGCAGCAGCGTCGTCTTGCCCGCACCGTTGGGGCCGACGAGCGCGACCCGCGCCCCGTCGCCGACCCGCAGGTCGACCTCGTCGAGCAGGGGGCGCCCGTCGGGCAGGAAGTAGCTCACGGAGCTGATGTCGAGGTGTCCCACAGGTACCAGTGTCCCGGTGCCGCACCCCTGCTGGCGACCACATATCCCTCTCGCGCGGACGCCGACGCGGTGCAAGTGTGGAGACATGAGCGAAGAGACCCCCGCCACCCGCAGCGACCCGGAGACGTTCACCGAGGGCGACAGCGACCAGCTGTCCAAGGAGGACACCCTCGAGCAGCGCGGGGTGGACGACCTGCTCGACGAAGGCATCGCCCCGCCCGAGTACCCCCTCCACAACCGGTTCGGCGAGACCCCGTGGGAGGAGGTGCACGGCGAGTCCCTCGACGCGCGCCTCGCCGAGGAGGAGCCGGAGGTCTGGGACACCCCGGGCCCGCGCGTCGACCCTGCACGCGAGCCCGACCGTGCCGGTCGGCTCGTGGCCGACGACGAGGCCGTCGAGGCGGGCGTCAACGACCAGTTCGCGATCGACGAGGGGGTCGCCGGGGGTGCCGCGTCGGCCGAGGAGGCCGCCGTGCACGTCATCGAGGAGGACGAGGACCGGTAGGCGCCTGCGCCGTGCTCAGCAGCAGCCCGACGGCAGGACCGGTGTCGGGTCGACGTCGTCCGGCGAGCGCACCGCACGCGTCAGGGCGGCCCGCTCCCCGAGCTCGTCGTCGGGCGGGTACGTGACCTCCTCGAGCGTCAGGCCCAACGCCGGGGCCACCGCGCTGCTCGGGTCGCGCCGACGGGCCGCGAGGACGTCCGCGGGCCACGTCACCGGGCGCCGCCCCTCACCCACGGCGAGCGAGGCGCCCACGAGCGCACGCACCATCGAGTGGCAGAACGCGTCGGCCTGCACCCGCGCGACGAGCAGGCCCGTGTCGGCCCCCTCGACCGGCCGGGTCCACGACAGCCGTTCGAGCGTGCGGATCGTGGTGGCGCCCTCGCGCGGCTTGCAGAACCCCGCGAAGTCGTGGCGTCCGAGCAGCAGCTGCGCGGCAGCGTGCATCGCGTCGACGTCGAGCGGGCGCCGATGCCACAGCACCGACGTGCGGCGCAGCGGGTCACGGAGCATCGGGTCGTCGCACACCCGGTAGGCGTACAGCCGGCGCAGCGCCGAGAACCGCGCGTCGAAGCCCGGGGCGGCCTCGGCGACCCGGTGCACCACGACGTCGCGCGGCAGCACACCCGTGAGCCGGATCTGCAGCGACTCGCCGGCGGTACGCGTCGAGCGCCCGGGGACGCCCGCCCACACCTCGGGGTCGAGGTCCACGTGGGCCACCTGCCCCCGGGCGTGCACGCCCGCGTCGGTGCGCCCTGCGACGGTGACCCGCGGCGGGCTGCCGCTCAGCACCCGCGCGAGCGCGTCCTCGAGGGTCTCCTGCACCGTGCGCAGTCCCGGCTGCCGTGCCCAGCCGGCGAAGTCGGTGCCGTCGTAGGCGAGGTCGAGGCGCAGTCGTACAGAGCTCACTGCGCCACGCTAACGCCTCGCGGCCCCGCTGCTCGGCGGCGCTACCGTGGACGCGTGACCTCAGCCCCGGCGCCCACGCCCGATCCGGCGCCCGACCGCACGGGCCGCACGCTCGCCGTCGACTGCGGCGGCGGAGGCATCAAGGCGTCGGTGCTCGACGCGGCCGGCACGATGCACGCCCCCGCCATCCGGGTCCCGACGCCCTACCCGCTGCCCCCTGAGCGGCTCGTCGCCACCATCGCCGAGATCGCCGCCTCGCTGCCCGCAGCGCAGCGCGCCACGGTCGGGATGCCCGGCATGATCCGCCACGGCGTCGTCGTCTCGACGCCGCACTACGTCACCCGCACCGGCCCGCACAGCCGGGTCGAGCCCGGGCTCGTGACCGCGTGGGCCGGTCGGGACATCCGCGCCGACCTCGAGGCCGGGCTCGGCATGCCCACGCTGGTGCTCAACGACGCCGAGGTCCACGGCGCGGGCGTCATCGTGGGCGCGGGCCTCGAGCTCGTCCTCACGCTCGGCACCGGTCTCGGGTCGGCCCACTTCGACGGCGGCGTGCTCGCCCCGCACCTCGAGCTGTCCCACGCCCCCGTGCGCCGCGGCACCACGTACGACGAGTACATCGGAGAGATCGAACGCGCGCGGCTCGGCGACGGGCTGTGGTCACGACGCGTGCGCCGCGTCGTCGACGGGCTGCGCCCCGTCTTCCGGTGGGACCGGCTCTACCTCGGAGGGGGCAACGCGCGGCGCATCACACCGCAGACCCTGGCCCGCCTCGGGGACGAGGTCGTGGTGGTCCCCCACCAGGCGGGCATCGTCGGAGGGGTCCGCGCCTGGTCGCTGCGCGCCGGGTGAGCAGAGCCCACCCCCTCACGGCTCCCGCTCGTCGAGCTCGTCGAGCGCCTCGAGCACCACGCGGGTGAACCGTTCGGGGCGCATCAGGCTCACCAGGTGGGTGGCCCGCGGCACCACCAGCAGCCGGCCGTCGGGGGCCGCCGCGACGAACCTGTGCTCCTCGCCGCGGAAGTGGTCGTAGCGCCCGTTGACGATCCACACGGGCACCTCGATCCGGGCCAGGTCGTCGAGTGGATGCAGGCCGCTGACCTCGCGCAGCACGTCCTCCATGACCTCGAGCGCGAACCCGCCCGCACCCACGTCGGCTGCGGTCGACATCGGCAGTGAGAGGTCGACCAGGCGCTGGTTGAGCCGCGCGCCGCCGTCCGGCAGGTGGCTGATGCCCCGCGCCGCCATCCGCCACGAGCCCGTGAGCAGCGCCAACGGACGCGTCGAGCACCCCGCGGCCACGAGGCCTGCGACCTGCTCCGGGTGCCGGGCCGCGTGCGCGATCGCCGTGTAGCCGCCGAGCGACAGCCCCACGACCAGTGCGCGTCCACCCACCGTGTCGACCCCGTCGGTCACCGCGCCGATCGCGCCGTCGAGCGTGAACACCTCGCCCCGGCGCGCACCGTGCCCCGGCAGGTCGATCGCGAGCGCTGTGAGACCGAGCTCCGTGAGCACCGCGACCTGGTACCGCCACATCGTGCGCGAGGTGCGCACCCCGTGCACGAGCACGACCGGCAGACTCATACCGCCGACGCTAGCCGCGCCCGCACGCCGACGCAGCAGCGCACGGTCCGGGCACGACGAAGGCCCGGGCCCGAGACGTCTCGGGGCCGGGCCTTCGTACGGTGCGGTGGATCAGGACTTGTCGGCGCTGTCCTCAGCGGTCTCCTCGGCAGGAGCCTCGACGGCGGCCGTCTCCTCGACGACCTCCTCGACGCTCTCCTCGGCGACGGGCTCGGCCACGGGGGCCGACTTCTTCGCGGCCTTCTCGGCCTCGCGGACGACGGCCTGCTTGGGCGAGACGGGCTCGAGGACGAGCTCGATCACGGCCATGGGCGCGTTGTCGCCCTTGCGGTTGCCGATCTTCGTGATGCGGGTGTAGCCACCCTCGCGCTCGGCCATGGCCGGGGCGATCTCGGTGAAGAGGGCGTGCACGACGGACTTGTCGCGGATCGTCGTCATGACGCGGCGGCGGGACGCGAGGTCACCACGCTTGGCGATCGTGATGAGGCGCTCGGCGTGCGGACGCAGGCGCTTGGCCTTCGTCTCGGTCGTCGTGATCCGCTTGTGCTCGAACAGCGACGTGGCCAGGTTGGCCAGGATCAGCCGCTCGTGCGCCGGTCCGCCACCGAGCCGGGGACCCTTGGTGGGCGTAGGCATGGTTGTTACTCCTTGAGTTCCAGTGATGGGCTACGCGCGGGGGCCCGAGAGCCCCTGCACATCCCCCGGCTTCAGTACTGCTCGTCCTCGACGAACTCGCCCTCGTAGTACGTGGCGGCGGTGGGGTCGAAGTCCAGCGGGCTGTCCTTGAGCGACAGGCCCAGCTCGGCCAGCTTCTCCTTGACCTCCGTGATCGACTTCGCGCCGAAGTTCCGGATGTCGAGAAGGTCTGCCTCGCTGCGCGCAACGAGCTCACCCACCGAGTGGATGCCCTCACGCTTGAGGCAGTTGTAGGAGCGGATCGTCAGCTGCAGGTCCTCGATCGGCAGCGCCAGATCCGCAGCGAGAGCGGCGTCCGTCGGGGACGGGCCGATCTCGATGCCCTCGGCCTCGACGTTGAGCTCACGCGCCAGACCGAACAGCTCGACGAGCGTCTTGCCGGCCGAGGCCAGCGCGTCGCGCGGGCTGATGGCCTGCTTGGTCTCGACGTCGACGATGAGCTTGTCGAAGTCCGTGCGCTGCTCGACACGCGTCGCCTCGACCTTGTAGGTCACCTTGAGGACCGGCGAGTAGATCGAGTCGACCGGCACGCGGCCGATCTCGGCGTCGAACGACTTGTTCTGGTTCGCCGAGACGTACCCGCGGCCACGCTCGACCGTGAGCTCGATCTCGAGCTTGCCCTTGTCGTTCAGCGTCGCGATGTGCAGGTCGGGGTTGTGCACCTCGACGCCGGCCGGCGGGACGATGTCCCCGGCCGTCACGACACCCGAACCCTGCTTGCGCAGGTACATCACGACAGGCTCGTCGTTCTCCGAGGAGACGACGAGCTGCTTGATGTTGAGGATGATCTCGGTGACGTCCTCCTTGACGCCCGGCACGGTGGTGAACTCGTGCAGCACGCCGTCGATGCGGATCGACGTGACCGCAGCACCGGGGATGGAGGAGAGCAGGGTCCGACGCAGCGAGTTGCCGAGCGTGTAGCCGAAGCCAGGCTCGAGCGGCTCGATCGAGAACCGCGAGCGGTTCTCCGAGATGACCTCTTCGGTCAGGGTGGGGCGCTGTGCGATGAGCACGGTGGGGTTCCTCTCAGCGAGCGTCCGCCATATGACGCTCTGCAGGTACTGCGAGCCAGCCGGGTCTCGGTCCACCCGGACAGGCGAGGTGTGCCGGATCCGGACGGGGGTCGCCCCCCGTCCGGATCCGGCCTACCTGACGATCAGACCCGGCGACGCTTCGGCGGGCGGCAGCCGTTGTGCGCCTGCGGCGTGACGTCCTGGATCGAGCCGACCTCGAGGCCGGTCGCCTGGAGCGAGCGGATCGCGGTCTCACGGCCCGAGCCGGGGCCCTTGACGAAGACGTCGACCTTCTTCATGCCGTGCTCCTGCGCACGACGAGCGGCTGCCTCGGCGGCGAGCTGCGCGGCGAACGGGGTCGACTTGCGCGAGCCCTTGAAGCCGACCTGGCCCGACGAGGCCCAGGCGATGACGGCACCGGTCGGGTCCGTGATGGACACGATGGTGTTGTTGAACGTGCTCTTGATGTGCGCCTGGCCGTGGGAGACGTTCTTCTTCTCCTTGCGGCGCGGCTTGCGCACGGCGGTACGAGTCTTGGGAGGCATCTGCTTGTTCTCTCCGAGTTTCCAGGTGTGAGGTCGGTGTGACCGACGCGTGGGCGGCGGCGCTCAGAGCGCCTGCCGGGCCCGGCGTCAGGGCTACTTCCGGCCGGCCTTCTTCTTGCCGGCGACGGTGCGCTTCGGGCCCTTGCGGGTACGCGCGTTGGTCTTGGTGCGCTGACCGCGCACCGGGAGGCCGCGGCGGTGCCGCAGGCCCTCGTAGCAACCGATCTCGACCTTGCGGCGGATGTCCGCGGCAACCTCACGCCGGAGGTCGCCCTCAAGCTTGTAGTTGCCCTCGAGGTAGTCGCGCAGCGCGACGAGCTCGGCGTCGCCGAGGTCCTTCACGCGGACGTCCGGGCTGATGCCCGTCGCGGCGAGCGTCTGCTGGGCGCGGGTACGGCCGACGCCGTAGATGTAGGTGAGCGCGATCTCGAGCCGCTTCTCGCGGGGGAGGTCGACGCCGACAAGACGTGCCATGTGCCTGGTGGCTCCTGTGGTGCCTCGGAGGTCTGCCGCACTGCCCTCCCGCGTTCTGCGGGCCCCGGCCTCCGAGCCGAGGGTTCGCTGCTGCCGACCTGTCGGGCGGCATCAGAGTGGCGGTGCGCTTGCTGGTCCCCACCGACAGGCGGTGGACCGGGTGGTGCTGCTCGGGTGCGCCCCGAGCGTCAGGGCATCAGCCCTGGCGCTGCTTGTGGCGCAGGTTCTCGCAGATCACCTGGACGCGACCGTGCCGGCGGATCACCTTGCACTTGTCGCAGATCTTCTTGACGCTGGGCTTGACCTTCATGGTGTGTTCCTCCGCCGCCGTGCTGCCCGCGAGGGCCGACGGCGTGATCGAGTGGCGGTTACTTGTAGCGGTAGACGATCCGGCCGCGGGACAGGTCGTACGGGCTCAGCTCAACGACCACTCGGTCCTCGGGGAGGATTCGGATGTAGTGCTGACGCATCTTGCCCGAGATGTGGGCGAGCACTCTGTGGCCGTTGGCAAGCTCCACGCGGAACATCGCGTTCGGCAGAGCCTCGACAACGCTGCCTTCGATCTCGATGACACCGTCCTTCTTTGCCATATCCTCCGCTATCTCTCTGATGGTGACGAGCCGCCACGGCCACCCGTGCCGCTCGTGCGCACTCTCGCGCACGGTCGATCCCGCGTGGTCGTGGTTTGGTGCCGGCAGCCCGCAAGAGGGCGCACACACCCGACGGACGATCTTACGCCACTTCCCTCGGGAGAGGAAACCGGGCCGAGAACCGGCTGTGGCGAGCCGGACACGGCACCGCCGCACGGGGTCGGACGACCTGTGCGGCGGCGCCGTCGAACGACGGGCTCCGAGGGCGTCAGCCCTCGTCGGTGGCCGACCGGCGGCGGTACAGCACGAGGGCGACACCCGCGCCGACCAGGACGACCCCGCCGAGCAGCACGGGGAGCACGGTCGAGCCCGTGGCGGCCAGGGCGCTGCCGCCCGAGCCCGCCGCGAGCACCTCAGAGGTGTACGTCGGCGACGGCGTCGACGTCGACGTCGCAGCGAGCACCTCGGACGCGGGGGTCACCGACGGCGTGACGGTCGGGGTGGTCGTCGGGGTCACCACGGGCGACGCGCACGTGGTCTGCTCGCCGGCGGTCAGGTCACGCGAGCCGCGCTCGGTCGCCGTCGTGGCGTGCGCGGCATCCAGGACCCACTCGTCACCCTCGAGCACGTAGGGCGTCGTGGTCACGGTGCGGCTGCGCACGACGACGACGTCGTCGCACGTCCACGTGCCGTCCACCCACGCCCCCGGGGCGACCAGGGCGGCCAGCTGCTCGGGGGTCGGCACGGTCGGCGTCGGCGTCGACGTGGGCGTCCCGGTGGGCGTCTGCGTGGGCGTCCCGGTGGGCGTCTGCGTGGGCGTCCCGGTGGGCGTCTGCGTGGGCGTCCCGGTGGGCGTCTGCGTGGGCGTCCCGGTGGGCGTCTGCGTGGGCGTCCCGGTGGGCGTCTGCGTCGGCGTGGTGGTCGGCGTGGGCGTCGCCGTCGGGGTCGACGTCACGCAGGCCGGCACCGTCACGACAGCCGTGAGATCGGAGTGCCAGTCGGCCACGACCGGCGGCCAGCCCAGGACACCCACGTCCTGCTGGCGGTCGACCACGTCCGGGAGCACAGACACCGGTCCCCAGACCTGGTCCTGCTGCACACCCCAGCCCGTGCCGCACACACCCGCCGGAAGCAGGCTCGGGTCGAACGAGGCCTTCCACGACCAGCCGCTCCACGTGGCGACGAGCACCTGACGGCCGCTGTTCCACCAGGTGGCGCCCGCGGTCGCGTCGACCTTCGGGTACACGTACAGGCCCGTCGAACGCAGCGCGAGCTTGCAGCCGTCCGCGAGGATCTGCGTGCCTGTCACGCCGTTGAAGGTCGTCGAGAGGTTGGTACCGGGCTTCCCGGGCACGATGTCCCACTTCTTGGCCCGGAACCCCGACGCCTTGACCTCGGACGCCTTCCAGGTGAAGTCGCCCCAGACCTCGCCACCCGGCGTGGACCGAGAGTTCGTGGCGGGCTGAGCCTTGTCCGAGACGCAGACCGTGATCTTCCCGTTCGACCCGCCGTTCCCCTGGCCCGGGCCGGTCGCACCGGCCGGCAGGCCCGCGGTCACGGCGACCACACCCGCGACCGCCAGCGCCGCAGACACCCACACGAGGCGCGAGCCCAGGGACCCACGCGTCCGACCTGTCCCGACCGGTGTACCGCTCCTGCGCATCATGCTCCATCCACTGCCTCGGTGACGTGCGAGCAGGAGACGCGACGATCCCTGCCGACTGGACTCCGGGCCCGCACCTCGCTCCGCCCGCACCCGTGGGTGTGGCTCCGCGACGATGCCGAAGGCCCTGCGCAGGCACGCGGCCTGCACGATCGGGAGACTAGCCGACAAACTGGACAAGCATCCAACAATCCCCAGATATCCGGGCCGATCGGTCTTCGCACGGCGAAGTTCACCCCCGATCGGTCCAACGGCGACGGATCGGGTGGCGACGGGGCACGACGGCAGGCCCGATCCCCCGCAGGGGTCGGGCGGTCCGCCGGGTGGTGCGGTGGCGCGTGCGGGGACGCGCGGGAAGACAGGCTGCGGGGTGCGGGCTACGCGAGGGGCGCGATGCGCACACCGAGCTCGGCGAGACGCGCTGCCCCGCCGTCGGATGCGGTCAGCACCCAGATCCCGTCCTCGAGCACCGCGACGGTGTGCTCCCAGTGGGACGCCCGCTGGCCGTCCTCGGTGACGACGGTCCAGTCGTCGGCGAGCACGCGGGTCCGCTGGTCGCCGCGCGTGATCATCGGCTCGATCGCCACGCACAGGCCGGGCCGGACGCGTGCGCCGCGGTCCCGGGTGCGGTAGTTGGGCACGTCGGGCGGCTGGTGCATCGCCGAGCCGATGCCGTGGCCCACGTAGTCCTCGACGATCCCGTAACGGACGCCCGCTCCCCCGGCCTGCGCGGCCTCGACCACGTCCTCGACCGCGTCGCCCACGGCGCCGAGCCGGTCGGCGGTCGCGAGCGCGGCGATGCCGGCCCACATCGCACGCTCGGTCAGCTCGCTGAGCGCCACGTCCGCCGGGTCGGCGTCGGGCAGCACGATCGTGAGCGCGGAGTCGCCGTGCCAGCCGTCCACGATCGCGCCGCAGTCGATCGAGACCACGTCGCCGGGTGCGAGCACCCGGGCGCCGGGGATGCCGTGCACGACCTCGTCGTTGACCGACACGCACACGGTGGCGGGGTAGTCGAGGTAGCCCAGGAAGGACGGCGTCGCCCCGGCCGAGGCGATCGCACGCGCGGCGATCGCCTCGAGGTCGCCAGTCGTCATGCCGGGTCGCGCCGCGGCGCGCACCTCGGCCAGCGCGTCGGCCACCACCAGACCGGCCCGACGCATGGCGCGGACCTGGTCAGGCGTCTTGAACTCGATGCGTTCGCGTCCGAACATCGCTCAGGCGACGTGGGGCTCGAGCGCGGACAGCAGTCGCTCGGTCACCTCGTCGACCGCGCCCAGGCCGTCGACCCGCACCAGCAGGCCACGCTCGGCGTAGACGTCGGCGATGGGGGCGGTCTGCAGCGCGTAGACCTCGAGGCGGTGACGGATCACGGGCTCGGTGTCGTCCACGCGGCCCTCGATCTCGGCACGGCCCAGCATCCGCTCGACCACGACCTCGGCGTCGGCCGTGATCTCGACAGCGACGTCCAGGTCGCGGCCCAGCTCGGCCAGGATCGCGTCGAGCTCGGCGACCTGCGCGACGTTCCGCGGGTACCCGTCGAGCAGGAAGCCCTCAGCCGCGTCGGGCTGCGCGAGCCGGTCGCGCACCATGGCGTTCGTGACCTCGTCGGGCACGAGGGCGCCGACGGCGGTGTACTCCTGGACCTTGCGGCCCAGCTCGGTGCCACCGGTGATGTTCGCCCGGAAGATGTCGCCGGTCGAGATGGCCGGGACACCCAGCCGCTCGGCCAGACGGGAAGCCTGCGTTCCCTTGCCCGCCCCGGGGGGGCCGAGCAGGACCAGACGCGCACTCATCGCAAGAACCCTTCATAGTGTCGCTGCTGCAGCTGCGACTCGATCTGCTTGACCGTCTCCAGGCCGACGCCGACCACGATGAGGATCGACGAGCCACCGAACGGGACGTTCGTGCCGACCCCGAGCACGATGAACGTCATCGTCGGGATCAGTGCCACCAGCGCCAGGTACACCGAACCCGGTGCCGTGATGCGCGTGATGACGAAGTCGAGGTACTCGGCCGTGGGCCGGCCGGCGCGGATGCCGGGGATGAAGCCGCCGTACTTCTTCATGTTGTCGGCGACCTCGTCCGGGTTGAACGTGATGGCCGTGTAGAAGTAGCAGAAGAAAATGATCAGCACCACGTAGATGGCGATGTGCAGCGGCGAAGACGCGCTGACCAGGTTGTTGGTGACCCAGATCACCCAGCCCTGCGTCGCGTCGCCGAACTGGGCGATGAGCCCGGGCACGGCGAGCAGCGACGACGCGAAGATGACCGGGATGATGCCGGCCATGTTGATCTTGATCGGGATGTAGGTGCTCGAGCCGCCGTACATGCGCCGACCGACCATGCGCTTGGCGTACTGCACGGGGATCCGACGCTGCGACTGCTCGACGAAGACGACGAGCGCGACCACGAGGACCACGACGGCGAGCACCACGATGAACTTGCCGATACCGCCCGAGCCACCCGCGATGGACCACATGGCCCCGGGGAACGACGCCGCGATCGACGTGAAGATGAGGAGCGACATGCCGTTGCCGACGCCGCGCTCGGTGATGAGCTCGCCCAGCCACATGATGAGGCCGGTACCGGCGGTCATCGTGATGACCATGAGCACCACCGTCATCCAGCCGGCCTGCGGGATCACGTCGACGGTGCAGCCCGCGAAGAGCTGGCCGCTGCGCGCGACGGTGACGATCGTCGTCGACTGGAGCACGGCGAGGGCGATGGTCAGGTACCGCGTGTACTGCGTGAGCTTCGCGGTGCCCTGCTGCCCCTCCTGGTGGAGGGCCTCGAACCGCGGGATGACCACGCGGAGCAGCTGGATGATGATGCTCGACGTGATGTACGGCATGATCCCCAGCGCGAACACCGACAGCTGGAGCAGGGCCCCACCGCTGAAGAGGTTCACCAGACCGAGCAGCGAGTTGCCGTCCGACGTCTGCTGGATGCACTCCTGCACGTTCGTGTACGAGACCCCCGGCGTCGGCAGGAACGAGCCGGCGCGGAAGACCACCATCATGGCGATCGTGAAGAGCAGCTTGCGCCGCAGATCGGGCGTCCTGAACGCCCGCACGAATGCGCTGAGCACCTGTCCTCCTGGTCCGCCGAGGCGGTGTGTCGTACAGCCGGGCCGTTCCAGCCGTCATGTGCGCCGTGGACCGAGACCTGCACGGGGCTACGCGGCACAATAACGGACTTCCGTGCGGATGCGTGAACGGGCACCCACTCGCGCCCGACATCCGGACGGCGGGGGGATGCAGAACGGGGCCGGCGACCGATGGGCCGCCGACCCCGTCCGTGGATCAGTCCTGCGCGACGCTTCCGCCGGCGGCGAGGATCTTGTCCTTCGCCGACGTCGAGTACGCGTCCACAGAGACGGTGAGCTTGACCGTGAGCTCGCCCGTGCCCAGCACCTTCACCGGGGCGCCCTTGCGGACGGCACCCTTGGCGACGAGGTCCTCGACCGTGACGTCGCCACCGCTCGGGTACAGCGCCGAGAGCTTGTCCAGGTTGACGACCTGGTACTCGACGCGGAACGGGTTCTTGAAGCCGCGAAGCTTGGGCAGCCGCATGTGCAGCGGCATCTGCCCACCCTCGAAGCGCTCAGGGATCTGGTACCGGGCCTTCTGGCCCTTGGTGCCACGACCGGCGGTCTTTCCCTTGGACGCCTCGCCACGACCCACGCGGGTCTTGGCGGTCTTGGCGCCCGGGGCGGGCCGCAGGTGGTGCACCTTGAGCGTGCCACCGTTGCCGACCTCGGCCGCAGCGGCCTCGGCCTTCTCGGCTGCCTTGGACGGCGCCTTGGCGGCAGGCTTGTCGGCCTTGGCCTTGGCGGCCGCCTTGGGAGCGGCCTCCGTCGTCGCCTTCTTGGCCGGTGCCTTCTTGGCCGGAGCCTTCGTCACCTCGGCCGTCTCGTCCGTGGCGTTCTTGTCTTCAGCCATCGTCACTCGACCTCCTCGACCGCGACGAGGTGCGTCACCGTGGTGACCATGCCGCGGATCTCAGGACGGTCCTCCTTGACGACGACGTCGCCGATCCGCTTGAGGCCCAGGGTGCGCAGCGTGTCGCGCTGGTTCTGCTTGCCGCCGATGGCGGACTTCGTCTGGGTGACCTTCAGCCGCGCCATCATGCACCAGCCTTCGCTGCGATCCCCGCGGCCTGCGCCCGCAGGAGCGGGGCCGGCGCGACGTGCTCGAGCGGCAGGCCACGGCGTGCAGCCACAGCCTCCGGCCTCTCGAGCCCACGCAGTGCCGCGACGGTCGCGTGCACGATGTTGATCGCGTTCGTCGACCCGAGCGACTTGCTCAGGACGTCGTGGATGCCGGCGCACTCGAGCACCGCACGCACCGGACCACCGGCGATGACGCCGGTACCCGGGGACGCGGGGCGCAGGAAGACGACTCCGGCCGAGGCCTCACCCTGGATGGGGTGCGGGATGGTGCCCTGGATGCGGGGAACCTTGAAGAAGTTCTTCTTGGCCTCCTCGACACCCTTGGCGATCGCCGCGGGCACCTCCTTGGCCTTCCCGTAGCCGACGCCGACCGTTCCGTCGCCGTCACCCACCACGACGAGCGCGGTGAAGCTGAACCGGCGGCCACCCTTGACGACCTTGGCCACGCGGTTGATGGTCACGACGCGCTCCAGGAACGCGCTCTTCTCGACGGCGTCTCCCCGACGTCCGCCGTCCCGACGGCCACCGTCGCGACGGTCGCCGCCGGAGCCCCCCTGGGGGGCGCCCGTGTTGCTGCGCTGAGGAGCAGCCATCAGTAAGTCCTCTTCTTCGATGCGGAGGTGAGCAGCGTCGTCACAGGTTCAGACCGCCTTCGCGGGCCCCGTCGGCGACTGCTGCCACCCGGCCGTGGTACTTGTTGCCGCCGCGGTCGAAGACGACCGCGTCGATGCCGGCGGCCTTCGCGCGCTCGGCGACAAGCTCGCCCACCTTGCGGGCCTTGGCGGTCTTGTCACCGTCGAGACCACGCAGGTCGACCTCGAGCGTCGAGGCCGACGCCAGGGTGCGACCCACCGAGTCGTCCACGACCTGAGCGGTCATGTGCCGGCTGGACCGGGACACCACCAGACGGGGACGAACGGTCGTGCCGCTGACCTTCTTGCGCAGACGCAGGTGACGCCGTGCGCGGGCAATCGACTTGCCCTTGCCACGAATCGTGAGAGCCATCGCTTACTTACCAGCCTTTCCGACCTTGCGGCGGACCAGCTCGCCCGCGTATCGCACGCCCTTGCCCTTGTAGGGCTCAGGCTTGCGGATCTTGCGGATGTTTGCGGCGACCTCGCCGACCTGCTGCTTGTCGATGCCCGCGACCGAGAACTTGTTGGGGCTCTCGACGACGAACGAGATGCCGGCGGGCGGCGTCACGACGACCGGGTGGCTGAACCCGAGCGCGAACTCGAGGTCATCCCCCTTGGCGGTGACGCGGTAACCGGTGCCGACGATCTCGAGCTTCTTCACGTAACCCTCGGTCACACCGGTGACCTGGTTCGCGAGCAGCGTGCGGGTCAGGCCGTGAAGCGAACGCGAGGCGCGCTCGTCGTTGGGCCGCGTGACGACCAGCGAACCGCTGTCGTCACGGGTGACCTCGATAGGGGTGGGAACCGTGTGCGTCAGGGTGCCCTTCGGGCCCTTGAACGTCACGACGGGTCCGTCGATGTTGACCTCCACGCCGGCGGGGACCGGGACGGGGATTCTGCCGATACGAGACATGGCTAGCTCCTTTCCGTCTCGGACTTACCAGACGTAGGCGAGGACTTCCCCACCCACGCCCTTCTTGGCGGCCTGCTTGTCGGTGAGGAGACCGGAGGACGTGGACAGGATCGCCACGCCCAGGCCGCCGAGCACCTTGGGCAGGTTGGTGGACTTGGCATACACGCGCAGGCCCGGCTTGGACACGCGCTTGATGCCGGCGAGCGAACGCTCGCGGTTGGGGCCGTACTTGAGCTCGATGGTGAGGTTCTTGCCCACGGGGGCGTCCTCGACCTTCCAGCTCGAGATGTAGCCCTCGGCCTGCAGGATCTCAGCGATGTGCGACTTCAGCTTCGAGTACGGGATCGTCACCGTGTCGTGGTGCGCCGAGTTCGCGTTACGCAGACGTGTGAGGAGGTCTGCGATCGGGTCGGTCATCGTCATGGGGGGCTTCAGCCCTTCCTCGCCGGGGTATCCGAGGCGATCTGCCTCGGACCTGCGACGTAGTTGTTTACCAGCTGCTCTTGGTGACGCCGGGCAGCTCGCCCGCGTGCGCCATCTGGCGCACGCAGATGCGGCACAGCCCGAACTTGCGGTACACGGAGTGCGGACGTCCGCACTTCTGGCACCGGGTGTAGGCGCGCACCTTGAACTTCTGGGGACCGGCGGCCTTGTTGATCAGGGCAGTCTTCGCCATGTCAGTCCTCCTCCTTGAAGGGGAAGCCGAGACGCTTGAGAAGCGAGCGGCCCTCGTCGTCGGTCGTCGCAGTCGTCACGACAGTGATGTCCATGCCGCGCACGCGATCGATCTTGTCCTGGTCGATCTCGTGGAACATCGACTGCTCCGTGAGGCCGAACGTGTAGTTGCCATGACCGTCGAACTGCTTGGGCGAGAGCCCACGGAAGTCACGGATACGGGGAAGAGCCGTCGACAGCAGACGGTCGAGGAACTCCCAGGCACGGTCGCCACGCAGCGTGACGTGGGCACCGATCGGCATGCCCTCACGCAGCTTGAACTGCGCGATGGACTTGCGGGCCTTGGTGACCTGCGGCTTCTGGCCCGTGATGAGGGTCAGGTCGCGGATCGCGCCGTCGATGAGCTTGGAGTCCTTCGCAGCGTCGCCGACACCCATGTTCACGACGACCTTGGTGAGGCGCGCGACCTGGTTGACGTTCTCGTGCTGGAACTCCTCGCGCAGCGCGGGGACGATCTCCTCGGCGTAGCGGGTCTTGAGACGGGGCTTGATGCCCTGCGTGGTCTCGTCGATGGAGGTCATCAGATGTCCTTACCGGAGCGCTTGGCGACGCGGACCCGGACCGTGCGGGTACGACCGTCGCGCTCGACCTGCTCGCTGCGGTAGCCGACCCGGGTGCCCTTCTTGGTCTCCGGGTCCACGAGCATCACGTTGCTGATGTGGATGGGGGCCTCGACGGTCTCGATGCCACCGGTGCGGGTGCCGCGCTGCGACTGGCCGACCTTGACGTGCTTGGTGACACGCTGGACGCCCTCGACGACAACACGCTGCGACTCGGTGAGAACCTCGAGCACGCGCCCCTGCTGGCCCTTGTCACGGCCGGAGATGACGACCACGAGGTCGCCCTTCTTGATCTTCGCCATGGTCAGAGCACCTCCGGAGCCAGCGAGATGATCTTCATGAACTTCTTGTCACGCAGCTCGCGCCCCACGGGACCGAAGATGCGAGTACCGCGAGGCTCACCGTCGTTCTTGAGGATCACGGCCGCGTTCTCGTCGAACTTGATGTACGAGCCGTCGGGACGCCGACGCTCCTTCTTGGTGCGGACGATGACCGCCTTGACGACATCACCCTTCTTGACGTTGCCGCCCGGGATCGCATCCTTGACGGTGGCGACGATGACGTCGCCGATACCGGCGTAGCGGCGACCGGAGCCACCGAGAACGCGGATGCAAAGGATCTCCTTGGCACCCGTGTTGTCGGCGACACGAAGTCGCGACTCCTGCTGAATCATCTACTGAACTCCTGTCGTCTGCCGGTTCTCGCGAACGAGCCTGGCCGAACGGATAGTTGCCGTCGTGCACACGTCGCCTCGTGGGGCTGATCCAGCCCCACGAGGCCCGTGGGCAACTCTGAGTACTGCGGTACTACTTGGCCTTCTCGATGATCTCGACGATGCGGAACCGCTTCGTCGCCGAGATCGGACGGGTCTCCATGATGGTGACGAGGTCACCGACACCTGCGGTGCCGGCCTCGTCGTGCACCTTGACCTTGCTGGTCCGCCGGATGACCTTGCCGTAGAGCGGGTGCTTGACCCGGTCCTCGACCTCGACCACGACGGTCTTCTGCATCTTGTCGCTGACCACGTACCCACGCCGCGTCTTGCGGTGGGGGCGGTGGGCGGCGGTGGCCGTGGTCTCCTCGGCGGCGGTGGCCGCCTCGACCTTCTCAGTGTTCGCGCTCATCGTGACCTCACTCGCTCGCGCTCGGGGCAGTACGGATGCCGAGCTCGCGCTCACGCAGGATCGTGTAGATCCGCGCGATGTCGCGACGCACGGCCTTGAGCCGCCCGTGGCTCTCGAGCTGACCCGTCGCCGACTGGAAGCGGAGGTTGAACAGCTCCTCCTTGGCCTTCTTCAGCTCAGCCACGAGGCGCTCGTCGTCGAAGGCGTCCAGCTCGCTGGGAGCCAGGTCCTTGGTTCCGATAGCCATCAGTTACCACCCTCGCGAACCACAAAACGGGTCTTCATCGGGAGCTTGTGCTGCGCGCGGCGCATGGCCTCGCGAGCCAGGGGCTCCGGGACACCGGCGAGCTCGAAGAGAACTCGGCCCGGCTTGACATTGGCGATCCACCACTCGGGCGAACCCTTACCGGAACCCATGCGGGTCTCGGCGGGCTTCTTGGTGATGGGGCGGTCCGGGTAGATGTTGATCCAGACCTTGCCGCCACGCTTGATGTGGCGGGTCATCGCGATACGAGCAGCCTCGATCTGCCGGTTCGTGACGTAGGCAGGCTCGAGAGCCTGGATGCCGTACTCACCGAACGAGATCTGCGTGCCACCGGTCGCGGCGCCGGAGCGCCCCGGGTGGTGCTGCTTGCGGTGCTTCAGCCTGCGCGGGATAAGCACGGCTCAGGCCTCCGTTCCGGTCTCAGGTGCGGGGGTCGCCGCGGCCGCGGGGGCCTCGGCAGCCGAGCCCTCGGCCGGAGCCTCGGTCCGCTCGGGGCGACGTGCGCCGCCACGTGCGGGACGCTCGGCACGGTCCGTACGCGGACCGCGGGCGGGACGCGGAGCCTGGGTCGCCTGCTCGCGGGCGAAGTCCTTCTCCGTCATGTCGCCCTTGTAGATCCAGACCTTCACGCCGATGCGGCCGAAGGTCGTGCGGGCCTCGTAGAAGCCGTAGTCGATGAACGCCCGGAGGGTGTGCAGCGGCACGCGTCCCTCGCGGTAGAACTCGGTACGGCTCATCTCCGCGCCGCCGAGGCGGCCGGAGACCTGCACCCGGATGCCCTTGGCGCCGGCGCGCTGGGCGCTCTGCATGCCCTTGCGCATCGCGCGTCGGAACGACACGCGGCTCGCGAGCTGCTCGGCGATGCCCTGAGCGACGAGCTGGGCCTCGATCTCGGCGTTCTTGACCTCGAGGATGTTCAGCTGCACCTGCTTGCCGGTGAGCTTCTCGAGCTCGCCGCGGATGCGGTCGGCCTCCGCGCCACGACGCCCGATGACGATGCCCGGGCGGGCGGTGTGGATGTCGACGCGGACCCGGTCGCGGGTGCGCTCGATCTCGACCTTGGCGATGCCCGCACGCTCGAGGCCGGTGGCCATGAGCTTGCGGATCTCGACGTCCTCGCGGACGTAGTCGCGGTAGCGCTGCCCCGGCTTGGTGGAGTCGGAGAACCAGCGCGAACGGTGGTCTGTCGTGATGCCCAGGCGGTACCCGAGCGGGCTGACCTTATGTCCCACTATCGGGCCCTTCCCTTCGTGCTCTCACGCTCGGCAACAACCACGGTGATGTGGCTGGTGCGCTTGAGGATCTGGCTCGCACGACCCTGCGCCCGCGGACGGAACCGCTTGAGTGTCGGGCCCTCGTCGACGAACACCTCGGAGATGTAGAGGTCGTTCTCGTCCAGACGCTCGTTGGACCGCTTCGCGGCCTCACGGGCGTTGGCGATCGCACTCTCGACCACCTTGAGGACGGTCTCCCCCGCGGCCTGCGGCGCGAACTTCAGCACCGCCACGGCCTCGCCGGCCTGCTTGCCACGGATGAGGTCCACGACGCGCCGGGCCTTCTGGGGCGTGACGCGGACGAACCGCGCCTTCGCCTTGGCTTCCATTGCTGTCCTGCCTTCTTGTCTCGTCGCCGTCTGGGACGTCACCTGGCTGACCCGGGGGTCAGCGGCGACGGCCCTTCCGGTCGTCCTTCTCGTGGCCGCGGAACGTCCGGGTGGGAGCGAACTCGCCCAGCTTGTGCCCGACCATCGCCTCGGTGACGAAGACCGGCGTGTGCTTGCGGCCGTCGTGCACCGCGAACGTGTGGCCGAGGAAGTCGGGCGTGATGACCGACCGACGGGACCACGTCTTGATGACGCTCTTGGTCCCCTTCTCGTTCTGAACGTCGACCTTCTTCTGCAGGTGTCCGTCGACGAACGGGCCCTTCTTCAGGCTGCGTGGCATCTCAGGCTCCTATCAGCGCTTCTTGCCGGTGCGCCGGCGGCGCACGATGAGCTTGTCGCTCGGCTTGTTCGGACGACGGGTACGGCCCTCGGGCTGGCCCCACGGGCTCACGGGGTGACGTCCACCGGACGTCTTGCCCTCACCACCACCGTGCGGGTGGTCGATCGGGTTCATGGCGACACCACGGACGGAGGGGCGCTTGCCCTTCCAACGCATGCGGCCGGCCTTGCCCCAGTTGATGTTGGACTGCTCGGCGTTGCCCACCTCGCCGACCGTCGCGCGGCAGCGCAGGTCGACGTTGCGGATCTCGCCGGACGGCATGCGCAGCTGCGCGTACGGGCCGTCCTTGGCGACGAGCTGCACCGACGCACCAGCCGAACGGGCGATCTTCGCGCCGCCACCGGGCTTGAGCTCGATGGCGTGGATCGTCGTACCGGTCGGGATGTTGCGCAGCGGCAGGTTGTTGCCGGGCTTGATGTCGGCGCCAGGACCGTTCTCGATCATGTCGCCCTGGCGGAGCTTGTTCGGCGCGATGATGTAGCGCTTCTCGCCGTCCGCGTAGTGCAGCAGCGCGATGCGCGCCGTGCGGTTGGGGTCGTACTCGATGTGCGCGACCTTCGCCGGAACGCCGTCCTTGTCGTGACGACGGAAGTCGATCACGCGGTAGGCACGCTTGTGGCCGCCGCCCTGGTGACGCATGGTCACCCGACCGGTGGCGTTACGGCCACCCGTCTTGTGCAGCGGACGAACCAGCGACTTCTCCGGCGTGGAGCGCGTGATCTCGACGAAGTCGGCGACGCTTGCGCCGCGGCGCCCTGGCGTCGTCGGCTTGTACTTGCGGATTCCCATGGGGATCTGTCCTCAATCTGCTCTCAGGTCCGGCGTTCAGCCGACCGGTCCGCCGAAGATGTCGATCGAGCCCTCACGGAGGGTGACGATCGCACGCTTGGTGTCCTTGCGTCGGCCGATGCCGAACTTGGTCCGCCGCGACTTGCCCTTGCGGTTGACCGTGTTCACCGAAGCGACCTTGACCGAGAAGATCTGCTCGACAGCGATCTTGATCTCGGTCTTGTTCGAGCGCGGGTCCACGAGGAAGGTGTACTTGCCCTCGTCGAGCAGCCCGTAGCTCTTCTCCGAGACGACCGGCGCGAGCAGGATGTCCCGCGGGTCCTTGCCGACGGTGGCGCTCACTTGCTCTCCTCCTCAGCCTCGGTCGAGGTCGCACTGGCCGTGGCCGAGCGACCCTTCGCCGGTCCTGCGAGGAACGCGTCGAGCGCACCCTGCGTGAACACGACGTCGTCCGAGATCAGGACGTCGTAGGTGTTGAGCTGGTCGGCGACCAGCAGGTGAACCCGCTCGACGTTCCGCAGCGACTTCCACGTGATCTCGTCCTGGCGCTCGACCACGACGAGGACGTTCTTGCGACCCGACAGGTTCGCGAGGACGTTGAGTGCCGACTTGGTCGAGGGCGCGGCGCCCGGGGCGAACCCGGAGACGACGTGCACACGACCGGCACGGGCGCGGTCCGAGAGGGCACCGCGGAGCGCCGCGGCCTTCATCTTCTTCGGGGTCCGCTGGCTGTAGTCGCGCGGGGTCGGTCCGTGGACCACGCCACCACCGGCGAACTGGGGGGCGCGGGTCGAGCCCTGACGGGCGCGGCCGGTGCCCTTCTGCTTGTAGGGCTTCTTGCCGCCACCACGGACCTCGCCACGAGTCTTCGTCGAGGCGGTGCCCTGGCGTGCCGCCGCGAGCTGCGCGACGACGACCTGGTGGATCAGCGGGACGTTGGTCTGGACGTCGAAGACCTCGGCGGGAAGGTCGGTCGTGCCGGCCTTCTTGCCCGTCGGGTCGACCACGTCGACCGTCAGCGTGTCAGACATGGGGTCATGCCCCCTTCACTGCGGAGCGCACGACGACGACGCCACCCTTGGGGCCCGGAACGGCGCCCTTGACGAGCACCAGGCCCTTCTCGGCGTCGACCGCGTGGACGGTCAGGTTCTGCGTGGTCTGGCGGTCGACACCCATCCGACCCGCCATGCGCACGCCCTTGAAGACTCGCGACGGGGTCGAGGCCCCACCGATCGAGCCCGGCTTGCGGTGGTTGCGGTGTGCACCGTGGGAGGCACCGACGCCGTGGAAGCCGTGACGCTTCATGACACCGGCAGTGCCCTTGCCCTTGGTCGTGCCGACGACGTCCACCAGAGTGCCGGCCTCGAAGACGGCAGCGGTGATCTCCTGGCCGAGCGTGTACTCGGAGGCGTCGGTGGTGCGGATCTCGGCCACGTGCCGGCGGGGGGTGACCCCGGCCTTCTCGAAGTGGCCCTTCAGCGGCTGGGTCACCTTGCGCGGGTCGATCTGGCCATAGGCCAGCTGGACCGCGGTGTACCCGTCCGTCTCAGCGGAGCGGACCTGCGTCACGACGTTCGTCCCGACCTGCAGCACGGTGACGGGGACGAGACGCCCGTTGGCGTCCCAGACCTGCGTCATGCCGAGCTTGGTGCCGAGCAGCGCCGTGACGGGGCGCGCATTCTGCTGGGTGGTCATAAAGATCAGTTCCTTCCCAGCGTCAGAGCTTGATCTCGATGTTCACGTCAGCCGGCAGGTCGAGACGCATGAGCGAGTCGACCGCCTTCGGCGTGGGATCGATGATGTCGATGAGCCGCTTGTGCGTGCGCATCTCGAAGTGCTCGCGGCTGTCCTTGTACTTGTGAGGCGACCGGATGACGCAGAAGACGTTCTTCTCCGTCGGCAGCGGCACCGGGCCCACGACCGTCGCACCAGCGCGAGTCACCGTGTCGACGATCTTGCGCGCCGAGCTGTCGATGACCTCGTGGTCGTAGGACTTGAGCCGGATGCGGATCTTCTGTCCCGCCATGGCGTCGTCTACTTCTCTCTCTCGAACCGCTTCTGTCCGACCCCCGCACTCGGGCGTGTCGCCTTGCGTGACACATCCTTGCGCTGCATCCCGTGCCGAGTCGGCCGGAACGAGGTCGTTGTGTGCTGTCTGAGCTCTCCGCCGCCGGGTGACCCCGGGGCCCGCAGAGCTCTCAACGTGTCTCTGCCCGGCGATATCGGCGCTCGCGCACGAGTGCGCGCGCCCGCACCGGGCAACCTGAACAGTGTGCCAGAACATGGCACCGATGACCAACTCGCCCCCGTCGGGATCCCGATGGATCCCTGCACGGGGACATGCGCAGGGCCCGGACGCGAACGTCCGGGCCCTGCAGGACATCACTTGATGATCTTGATGACCTTGCCCGAGCCGACGGTCCGGCCACCCTCGCGGATGGCGAAGCCGAGGCCCTCTTCCATGGCGATCGGCTGGATCAGCTGCACGGTGATCTCGGTGTTGTCACCAGGCATGACCATCTCGGTGCCCTCGGGCAGCGTGATGACGCCGGTGACGTCCGTCGTGCGGAAGTAGAACTGGGGACGGTAGTTGCCGTAGAACGGGTTGTGACGGCCACCCTCGTCCTTGGCCAGGATGTAGACCTGGCCCTCGAACTCGGTGTGGGGCGTGATCGAACCCGGCTTGACGACGACCTGGCCGCGCTCGACCTCTTCGCGCTTCGTGCCACGAAGAAGCAGACCGACGTTCTCGCCGGCCTCGGCGTAGTCGAGCAGCTTGCGGAACATCTCGACGCCGGTGACCGTGGTCTTGATCGCCTTCTCCTTGATGCCGACGATCTCCACCTCCTCGTTCACCTTGAGCGAGCCGCGCTCGACACGACCGGTGACGACCGTGCCACGACCGGTGATCGTGAAGACGTCCTCGATGGGCATGAGGAACGGCTTGTCGATCTCGCGGACCGGGTCCGGGACGTTCTCGTCGACGGCGTCCAGCAGGTCCTCGACGGACTTGACCCAGACCGGGTCGCCCTCGAGCGCCTTGAGGCCGGACACGCGCACCACGGGGACGTCGTCGCCCGCGAAGCCCTGCGACGTGAGGAGCTCGCGCACCTCCATCTCGACGAGGTCCAGGATCTCCTCGTCGTCGACCATGTCGGTCTTGTTCAGCGCGACGAGCAGGTACGGGACGCCGACCTGACGGGCGAGCAGCACGTGCTCACGCGTCTGGGCCATGGGGCCGTCGGTCGCCGCGACCACGAGGATCGCGCCGTCCATCTGCGCGGCACCCGTGATCATGTTCTTGATGTAGTCGGCGTGCCCAGGCGCGTCGACGTGCGCGTAGTGGCGCTTCTCGGTCTGGTACTCGACGTGCGCGATGTTGATCGTGATACCGCGCTGCTTCTCCTCGGGCGCCTTGTCGATCTCGTCGAACGGCGTGAAGGGGTTCAGGTCGGGGTACTTGTCGTGCAGCACCTTCGAGATCGCGGCAGTCAGCGTCGTCTTGCCATGGTCGACGTGACCGATGGTCCCGATGTTGACGTGCGGCTTGGTCCGCTCGAACTTGGCCTTGCCCACTGGGTCCTCCTCAGGACTCTGGTAGAGAATGCCGAACGACGCAGGGAATCCGGATGACTCCTGCGGAGCGTGCGGTCCTACGGGTCGGTTGTGTGTGGTGGAACTACAGGTTGCGACCTGTGGGACTTACTCGCCCCGGGTCTTCTTGATGATCTCTTCGGCAACGTTCCGAGGAACCTCGGAGTAGCTGTCGAACTGCATCGAGTACACCGCGCGACCCTGGGTCTTCGACCGCAGGTCACCGACGTACCCGAACATCTCGGAGAGCGGCACGAGGGCACGGATGACCTTCACGCCCGTCGCGTCCTCCATGGACTGGATCATGCCTCGGCGAGAGTTGATGTCGCCGATGACCTCACCCATGTAGTCCTCGGGGGTGCGCACCTCGACGGCCATGACCGGCTCCAGAAGAACCGGGTCGGCCTTGCGCACTGCTTCCTTGAGGATCATCGAGCCGGCGATCTTGAACGCCATCTCCGAGGAGTCGACGTCGTGCGCTGCGCCGTCGAGCAGGATCGCCTTGACGCCCACGAGCGGGAAGCCCGCCAGGACGCCGAGCTGCATCGCGCTCTGGATACCGGCGTCGACCGACGGGATGTACTCCCGCGGGATGCGACCACCGGTCACCTTGTTGTCGAACTCGTAGAGCTCGCCCTCGGCCGGGTCGAGCGGCTCGAAGGACATCTGGACCTTCGCGTACTGGCCCGAGCCACCGGTCTGCTTCTTGTGCACGTAGTCGATCTTCTCGACCGCGCGACGGATGGTCTCACGGTAGGCGACCTGCGGCTTGCCGACGTTCGCCTCGACCTTGAACTCGCGACGCATGCGGTCGACGAGGATGTCCAGGTGGAGCTCGCCCATGCCGCCGATGACGGTCTGGCCGGTCTCGTCGTCGAGGCGCACCCGGAACGTCGGGTCCTCCTCGGCGAGCTTCTGGATCGCGATCGAGAGCTTCTCCTGGTCGGCCTTCGTCTTCGGCTCGATGGCCACGTCGATGACCGGCTCGGGGAACGTCATGGACTCGAGCACGACGGGCGCGCTCGGGTCGCACAGGGTGTCACCCGTGGTGACGTCCTTCAGGCCGATGAACGCGTAGATGTGGCCTGCCGTGGCCTCGTCGACCGGGTTCTCCTTGTTGGAGTGCATCTGGAAGAGCTTCCCGATGCGCTCCTTCTTGCCCTTGGTCGCGTTGAGCACCTGGGCGCCCTGCGAGACCTTGCCCGAGTACACCCGGACGTAGGTGAGCTTGCCGAAGAACGGGTGCGTCGCGACCTTGAACGCGAGCGCCGAGAACGGCTCGGTCGCGTCGGGGTGACGCTCGACGATGACCTCCTCGTCCTTGACGTCGTGCCCCTGGACGGCGGGGACGTCGAGCGGGGTCGGCAGGTAGTCGATCACGGCGTCGAGCATGGGCTGGACGCCCTTGTTCTTGAACGCCGAGCCGCACAGCACCGGGTACGCCAGGCTCTGGATCGTGAGCTTGCGGATGCCGGCCTTGAGCTCGGCGACCGTCGGCTCCTCGCCACCGAGGTACTTCTCGAGCAGCTCCTCGTCGGCCTCTGCGACCGCCTCGAGCAGCTCGGCGCGGTACTGCTCAGCCTTCTCGAGCAGGTCGGCCGGGATCTCCTCGATCGAGTACGCCTCGCCGAGCGCGGTCTCGCCGCGCCACACGAGGGCGCGCATCTCGACCAGGTCGACGACGCCCGTGAAGTCGCTCTCGGAGCCGATGGGCAGCTGGATGACCAGCGGCTTGGCCTTGAGGCGGTCGACGATCGTCTTGACCGTGAAGTAGAAGTCAGCGCCCAGCTTGTCCATCTTGTTGACGAAGCAGATGCGCGGGACGTCGTACTTGTCGGCCTGACGCCAGACGGTCTCCGACTGGGGCTCCACGCCCTCCTTGCCGTCGAACACCGCGACCGCACCGTCGAGGACGCGCAGCGAGCGCTCGACCTCGACCGTGAAGTCGACGTGGCCCGGGGTGTCGATGATGTTGATCTGGTTGTCGTGCCAGTAGCAGGTCGTCGCGGCCGACGTGATCGTGATGCCGCGCTCCTGCTCCTGCTCCATCCAGTCCATCGTCGACGCGCCGTCGTGCGTCTCACCGATCTTGTAGTTGACCCCGGTGTAGAAGAGGATCCGCTCGGTGGTCGTCGTCTTGCCGGCATCGATGTGCGCCATGATGCCGATGTTGCGGACCTTGTTCAGGTCCGTCAGCACGTCCAGTGCCACGTGTTCAGCCCCTTGTCGGTTGGCTCGGAAGTTCGCGGTCCGTGGTGATCACCAGCGGTAGTGCGCGAACGCCTTGTTGGACTCGGCCATCTTGTGCATGTCCTCGCGGCGCTTGACCGCTGCGCCCAGGCCGTTGCTGGCGTCGAGGATCTCGTTCATGAGGCGCTCGGTCATCGTCTTCTCGCGGCGTGCCCGCGAGTAGTCCGTGAGCCAGCGCAGCGCGAGCGTCGTGGAACGCACCGGGCGGACCTCGACGGGCACCTGGTAGGTCGCGCCACCGACGCGGCGCGAACGCACCTCGAGGGCCGGGCGGACGTTCTCGAGCGCACGCTTGAGCACGACGACCGGGTCGCCCTGCGTCTTCTCGCGCACGCCCTCGAGGGCGCCGTAGACGATCGACTCGGCGACGGACTTCTTGCCGTCGAGGAGGACCTTGTTGATGAGCTGCGTGACGACGGGCGATCCGTAGACCGGGTCGACGATGAGCGGCCGCTTCGGGGCCGGACCCTTGCGAGGCATCAGTTGCTGCCCTTCTTCGCGCCGTAACGGCTGCGAGCCTGCTTGCGGTTCTTCACGCCCTGCGTGTCGAGCGCGCCACGGACGATCTTGTAACGGACACCGGGAAGGTCCTTCACGCGGCCGCCGCGCACGAGCACGATCGAGTGCTCCTGCAGGTTGTGACCGACGCCGGGGATGTAGGCGGTGACCTCGATACCGCTGGACAGCTTGACGCGCGCGACCTTGCGGAGAGCCGAGTTCGGCTTCTTCGGGGTGGTCGTGTAGACGCGGGTGCACACACCGCGGCGCTGCGGGCTGCCCTTGAGGGCGGGAGTCTTCGACTTGTTGGTCTTCGGCTGCCGGCCCTTGCGGACCAGCTGCTGGATCGTAGGCACTACGTCTCCGAGTCTGTAGGTGAGTCTCTGGTCAACCAGGTCCTAGCCCGGTCTGGTGGAGGCACCTCCACCCGGTCGCGTCGCGTGGCGACGTCCCCTGGTGGGGCCCTCAGGCCTTTCCTCCCGCACCGACCCCCGCGCCCGGGCGTGTCGACCGCTCTCCTCACGACGACACACGTCGACATGACATCGACCATGTGTCGCGCGGGGCAGAACACGTCTTCACCCGGCACATCCACCGACCGACAGAGAACGTTGTCCCGGTCTGTCCCGTGATGTGCACGCACGAGGGCCCGACGGCGCGGGCACGGTTCCTCACGCTACCGGCAGGGGCTGCGACAGTCAAAGCAGCAGACCACCGTACCGGCGGCGAGGTGCCGCGCCCAGCCCGTCCCCCGGACCGTCACCGGCACGGGGCGCAGGGCTGGGACGCCCGAGGGGGCCGGCCGTCGCCGGCAGGCCCCCTCGGGGTGGATCAGCGGACGGACATCAGCGGAAGTCGCCGAAGTCGATGTCCTCGAGCGGGATCGCCTCGCCCGAGCCGAGGCCCAGGGCGGGGAAGTCGATCTCGTCGTAGCCGAAGGACGGGTACAGCTCGGCCTTCGCCTCCTCGGTGGGCTCGACCTCGACGTTGCGGTACCGGGCGAGACCGGTACCCGCCGGGATGAGCTTGCCGATGATGACGTTCTCCTTGAGCCCCAGCAGCGGGTCGCTGCGTCCGCTCATGGCCGCCTCGGTCAGCACCCGGGTCGTCTCCTGGAAGGAGGCGGCCGAGAGCCACGAGTCGGTCGCGAGCGAGGCCTTGGTGATGCCCATGAGCTCCGGACGGCCCGAGGCCGGCTGGCCACCCTCGGCGACCGCACGGCGGTTGGCGTCCTCGAACCGGCCACGCTCGGCGAGCTCGCCGGGCAGCAGGTCCGTGTCGCCCGAGTCGAGGACCGTCACGCGACGCAGCATCTGCCGCACGATGACCTCGATGTGCTTGTCGTGGATGTCCACGCCCTGCGAGCGGTAGACCTCCTGGACCTCGTCCACCAGGTGCTTCTGCGTGGCACGGGGGCCCAGGATGCGCAGCACCTTCTTCGGGTCGACGGCGCCGACCACGAGCTGGGTGCCGACCTCGACGTGGTCGCCGTCGTTGACCAGCAGGCGCGAACGCTTGGTGATCGGGTAGGCGAGCTCCTCGGAGCCGTCGTCGGGCGTGAGCACGATGCGACGCGTGCGCTCGGCCTCGTCGATCGTGATCCGACCCGTGAACTCCGCGATCGGACCCTCACCCTTGGGGGTGCGGGCCTCGAACAGCTCCTGGATACGGGGCAGACCCTGGGTGATGTCATCGGCCGAGGCCACACCACCGGTGTGGAACGTACGCATCGTGAGCTGCGTGCCGGGCTCACCGATCGACTGCGCCGCGATGATGCCGACGGCCTCACCGATGTCGACGAGCTTGCCGGTGGCCAGCGAACGGCCGTAGCACTTGGCACACGTGCCGACACGCGACTCGCAGGTCAGGACCGAACGGACCTTGATCTCCGTGACGCCGGCCTCGAGCAGCTCGTCGAGCAGCACGTCGCCGATGTCCTCGCCCGCCTCGCCGATGACCTTGCCGTCGATCTCGACCGGCGTGGCCAGCGTGCGCGAGTAGACGCTCGTCTCGACCTTGTCGTGGCGGCGCAGCGCACCGTCCGCGCCGGGCACGCCGATCGGCATGACCAGGCCGCGCTCGGTGCCGCAGTCCTCCTCGCGGACGATGACGTCCTGCGAGACGTCCACCAGACGACGCGTCAGGTAGCCCGAGTCGGCGGTCCGCAGAGCGGTGTCCGCCAGACCCTTACGGGCACCGTGCGTCGCGATGAAGTACTCGAGGACGGACAGGCCCTCGCGGTAGTTGGCCTTGATCGGACGAGGGATGATCTCGCCCTTCGGGTTCGCCACGAGACCACGCATACCGGCGATCTGACGGACCTGCATCCAGTTACCACGAGCCCCCGAGCCGACCATCTTGTAGACGGTGTTCTGCTTCGGGAAGTTGTCCTGCATCGCCTTGGCGACCTTGTCGGTGGCCTGCGTCCAGATCTCGATGAGCTCCTGACGACGCTCGTCGTCGGTGATCAGGCCCTTGTCGTACTGGCCCTGCACCTTCGCCGCGCGTGCCTCGTGCTCCTCGAGGATGGCCGCCTTGGCCGCGGGGGTCGCGACGTCCGAGATGGAGATCGTGACGCCCGAGCGGGTGGCCCAGCGGAAACCGGCCTCCTTGAGCGCGTCGAGGGACGCGGCGACCGCGACCTTCGGGTAGCGCTCGGCGAGGTCGTTGACGATGACCGACAGACGCTTCTTGTCGACCACGCCGTTCTCGTACGGGTAGTCGACCGGCAGCAGCTCGTTGAACAGCGCACGGCCCAGCGTCGTGTCGAACGACAGCGGGGTGCCCTGCTCCCAGCCCTCGGGCGCGTCGCCCTCGGCCAGCACCGGGTCCTCGAGACGGATACGGACCTTGGCGCTCAGGTCCAGGCTGCCCTGGTCGAACGCCATGATCGCCTCGGCGACCGAGGAGAACGCGCGGCCCTCGCCGAGCGCACCCTCCTTGTCGAGCGTCAGGTGGTACAGACCGATGATCATGTCCTGCGAAGGCATGGTCACCGGACGACCGTCCGACGGCTTGAGGATGTTGTTGCTCGAGAGCATGAGGATGCGGGCCTCGGCCTGCGCCTCGGCGCTCAGGGGCAGGTGGACGGCCATCTGGTCACCGTCGAAGTCGGCGTTGAACGCCGCGCAGACGAGCGGGTGCAGGTGGATCGCCTTGCCCTCGACCAGCTGCGGCTCGAACGCCTGGATGCCCAGACGGTGCAGCGTGGGCGCGCGGTTGAGCAGCACGGGGTGCTCGGTGATGACCTCTTCGAGGACGTCCCACACGACCGGACGGGCACGCTCGACCATGCGCTTGGCCGACTTGATGTTCTGCGCGTGGTTGAGGTCCACGAGCCGCTTCATGACGAAGGGCTTGAAGAGCTCGAGCGCCATCTGCTTCGGCAGGCCGCACTGGTGCAGCTTGAGCTGCGGGCCGACGACGATGACCGAACGGCCCGAGTAGTCGACGCGCTTGCCGAGCAGGTTCTGGCGGAACCGACCCTGCTTGCCCTTGAGCATGTCCGAGATCGACTTGAGCGGACGGTTGCCGGGGCCCGTGACCGGGCGACCACGACGGCCGTTGTCGAACAGCGAGTCCACGGCCTCCTGGAGCATCCGCTTCTCGTTGTTCACGATGATCTCGGGCGCGCCGAGGTCGAGCAGCCGCTTCAGGCGGTTGTTGCGGTTGATCACGCGGCGGTACAGGTCGTTCAGGTCCGAGGTGGCGAACCGGCCACCGTCGAGCTGGACCATCGGACGCAGGTCCGGCGGGATGACCGGGACGGCGTCCAGGACCATGCCCGTGGGCGAGTTCGTCGTCGTGAGGAACGCGTTGACGACCTTGAGCCGCTTCAGGGCACGCGTCTTGCGCTGGCCCTTGCCGTTCTTGATCGTGTCACGCAGCGACTCCGCCTCGGCCTCGAGGTCGAACGCCTCGAGGCGCTTCTGGATCGCCGCGGCGCCCATCGAGCCCTCGAAGTAGTTGCCGTAGCGGTCCTGGAGCTGCCGGTAGAGCATCTCGTCGCCCTCGAGGTCGGCGACCTTGAGGTTCTTGAACCGGTCCCAGACGTGGTCGAGGCGGTCGAGCTCGGCGTCCGCGCGCTTGCGGATCTGCGTCATCTCGCGCTCGGCCGAGTCGCGCACCTTGCGGCGGGCGTCGGCCTTGGCACCCTCGGCCTCGAGCTCGGCCAGGTCGGCCTCGAGCTTCTGCGCGCGGGTGTTGATGTCGTTGTCGCGGCGGTCCGCGATCTCCTTCTTCTCCAGGTCGATCTCGTTCTGGAGGTTGGGGAGGTCTTCCTGACGACCATCGACGTCGACCGACGTGATCATGTACGCGGCGAAGTAGATGACCTTCTCGAGGTCCTTCGGCGCGAGGTCGAGCAGGTAGCCCAGACGCGACGGCACACCCTTGAAGAACCAGATGTGCGTGACGGGCGCGGCGAGCTCGATGTGGCCCATGCGCTCACGGCGCACCTTCGAGCGCGTGACCTCGACGCCGCACCGCTCGCAGATGATGCCCTTGAAGCGCACACGCTTGTACTTGCCGCAGTAGCACTCCCAGTCCCGGGTGGGGCCGAAGATCTTCTCGCAGAAGAGGCCGTCCTTCTCGGGCTTGAGGGTGCGGTAGTTGATGGTCTCGGGCTTCTTGACCTCGCCGTGCGACCAGGTGCGGATGTCCTCGGCCGTGGCCAGGCCGATTCGCAGCTCATCGAAGACATTGACGTCGAGCAAGGGGGTCCTACTTCCTTCGCTTGCCGGAGCCTGCAGGGCGACCGGCGGATGGAGGGTGCTGCTGGGTGGTGTCGGCCCCGGGTCGGTCCGTCACGGATGACGTGCACCGGCCCGGGGCTCGACGTCAGATCTCTTCGACGTTGCTGGCGTTCGGTCGACGCGACAGGTCGATGCCGAGCTCCTCCGCTGCGCGGTAGACCTCGTCGTCGTTCTCCTTCATGTCGATCGAGACGCCGTCGGAGGACAGCACCTCGACGTTCAGGCAGAGCGACTGCATCTCCTTGAGGAGCACCTTGAAGGACTCCGGGATCCCCGAGTCGGGGATGTTCTCGCCCTTGACGATGGCCTCGTACACCTTGACGCGTCCGGGGACGTCGTCCGACTTGATGGTGAGGAGCTCCTGCAGGGTGTAGGCAGCGCCGTACGCCTCGAGGGCCCACACCTCCATCTCGCCGAACCGCTGACCACCGAACTGCGCCTTACCACCCAGCGGCTGCTGCGTGATCATCGAGTACGGACCGGTCGAACGCGCGTGGATCTTGTCGTCGACGAGGTGGTGCAGCTTGAGGATGTACATGTAGCCGACCGCGACCGGGTCCGGGAACGGCTCACCCGAGCGACCGTCGAACAGCCGGGCCTTGCCCGTGCCGTCGACCATGCGCTCGCCATCGCGGTTCGGGAGCGTCGAGGAGAGCAGACCCGTGAGGGTGCCCTCCGGGACGCCGTCGAAGACCGGCGTGGCGACCGGGTTGCCGGCCGGGGACTTCGCGGCGATCGCCGGGACGCCCTCGCGCCACGACAGGTCGTCGCCCGCGGCGATCTCGATGTCCCAGCCCTGCTTGGCGACCCACCCGAGGTGGGTCTCGAGCACCTGGCCGACGTTCATGCGGCCGGGCACGCCGAGCGGGTTGAGCACGATGTCGACGGCGGTGCCGTCCGGGAGGAACGGCATGTCCTCGACGGGCAGGATCTTCGAGATGACGCCCTTGTTGCCGTGACGACCGGCGAGCTTGTCACCGTCGGTGATCTTGCGTCGCTGGGCGATGTACACCCGGACCAGCTCGTTCACGCCGGCGGGCAGCTCGTCGCCGTCCTCACGGTTGAACGTGCGGACCTCGATGACGGTGCCGGACTCGCCGTGCGGGACCTTGAGCGACGTGTCGCGGACCTCGCGCGCCTTCTCACCGAAGATCGCACGGAGCAGGCGCTCCTCCGGGGTCAGCTCGGTCTCGCCCTTGGGCGTGACCTTCCCGACCAGGATGTCGCCCGCGCCGACCTCGGCACCGATGCGGATGATGCCGCGCTCGTCGAGGTCCGCGAGGACCTCCTCGGAGACGTTCGGGATGTCCCGCGTGATCTCCTCGGGGCCGAGCTTGGTGTCGCGCGCGTCGACCTCGTGCTCCTCGATGTGGATCGAGGAGAGCACGTCGTCCTGCACGAGGCGCTGGCTGAGGATGATCGCGTCCTCGTAGTTGTGGCCCTCCCACGACATGAACGCGACGAGCAGGTTGCGGCCGAGCGCGAGCTCGCCCTCGTCCGTGGCGGGGCCGTCCGCGAGGACCGAGCCCTTCTCGACACGGGCGCCCTCGTCGACGAGCACGCGCTGGTTGTAGCTCGTGCCCTGGTTCGAGCGACGGAACTTCGCGACCCGGTGGGTCGACGTCGTCGCGTCGTCGTTCGCGATCACGATCAGGTCGGCCGAGACCTCGGTGACGACACCCGGCTTCTGGGCCACGATGACGTCGCCCGCGTCGACCGCCGCGCGCCACTCCATGCCGGTCCCGACGAGCGGGGCCTCGGAGCGGACCAGCGGCACGGCCTGACGCTGCATGTTCGCGCCCATGAGGGCACGGTTGGCGTCGTCGTGCTCGAGGAACGGGATGAGCGCGGTCGCGACCGAGACCATCTGGCGCGGCGAGATGTCCATGTAGTCCACGGCCGTGCCGGGCACGATCTCGACCTCGCCGCCCTTGGTGCGCACGAGGACCATGTCCTCGGCGAACTTGCCGCTCTCCTCGAGCGGGGCGTTCGCCTGGGCGATGACGTAGCGGTCCTCGTCGTCGGCCGTCAGGTAGTGCACGTCGTCGGTCACGACGCCGTTCAGGACCTTGCGGTACGGCGTCTCGACGAAGCCGAACGGGTTGATCCGTCCGTACGTCGCGAGCGAGCCGATGAGGCCGATGTTCGGGCCTTCAGGCGTCTCGATCGGGCACATGCGGCCGTAGTGCGACGGGTGGACGTCACGGACCTCCATGCCGGCGCGGTCACGGGACAGACCACCCGGGCCCAGCGCGGACAGACGACGCTTGTGCGTCAGGCCGGCGAGCGGGTTGTTCTGGTCCATGAACTGCGAGAGCTGCGAGGTGCCGAAGAACTCCTTGATCGACGCCACGACCGGGCGGATGTTGATCAGGGTCTGCGGCGTGATCGCCTCGACGTCCTGCGTCGTCATGCGCTCGCGCACGACGCGCTCCATCCGCGACAGGCCCGTGCGGACCTGGTTCTGGATGAGCTCGCCGACCGCACGGATGCGACGGTTGCCGAAGTGGTCGATGTCGTCGGTCTCGACGCGCACGGCGACGGGCTCGCCGTTGCGGCGGCCGTCGATCGTGGCGACGTCGGCGTGCAGCGCGGCGAGGTACTTGATCGTCGCGACGATGTCGTCCTTGGACAGCACCGAGTCACGCAGCGGGACGTCGATCCCGAGCTTCTTGTTCACCTTGTAGCGGCCGACCTTCGCGAGGTCGTAGCGCTTGGGGTTGAAGTAGAAGTTCTCGAGCAGCGCGCGACCGGCCTCGATCGTGGGCGGCTCGCCGGGACGGATCTTGCGGTACAGGTCGAGCAGCGCCTCGTCCTCGGTGGACACGTGGTCCTTGTCGAGGGTGTCGAGCACGGCGGGGAAGCCCGCGAACTCCTCGCGGATCTCCGACTCGGTCATGCCGAGAGCCTTGAGGAGCACCGTGGCGTTCTGCTTGCGCTTGCGGTCGACGCGGACGCCGACGTTGTCGCGCTTGTCGATCTCGAACTCGAGCCAGGCACCGCGGCTCGGGATGATCTTGGCGGTGAAGACGTCCTTGTCGGACGTCTTGTCCGGCGTCCGCTCGAAGTAGACGCCGGGCGAGCGCACGAGCTGCGACACGACGACGCGCTCGGTGCCGTTGATGATGAAGGTGCCACGCTCGGTCATGAGCGGGAAGTCGCCCATGAAGACCGTCTGGCTCTTGATCTCACCGGTGGTGTAGTTGACGAACTCCGCCGTGACGAACAGCGGAGCCGCGTACGTGAAGTCCTTCTCCTTGCACTCCTCGGCCGTGTACTTCGGCGGCTCGAAGCGGTGCTCACGGAACGACAGCGACATCGAGCCGCCGAAGTCCTCGATCGGGGAGATCTCCTCGAAGATCTCCTCCAGACCGGCGGTCTCGGGGACGTCCTGACGTCCCTGCTCGAGAGCAGCGGCGACACGCGCCTGCCACTTCTCGTTACCGAGCAGCCAGTCGAAGTTCTCGGTCTGGAGACCGAGCAGGTCGGGGACCTCGAGGGGCTCGTGGATCTTGGCGAAAGAGATGCGACGCGACGCGGTGCGCTTCGCGAGTGCGTCGGCGGACGGAGCAGAAGGGGTGCGCGAGGCAGCCAAGAGGGGTCCTTCCCTGCGGTTCGAGTGCACGCTGTGCGCGGGACGTGCCAACTGCTCACCTGTCCCCTACCCTGGACCGGACGCACGCACGGAGCGCGCGCATGGCGGTGGCAGATCGGGTTCGGGGTCGGGTTTGCAGGCACAAGCCAGCGCAAAGCGCTAGCGTATACGCTCTGAACAGACCTGTCCACCCGGGCACACCAAGCACCCGGGCGCAAGTGCACGGACGTGGGAGTTCACGGACCCCTGACGAGCCCGCCCCGCACCGCCTGACCTGCAGAGCACGAGACCCGCACCCCCCGGAAGGGGTGCGGGTCTCGTCGCGTCAGGTCCTCCTCGCGGAGGCTCCTCGCGGCATGGTCACCACGCCGCGAGGACGCGGGTCACTTGACGGTGACGGTGGCGCCGGCGCCCTCGAGAGCGGCCTTGGCCTTCTCGGCGGCCTCCTTGTTGACACCCTCCAGAACAGCCTTGGGGGCGGCGTCAACGAGGTCCTTGGCCTCCTTCAGGCCGAGGCTCGTGAGGGCACGCACCTCCTTGATGACCTGGATCTTCTTCTCGCCGGCGGCCTCGAGGACGACGTCGAACTCCGACTTCTCCTCAACCTCTTCGGCAGCGGCACCGGCGGCCGGGGCGGCCGCGACGGCGACCGGCGCGGCGGCGGTGACCTCGAAGGTCTCCTCGAAGGCCTTGACGAACTCGGAGAGCTCGATGAGCGTGAGCTCCTTGAATGCGCTGATGAGCTCGTCAGTCGTGAGCTTCGCCATGATGGCGTGTCCTTCCGTGTCGTGCCCGCCGACCTCGGTGGTCGGCGCAAGCGGGGGGTTCGAGCTGCTGGGCCGGGTGGCTCAGGCTGCGACTTCTGCGGACTCCTCGCGCTTCACGCGCAGGGCGTCCACGGTGCGCACGGCCTGAGCCGCAGGCGCCGTGAAGAGGTACGCCGCCTGGAACAGCGACGCCTTGAGCACGCCGGCCGTCTTGGCCAGCAGGACCTCGCGGGACTCGAGGTCCGCGAGGGTGTTGATCTCCGCAGCGGTCAGGGTGCGTCCGTCGAGGACACCACCCTTGATGACCAGCGCGGGGTTCGCCTTGGCGAAGTCACGCAGGCCCTTGGCCGCCTCGACCGGGTCACCGGTGACGAAGGCGATGGCCGAGGGGCCCTGGAGGTCGGCGTCGAGACCCTCGACACCAGCCTGCTTGGCCGCGATGGCGGTCAGCGTGTTCTTCACCACGGCGTAGGTTGCGTTGCCGCTGAGCGCGCGCCGCAGCTGCTTGAGCTGGGCGACGGTGAGCCCGCGGTACTCGGTCAGCACGGCCGCGTTCGAGTCACGGAACGCGTCCGTGAGCTCTGCGACTGCGGCTGCCTTGTCCGGCCTCGCCATGGCAATCCTTCCGGTGGTGGTGCCGTCGGTCGTCCTGGTCCCACAAACGACAAGAGCCCCGCGCAGGCGCGGGGCTCGGACGCACACGGAGGTGCAGCTCGAATCTCTCACCTGCGCTGGCCTCCGCTGCTGCGGGACTTCGGGCGGCATCCACGGCTGCGCTCGCGAGCTGCGAGCACTGTGCGGAGCCGGCGACCGGCGGTCTTGGGCGAGGACCACCTTACGTCACGACGGACGAGGCACCAAATCGCCGGCCGCCCGCGCCCGCCGGACGCACGAGGGCCCGGTCCGTCACCGGACCGGGCCCTCGAGGCTGGAGCTGACGCGTCAGGCGGCGTCGGTCTCCTCGACCGTGAGGTTCTTGACCTTGTTCTGGTCGACGAGGATGCCGGGGCCGTTCGTCGTCGAGAACGTCGCCTTGGTGATGTAGCGACCCTTCGAGGCCGACGGCTTCAGACGCAGGACCTCGTCGAGCGCGGCCGCGTAGTTCTCGACCAGCTGCACGTCAGAGAACGACGTCTTGCCGATGATGAAGTGCAGGTTCGAGTGCTTGTCGACGCGGAACTCGATCTTCCCGCCCTTGATGTCCGTGACGGCCTTCGCGACGTCCATGGTCACCGTGCCGGTCTTCGGGTTCGGCATGAGCCCGCGCGGGCCCAGGACCTTTCCGAGACGACCGACCTTGCCCATGAGGTCGGGCGTGGCGACGGCGGAGTCGAAGTCCGTGTAGCCCGCGGCGACCTTCTCGATGAGCTCGTCGCCACCGACGATGTCGGCGCCCGCGGCGCGGGCCTGCTCGGCACGCTCACCCGTGGCGAAGACCAGGACCCGAGCGGTCTTGCCGGTGCCGTGCGGCAGGTTGACGGTGCCACGGACCATCTGGTCCGCCTTGCGGGGGTCGACACCGAGGCGGAAGGCCACCTCGACGGTCGCGTCGTACTTCGTCGTCGACGTGGCCTGCGCGAGGCGCACGGCCTCGAGCGGCGCGTAGACCTTGTTCGGCTCGATCTTCTCGAGCGCGGCGTTGTACGCCTTGCTGTGCTTAGCCATCTGCTTGGTTCTCCTTGGTCAGCAGTCGTGGTCGTCGGGCCGCACAGGGCCCTGCCACTGCACTTCTCGATGTGGTGCTGGTCAGCCCTGGACCGTGATGCCCATGGAACGGGCGGTGCCGGCGATGATCTTCTCGGCGGCGGCGAGGTCGTTGGCGTTGAGGTCCTCGAGCTTGGTGCTCGCGATCTCACGCACCTGTGCTGCCGAGAGGTTCGCGACCTTGACCGTGTGGGGGGTCGGCGAGCCCTTGGCGACGCCGGCGGCCTTCTTGATCAGCTCGGCTGCCGGAGGGGTCTTCGTGATGAACGTGAAGGAGCGGTCTTCGTAGACCGTGATCTCCACGGGCACGACGTCCCCACGCTGCGACTCGGTCGCGGCGTTGTACGCCTTGCAGAACTCCATGATGTTGACGCCGTGCTGACCCAGTGCGGGTCCGATCGGCGGCGCCGGCGTGGCTGCCCCAGCCTTGATCTGGAGCTTGATCAGGCCGGTGACCTTCTTCTTGGGAGGCATGTCGGGTCCTTCTTCGTGAACTTCAGGTGACTTGCGCGGCCGACGGCGCCGCGCGACGCCGTCGGTGGGGTGTCAGTTTCAGATCTTGGCGACCTGGCTGAACGAGAGCTCGACCGGGGTCTCCCGGCCGAAGATCGAGACGAGGACCTTGAGCTTCTGGCCCTCGGCGTTGATCTCGGAGATCGTGGCGGGCAGCGTGTCGAAGGGTCCGTCCGTGACGGTGACCGACTCGCCGACCGTGAAGTCGACCTTGATCTCGGAGGTGGTGCGGCCCGCGGCCCCACCCGTCGACGCCTTGGCAGGCTCGAGCGTGGGGGCGAGCATCGAGAAGACCTCGTCGAGGGTGAGCGGCACCGGCTGGTGGGTGTGGCCCACGAAGCCCGTGACGCCGGGCGTGTGGCGCACGGCGCCCCACGACTCGTCGGTGAGGTCCATGCGCACGAGGACGTACCCGGGGATCCGCACGCGGCGCACGACCTTGCGCTGCGCGTTCTTGATCTCCGTGACCTCCTCCATGGGCACCTCGACCTGGTGGATGTACTCCTCCATGTTGAGGCTCTGGGTCCGGTTCTCCAGGTTCGTCTTGACCCGGTTCTCGTACCCCGCGTAGGAGTGGATGACGTACCAGTCACCCGGCTGCGAGCGGAGCTGGGCCTTGAACGCGGCGACGGGGTCCTCGTCGACGTCGGGCTCCTCGGCCTCGACCTCGACGGTCTCCTCGGCCTCGGCGACCTCTGCTGCGCTCTCGTCAGCGGCCTCGACGGTCTCGTCGGCGTCGGCAGAACCGGCGGCGGGCACCTCGACCGCCTCGACCGACGCCAGGGCGTCCTCGAGCTCCGTCTCGGCAGCGCCCTGCTCGGGTTCCTGCGACTCGTACGACACGTGCGGACCTGCTTTCTGAACGTCTGTCCTGCGGAACGGGTGGACGGTGGTCCGCCCGGTCGGGGAAGGGTGGCGTCAGCCGCCGAAGATGAGGAACGTCAGCTTGCCGATGCCGAAGTCCACGACCGTCACGAACGCCATCACGATGACGACGAACACGAGCACCACACCGGTGTAGGTCACGAGCTCCGAGCGCGTCGGGCGCACGACCTTCTTCAGCTCGGCGATGACCTGCCGGACGAACAGGGCCACGCGCGCGAAGAAGGTGCGACGACCGGGGTCGTCGCTGCGCGCCGTCCTCGGCCGGTCCGTCCGCGGCGCGGAACCTCCGGCGCCGGACGCCGCTGCGGGTGCGGATTCGCTCACAGCTGTCCCCTACGTGTCGTCGTGTGGTGCGCTGCGTCCCGGACGTACCGGGTCGCGGCGCCGGCCAGCTGAACGCCGGACCGTGACCGCGTGCGCAGGGCAGGCGAGACTCGAACTCGCAACCGCCGGTTTTGGAGACCGGTGCGCTACCAATTGCGCCACTGCCCTACGACGGCTCTGACCACCACGACCAGGTCGAGCACAGCACCGGAAGACCGGTGGCTGGGCACGGCTCATCATGGCGGACGTCAACCGCCGGTGGTCCACTGTACGCGAGACTCGGCCTGGGGTCGAACCCGCCCCCCGGACGGCCCTCCCGAGGGGTGCGCGACGGGCTGTCCGCGCACCAGACGGAGCACTCCCGGAGCGGCGCCTTCTGCCAAGATGGTGGGGTGACCCAGAACACGTCGTCCCCCCGGTCCCGCGTCTCCGCCCGCGTCGGAGCGATCGCCGAGTCGGCGACGCTGGCCGTGGACGCCAAGGCGAAGGCGCTCAAGGCCGCGGGGCGCCCGGTCATCGGGTTCGGCGCGGGCGAGCCCGACTTCCCGACGCCCGACTACATCGTCGAGGCCGCGATCGCCGCCGCGCGTGAGCCCGCGTCGCACCGCTACTCCCCGACCGCGGGGCTCCCGGCGCTGCGCGAGGGAATCGCCGCCAAGACGCTGCGCGACTCGGGCTACGAGGTCTCCCCCGGGCAGGTCCTCGTGACCAACGGCGGCAAGCAGGCCGTCTATCAGGCGTTCGCCTCGATCGTCGACCCGGGCGACGAGGTCATACTGCCCGCGCCGTACTGGACCACGTACCCCGAGGCGATCCGGCTCGCGGGCGGCATCCCGGTCGAGGTCGTCGCGGGCGTCGACCAGGGGTACCTCGTGACGGTCGAGCAGCTCGAGGCCGCGCGCACCGAGCGCACCAAGGTGCTGCTGTTCTGCTCGCCCTCGAACCCCACCGGGGCCGTGCACTCCCCCGAGCAGACGGCCGAGATCGGGCGCTGGGCCCTCGAGCACGGCATCTGGGTCATCACCGACGAGATCTACGAGCACCTCACCTACGACGACGCGGTCTTCACCCCGATCGTGCGCGTGGTGCCCGAGCTGGCCGACACCACGATCGTGCTCAACGGCGTGGCCAAGACCTACGCGATGACCGGCTGGCGGGTGGGCTGGATGATCGCCCCCACCGACGTGATCAAGGCCGCGACCAACCTGCAGTCGCACCTCTCCTCGAACGTCGCCAACGTCTCTCAGCGCGCCGCGCTGGCCGCCGTGACCGGCGACCTGACCGCCGTCGAGCAGATGCGCACAGCCTTCGACCGGCGTCGCCGCACGATGGTCGAGATGCTCCGCCAGATCGACGGCGTGGTGCTGCCCGCACCGCAGGGCGCGTTCTACGCGTACCCGTCGGTCGAGGGCGTGCTCGGGCGCACGATCCGGGGCGTCACGCCCACCTCGTCGGTCGAGCTCGCGGCGCTGATCCTCGAGCAGGCCGAGGTCGCTGTGGTCCCCGGCGAGGCGTTCGGGCCCAGCGGGTACCTGCGGCTGTCCTACGCGCTCGGCGACGACGACCTCGTCGAGGGCGTCACGCGCATCCAGGCGCTGCTCGCCGAGGGCGCCTGAGCACGATCCGCGCGCCCGGCTGACGGGCGGAGGGGGTCCACCCGCACGGTGGGCCCCCTCCGCTGCGTCCAGGGCTTCCGCGCGGGCCCGCCGCACGCCAGGCTGTGCGCATGAGCCTCCCCGAGCTCGCGGTCGACGTCCGCGGGCTGCACAAGCGATACGGCGACAAGCGGGCGGTCGACGGGCTCGACCTCGCTGTGCACCGGGGCGAGGTCTTCGCGATCCTCGGCCCCAACGGTGCGGGCAAGACCACGACCGTCGAGATCCTCGAAGGGTTCCGGGGGCGCGACGAGGGCCACGTGCAGGTGCTCGGGGAGGACCCGGGCACCGCGGGGCGGGCCTGGAGATCGCGCATCGGCGTGGTGCTGCAGAGCGCGAACGACCTGTCCGAGTCCTCGGTGGGTGAGCTCGTGCACCACTTCGCGACGTACTACCCGTCGCCGCGCGACCCCGACGAGGTGATCGACGCGGTCGGGCTGCGCGACAAGGTCCGCACCCGCACCCGCCAGCTCTCGGGCGGCCAGCGCCGACGCCTCGACGTCGCGCTCGGCATCGTCGGGAACCCCGAGCTGCTGTTCCTCGACGAGCCCACGACGGGGTTCGACCCCGAGGCGCGGCGGGCGTTCTGGGACCTCGTCGCCGCGCTGCGCCACGACGGCACGACCGTGCTGCTCACCACGCACTACCTCGACGAGGCCGAGCACCTCGCGGACCGGGTGGCCGTGGTGCGCGACGGGCGTGTCGTGGCGCTCGACTCCCCCGCCGAGCTCGGCGGTCGCCGTGCCCGGCGTGCGATCGTGCGGTGGACCGAGGACGGCCGTCACCACGAGACCTCGACCGACCACCCGACGCGCACGGTGGCCGAGCTCACCGCCCGCCTCGGGGCCGCCGCGCCCGACGGCGAGGTCGCCGGGCTGCAGGTGGTCCGCCCGAGCCTCGAGGACGTCTACCTCAGCCTCATCGGCGAGACCGCCGACGCGACCGCCGGGAGCCTGTGATGACCTCGACCGCGGCCGGCCGCACCGCTACCCGCACCGCCCCCGGACCTCGGCTGCCGAGCGCGCTGCGGCTGGGCCTGGGGCGTACCCGGATCGAGCTGCGCACGTTCTTCCGCGAGCGCGACGCGGTCGTGTTCATCTTCGCGTACCCGGTGATCATGCTCGCGATCTTCGCGACGGTCTTCGGCCAGGACGGGGGCCGGGTCGGGCCGCCGCCGGGCATCCCCTACGCGCAGTACTTCCTGCCCGGGATGGTCGCGACCGGGGTGATGCTCTCGAGCTTCCAGTCGCTCGCGATCACGATCGCCGTCGAGCGGGACGAAGGAGCCCTCAAGCGGCTGCGCGGCACCCCGTTGCCCGCCGCGTCCTACTTCCTCGGGAAGACCGGCCAGGTGCTCACGACGTCGCTCGTGCAGGTCGCTCTGCTGCTCGCGGTCGCGGCGCTGGTGTTCGACGTGCCGCTGCCGGCCGACGCCGCGCACTGGGCCACGTTCGCGTGGGTGTTCCTGCTCGGCACCGCGGCCGGCTCGGTGTGCGGGGTCGCGTTCTCCTCGGTGCCACGCACCGGGCGCAGCGCGAGCGCCGTGGTGACCCCGATCGTGCTCGTGCTGCAGTTCATCTCGGGCGTGTTCTTCGTCTTCAACGACCTGCCGACGTGGATGCAGCAGGTCGCCTCGGTGTTCCCGCTCAAGTGGATGGCGCAGGGCATGCGCTCGGTCTTCCTGCCGGAGCAGGCCGAGGGCTTCGAGGTCTCGGGGTCGTGGCAGCACGGTGCGACGGCCGCGGTGCTGGGGGCGTGGCTCGTGATCGGCCTGGTCGTGGGCGTGCGGACGTTCCGGTGGAGGCGCCGCGACGACGGCTGAGACCTCGCGTGAACGTCGGCAGACCAAGGCCCTGACCTGCGATTTCGTGCAGCGCTCGAGGAAAACCCCGATAGTGTGCGGTATGCCTCGAAATGCCTCGGTCGTCGCGGGCGGCACCGTTGCCGTGCTGGTGCTCGGCGTGGCGGCGGCGGCGGTGTTCTCGAACCACGAGCCCGAGCGCGGCCCTGTCGGAACACCCCTGGTGGTCACCCGCGCACCCGAGATCGACCCGGCCCCGCGGAGCGCCCACCCCGAGGCCGAGGTCTCCTCGCCCGGCACCGAGGCCATCGAGGGCACCGAGGCCGCCGAGAGCCTCGACGCGCAGACCCCGGAGCCCGACGGCCCGGCAGACCTCGTCCCGACCTCGCAGTCGCGCGACGAGCCCGAGGACGAGAGCACCCGCGACCCGACGGACGGACCGTCCGATGGCGGGCTCCCGAGCCAGACCCCACCGACCGACTGGTGGACGCCCCCGACCGAGCCGTGGTGGATACCGCCCACCGACGGGTGGTGGGTACCGAACGGCGCCACCCCCAGCACCGGTGCCGGCGCGCCCGCAACGGCGACGTCCCCGAGCGTCGCACCGACGTCGACGGTCGCACGGTGAACGCGTCCCACGCCCGGAGGCAGCACGCGGCCTGGAGCACTGTGCGCCGCAGCCCGTACGTGACGGTCCGGACCCGGCTCCTCACGGCAGTCGTGCTGCTCGGCGCCCTCACCGTGCTCATCGCAGGCGCCGCGGCGTACGCGCTGCAGATGCAGAGCACCGACGAGCGCATCGACCGGTCGTTGCGCCGGGCCGTCGAGGTGCTGCACATCGTCGCCGACGACGGCCCCACCCCCGAGACGGCCGCCGACGCCGAGTTCGGCTCGGTCGAACAGCTCCTCAACGAGGCGGTCCGCCGGCACGGCCTCACCGAGAACCAGGGGGTCATCGCGCTGCTCGACGGGGTCCCCCGCTGGCTCACCTCCGACCTGGTGATGTCGAGCATCGAGGTGCTGCACCTCGAGGACGACGACGAGCTGATCGAGCTGCTCGGCACCGTCTCCTCGGACGCGCCGGTCGAGCTGCGCACGGTCGAGACAACAACCGCTCAGTACCGCCTGGTCGCGGTCCCGGTGACGATCACCGGCGACCCCCGCTCAGGGCTGTTCGTCGTCGCTGTCGACCGCTCGGCCGAGATCGCCCGGCTCTCGTCGACCTACCTCACGTACGCCACGGTCGCGCTCGGCTCGCTCCTGGTGATCACCGTCGTCGCGTGGTTCGTGGTCGGACGGCTGCTGAGCCCGGTGCGCCTGCTGCGCGACACGGCGCGACGCATCACCGAGTCGGACCTCTCCGAGCGCATCACGGTCTCGGGCACCGACGACCTCTCGGACCTGGCCGCGACCGTCAACGCGATGCTTGACAGGCTCGAGAACGCCTTCGGCTCCCAGCGCGAGCTGCTCGACGACGTGGGGCACGAGCTCAGGACGCCGCTGACGATCGTGCGTGGCCACCTCGAGCTCATGAACCCCCGTGACGTCGAGGACGTGCTCGCGGTCCAGGCCCTGGCCCTCGACGAGCTCGACCGGATGCACCGTCTCGTGGACGACCTCATGACGCTCGCGACGGCCGACCGCCCCGACTTCGTCCGGCTCGCGCCCACGGACATCGGGCGGCTCACGGACGACGTGCTCGACAAGGCCCGCGGCCTGGGCGAACGCCACTGGCAGATCACGGCGCGCGCCGACGTGGTGCTGCTCGTCGACTCCCAGCGGATCACGCAGGCCTGGCTGCAGCTCATCGCGAACGCGGTGTCCGTCTCGGCGCCCGGCACCCGGATCCGCATCGGCAGCGAGCTGAGGGCCGGCCGGGTGCGCCTGTGGGTGCACGACCAGGGTCCGGGGGTGCCCGTCGAGGAGGAGCAGCGCATCTTCGAGCGCTTCCACCGCGGGCGCGCCGACCGGGCCGGTCGGCGCAGCGAGGGCGCCGGGCTGGGGCTGCCCATCGTCGCCGCGATCGCCGCCGCCCACCGCGGGCGGGTGCGCCTCGAACGGTGGCCCGCGCACGCCGGCCCTGGTGCCGTGTTCCTGCTCGACCTCCCGGCCGTCCACATCGTCCACACACCGCGCGTCGAGCGCGCCGAGCTCGTGGAGCACAGATGACGCAGATCCTCATCGCCGAGGACGAGGAACGGATCGCCGCCTTCGTCGCCAAGGGCCTGCACGCCGAGGGGTTCGCGACGACTGTCGTCGCGTCGGGGAGCGAGGCGCTCGAGCTCGCCCAGGCGGGCGAGTACTCGCTCCTGGTGCTCGACCTCGGGCTCGCGGACATGGACGGCTTCGAGGTGCTGCAACAGCTGCGGGCGAGCGGCCAGGCCGTACCCGTGATCATCCTCACGGCGCGCAGCTCGGTCACCGACACGGTCGCCGGGCTGGAGTCCGGGGCCGACGACTACATGGCCAAGCCGTTCCGCTTCGAGGAGCTGCTCGCCCGGGTGCGCCTGCGGCTGCGGGCCCCGCAACCGCCCGGTGAGGTCACGACGCTCACCCACGGGCCCCTGCAGCTCGACCTGCGGACCCGTCGCATGCGGGTCGCGGGGCACGAGGTCGACCTCTCGGCCCGCGAGTTCGCGCTGGCCGAGACGTTCCTGCGGCACCCCGGGCACGTGCTGAGCCGCGAGCAGCTGCTCTCGCAGGTGTGGGGCTACGACTTCGACCCCGGCTCGAACGTGGTCGACGTGTACGTGCGGTACCTGCGCAAGAAGCTCGGCGCGGCGCACTTCGACACCGTGCGCGGGGTGGGCTACCGCCTGGTCGACGCCACCGCGGTGCCGAGCCGACCCGCGTCGCACGGTCGGCACGTCGCGGTCGACTGACCGGGACCGCTCGCGTCCGCGCGCGGTCAGCGAGCCGGCGCAGCCCTCTCGGGGCTCGTCGCGCGAGAGCCGGCTCGGTGTGTTTGGCACACTGGGCAGGTGCGTGACCTGGATCTCCTCCCGAAGGCTCATCTGCACCTGCACTTCACGGGGTCGATGCGCATCGCGACGCTCGCGGAGCTGGCGGACGGCTACGGCGTGCGGCTGCCCGCGGCGCTGCTCGACGGCGACCCCCTGCGGGTGCCCGCGGACGAGCGCGGATGGTTCCGGTTCCAGCGGCTCTACGACGCGGCGCGAGCCTGCGTCCGCGGCGAGGCGGACATGCGCCGGGTGCTCACCGAGGCCGTCGCGGACGACGCCGCCGAGGGTTCGGGGCGGCTCGAGATCCAGGTCGACCCCACGTCGTACGCGCCGTTCGTCGGCGGGATCACCCCCGCGCTCGAGATCGTGCTCGACGCCGCCCGGACCGCGGGCACCACGTACGGGGTCGACGTCGGGGTGGTCGTCGCCGCCTCACGCATGCGGCACCCGCTCGAGGCACGCACGCTCGCGCGGCTCGCCGCCCGCCACGCGGGCGACGGACCCGGGCAGGTGGTGGGCTTCGGCCTGAGCAACGACGAACGCCGCGGCGAGACCCCGGAGTTCGCGCCCGCGTTCGCCCTCGCCCGTCGCGCGGGCCTCGCGCTCGTGCCGCACGGCGGGGAGCTGCTGGGCCCCACGCACGTCGACGCTGTGCTCGACCACCTCACGCCGGACCGGCTGGGCCACGGCGTGCGCGCCGCCGAGGACCCGGCGGTGCTCGAGCGGCTCGTGACGCACGGCGTCGCGCTCGAGGTGTGCCCCGCGTCGAACGTGTCGCTCGGCGTGTACGCCGAGCCGGGTCAGGTGCCGCTGCGCACCCTGGTCGACGCGGGTGCGCGGGTCGCGCTCGGCGCCGACGACCCGCTGCTCTTCGGCTCGCGGCTGACCGCCCAGTACGAGACCGCGCGCACGGTGCACGGCTTCGACGACTCCGAGCTCGCCGAGCTGGCCCGCTCCTCGATCCGGGCGAGCCGCGCGAGCGGGACGACGCAGGCGCGGCTGCTCGCGGGCGTCGACTCGTGGCTCGCGACCCCCGATCCGGACCCGGTGCCGCCCACGCGCGCCGGCGGCCCGCCGCACCCCTCCGCAGCGGGCTGAGCGAGCAACCGGCCGACCACCGCGACAGCGGTCAGGGCACCCAGCTGCTCGCGCGGTACGCCGTGAACGCCACGACCGCGGGCACGGGCACCGCGTAGCCCTCGGTGTCGCTCAGCACGATCTTCTCGGCCCCCAGGAGCGCCCCCGTGCGCGGGTCGAGCAGCAGCACCCAGCGCACCCCGAGCCCGAGCGCGGGCGACGCGGTGAACGCGACGGCCGACCGGCCGACCCGGTCGGTCACCGCGCCCAGCGTCACCAGGTCGGGCTCGGTGGCGAGCATCGACCAGACCGCGGCGTCGACGGCGCCCGTCACGAGCGTCTCGTCGTGCAGCCGGGCGACCGACTCGAGCAGGCACGCGGCCTCGGGGACGACCCCGCAGGCCTGCTCCGCGAGCAGAGCCGCGCGCAGCTCCTCCGGGGCGAGCGCTGCGAGGTCGGCCGCACGGTGCACCCGGGCCGATCCGGCGCCGAACGACTCGGTGGTGGCCGACGCGTCGGCGAGCGCGGGGTCGTCCGCGTCGAGCCGTCCGTCGGGGCGCACGGGGACCCCGGCGCGTGTGCTGCGCACGAGCGAGCCGTCGGGCGAGATCCAAGTCTCGGTGCGCGACGCGACGAGCTCGACGTCGGAACCCTCGCCCTCGAAGGTCCCCGCGTACGTCCAGCGGTCCGCGCTCAGGTACTCCCGCCCGCCCTCGGATGCCGGTTCGGCACGCCCGAGCGCGACCTCGGCCAGTGCGTGCAACGAGGGTGCGGCGGGCCGACCAGCGGCGCGGACGAAGTCGTGGTCCACCACGAGGTCGAAGTCGAGCAGCGGCGGCGTCGTCGCGGCCACGGCGTCCCCGGAGTACCACGGGGCCAGCACGCCCGTCATCGCGACGAGCAGCGTCGCGGCGACGGCCGCCGCGCCCGCGAGGACCGGCCGGCGCCCGGAGCGGGTACGGGCCCGACCCGTCCGGCCGTGGCGGCGCGAGCCCTGTCGGGTCGCGGTCGGGGCGAGCGACCCGCCGACCGGGGCGGGCAGCAGCCGCGGGTCCACGGCGCCCGGGTCGCGCGGGGTCGCGAGGATCCGGGCGAGCGCGAGCCGTGCCGCAGGGCGCTCGTGCGCGTCGCCCAGGACGCGGGCGGGGACGGGGTTGGTGCCCACGAGCAGGTCGCGGACGCGGTCGAGCTCGGGCTCGTCGGCCCTGGCCTGGCTCATCGGTCCTCCGATGCGGTGAACGGGCCCTGCGGCTCGTCGTCGGTGGCGTGCTCCCCCGTCCGCGTGCCCGGCACCACGGCCGCGGCGTCGTCCGCCTCGTGCTCCGGACGTCCCGACCGCATCAGCACCTCGATGCGGTGGCGCGCCCGGTGCAGACGGGTCGAGGCGGCGGTCGGTGAGCACCCGAGCACGCTCGCGAGCCCCGCGATGTCGAGCCCTTCCCAGGCCACGAGCTGCAGCACCTCCTGGTCGCGCGGGCTGAGCCGGCGCATCGCGGCGGACGCGAGCAGGCGATCGGCCACGACGTCGGCCGGGTCGAGCTCGACGGTCGGCACGCCGGCCGCGAGAGCGGCCCGGATCCGCAGATCGAGCCGGGCCGCGCGCAGGCGTGACCGCTGCGAGTTCGCGAGGAGGTTGCGGGCGACGACGATCAGCCACGCCCGGCGGGCGTCGGGGTCGGTGGGGACCGCGTCCGCGCGGTGCCACGCGACCGTGAGCGCCTGGGAGGCCACGTCCTCAGCGACGTGCCAGTCGGTGCGCCGAGTCAGGTAGCCGAGCACGACGGGGTACAGCTCGGCGTACATCGCCGCGAACTGCTCGTCGTCCACCGGGCACCCCCTCCACGCTCCTGGCGTGGAGTGTACGGGCCGCCCCGGACACCGACGGGGAGCCGGAGCCCCAGGTCAGCACGACGTCGCGGTCGAGTGCTGGAGCATCGAGCGGGCACCCAGCAGCCAGCCGGCGACGGACTGGTTCTGGGTGTTGGGCGCGGCGCACTTCTCGTTCCCGGCGCCGCTCAGCAGCTCGTAGAACTTCGTGCGGTAGGAGCGCTTGTTCGCGTACGACGCGACGGTGATCGAGGGCAGCGTGATGATGTTGCCCGGATTGTTGTACTGGAACAGGATGCCGATGTAGAGCGGCGAGTCCCAGATGCAGGTGAAGCCGCTCCTGCAGTCGGTGAACGCCAGGGTGCCGACGTCGGCCTGGGTCACGAGCAGCGAGCCGCCCAGGTACGAGTCGGTGCGGATGACCCGTGCGGTCGTCTCGGGCTCGTCGGCGACCGCGGGCAGCGCGGTGGCGCCGGCCACGAGGCCGAACGCGGCGATGACGGCCGCGAGCCGGCGCCGGGTGCGGAGGGGTGCTGCGGGTGAGGACTTCTGGTGGGGTGCCATACCCCTAGATGTCCGGATTGTTCCCCAGGTCACACCCCGACGGTGTGACCTGCCTCACTCGTGGCGCCGACGCTACAGCGCGACGCCCACCAGCACGGGCTCGGGCTCGAGGGTCACACCGAAGCGCTCACGCACCCCGTCACGGACCTCGCGCGCGAGGGCCACGAGGTCGGACGCGGTGGACCCGCCCCGATTGGTCAGCGCGAGCGTGTGCTTGGTCGAGAGCGCCGCCGGGCCGGGCAGCCCGAAGCCCTTGCCGAACCCGGCCTGCTCGATGAGCCACGCCGCGCTGAGCTTCACGTCGCCGTCGCCGCTCGGGTAGCGCGGTGCGTCCTCGGGCAGCAGCGTCGCGTCCGAGCGGCTCAGCACGGGGTTCGTGAAGAACGAACCCGCGCTCGACGTGTCGGGGTCGTCCGGGTCGAGCAGCATGCCCTTGCCCGCCCGCAGCCCGAGCACGGCCGTACGCAGGTCCGCGAGCGGCACCCTGTCCCCCACCGCGACGTCGAGCGCTGCCGCGAGCTCGCCGTACGCGATCGGGGCGGACAGGTCGCCCGGGCGCAGCTGGAACGTCACGTCGAGCACGACGTAGCGGGGCGTCGGGAACCACGGCGAGAGCTCGTCGGCGGGGTCGACGCGCATCGAGCGCTTGAGCATCGACGTCCGGTAGCCGAACCCCAGCTCGGCCAGCGGGAACGTGCGCACCCGCCCGCGCCCGCGGTCCCACGCCCGGACCGTCGCGATGGACTGGGCCACGTCCTGGCCGTACGCGCCGACGTTCTGCACGGGGGTCGCGCCCGTCGACCCCGGGATGCCCGAGAGCGCCTCGATGCCCACCAGGTGCTCCTCGACCGCGTGCAGCACGACGTCGTCCCAGGGCGTGCCCGCCGGGACGGTCAGGGTCGTCCCGGCGCAGGCCGAGGCGTCGGGGGTCTGCACGCCCGTGCGCACGTCGTGCACCACGACGCCGTCGAAGCCCTCGTCCGAGACGAGCAGGTTCGAGCCCCCGCCCAGCACGAGCAGCGGCTCCCCCGCGGCGTCCGCGGCGCGCACCTCGGCGAGCAGCGAGGCCTCGTCCGACGTCTCGACGTAGCGCCCGACGGGGCCACCCACCCGCAGGGTCGTGAGCTGGGCGAGCGTCGGGGTCTCGGTCGAGGTGGTCATCGGTCCAGGCTAGTTCCCCCGCGCACCGTCGGCTCCCCGCGGGTCCGAGGGGGCCGGGGGTCGCACCGCGTCGAGCACGAACAGGCCCACGACCACCGGCACGGCGATCGCGAGCAGCGCGTGCCGGTAGCCCACGAACCCCGCGAGCAGACCCAGCACGGGCGGGCCGGCCAGGAACGCCGAGTACCCGACCGTGGCGACCACGCTCACGCGCGCCGCGGCGCGCGCCGGGTCGTCGCTCGCCGCGCTCATCCCCACCGGGAAGCCGAGCGCGGCACCCATCCCCCACAACACCACGCCCACGAGCGCGAGCCACAGCAGGTCGGCCGGGACCAGAGCGAACAGCCCGAGCCCGACGAGCGAGAGCGCCGCGCACAGCCGCAGCGTCGCGACCCGCCCGAACCGGTCCAGGAGCGGGGTGCCGAAGAAGCGCATCCCTGTCATGGCGGTGACGAAGACGCCGAAGGTCAGGGCGCCCGCGGCGTCGCCCGCCCCGAAGCCGTCCACGACGGCGAGCGCGACCCAGTCGTTCGCCGAGCCCTCGGTCAGCGCGGCCGACAGCACCACGAGGCCGATCAGCAGCGTGCGCGGCTCGAGCCAGCTGCGGAACGCCCCGCCCCGACCAGCCGAGACCTCGACCGCCGTGGCCGGGTCGACGCCGGTCCCCGCGGCGTGCAGCGCGGCGTCGACCGTCCGCTCGTCGCGCTCGGGCAGGAACCGCCGCACCGCCCACACCACGCCGAGGCTCGACAGCCCGATCGCGACCGGGACGTGCACCACGACCGGGACACCCGTCCACGCGGCCAGCGCGGCGAGGCCCGCTCCGACGGCGGTGCCGACCGAGAAGCCCGCGTGGTACCTCGGCATGACCGTGCGCCCGAGCCGCTGCTCGACGGCCGCCCCCTCGAGGTTCATCGCCGCGTCCCACGTCCCGGTGCCGATGCCGAAGACCACGACCCCGACGCCCACCACGAGGACGGCCCCGGCGGCGACGCCCGTCGCGGCCAGCGCCAGGCCCGCGCCGTTCACGAGCGCGAAGGCCAGCACCGTGCGCCGCGCACCCAGCCGCGTGACGACGAGGCCCGAGACGGGCAGCGCCACGAGCGAGCCGATCGATCCCACGAGCAGCAGGACGCCCATCTGCTGGGGGGTGAAGCCGAGCGCGTCGCGCACCGCGGGCAGGCGTGAGGCCCAGCTCGAGAAGTTGAAGCCGTTGAGCGCGAACACCACGAACACAGCGAGCGAAGCGCCCCTGAGCTGGGCGGTCTCGGTCGGTCGCCTGGTCATCGCGCCCCTCGTCGTCGTGGGATCGGGTCGTCGCCGCACGGCCGGTCGTGCACCTCAGGTCAGGTCGGCGACGGGGCGCCTGCGCGCACAGTAGCGGGACCGTGGGACGTGAGGAGCGGGGTGACGCTGCGCGAGAGCAGGACGCTCGCGACCATCGCGACGGTGATGAGCACGAGCGCGTGCCGGGCTCCCATCGACTCCGCGGCGAGGCCCAGCAGCGGCGGTGCGCCGAGCGAGGCGACCGAGGAGAAGGTCGAGACGACCGCGACCCGGCCGGCCGCACGCATCGGGTCGTCCGAGGCGGCTGCGATGCCCAGGGGCACAGCGAGGGCGGCACCGAAGCCCCACCCGACCACCCCCAGCGTCGCGAGCTCGAGCGTGGGGGCGAAGCCGAAGAGTAGGAGGCCCACGAGCGAGACGACCCCGGAGGCCCGGAGCACGGGCACGCGCCCGAGCCGGTCGATCAGGCGGGTGCCGAGCAGCCGCACGAGCGTCATCGCACCGACGAAGACGCCGAACACGACGGCGCCGACGGCCTCGGTGCGCTCGAAGCCGTCCACGACCGCGAGGGCGAGCCAGTCGTTGGCCGACCCTTCGGAGAGCGCGGCGGCCATGATGACGACGCCGATCAGGAGCGTGCGGGGCTCGCGCCACGCGTCGAGCGCCGAGCGCACCCCTCCACGGGCCCGTGCGGGCGGAGCGGGCGTCCCGGCGTCGATGTCGACCACCGCGACGCGCTCGCGCACCGGGACCGAGTCGAGCACCGCGTGCGGCACGGCGGCGAGGCGCCAGAGGGTGCCGACGAGCGCCGTCACGGCGAACTGGACGAGCAGCGAGACCTCGAGGTGCGACGCCGCGGCGCCGACGAGCGAGCCGAGCACGGCGCCGATCGAGAACGCGGCGTGGAACTGGGGCAGCACGGTGCGACCCATGCGGCGCTCGACCGCGGCGGTCTCGACGTTCAGGGGCACGTTGCCGATCGAGAACGACACCCCGATGAGGAAGATGCCCACGGCCAGGACCGGCACCGAGCCGAGGGCGGGGCCGAGCCCGAGCAGCACGTACGCGAGGGCGAACCCGGCGGTCGACAGGTAGAGGCCGATCTTTCCGCCGTAGCGGGTCACGAGGATGCCCGAGACGGTGGCGGTGGCGAGCGAGCCGATCGACCCCGCGAGCAGCACCACGCCGAGCTGGCCCGTCGTCAGGTCGAGCGTGTCGCGCACCGTGGGGATGCGCGCGAGCCAGCTCGAGAACATCAGGCCGTTGAGCGTGAACAGGCCCATCAGGACCCAGCGGGTGCGTTCGAGCGAGCGCTTCGACGCCTGCCTGCCGAGCAGTGCGGTCAGGCGCGTGGTGCCTTGCCCGGGATGGAGCCGCGGCTGACTCAAGGGGAACTCCAGAACGGTCGGGCGAGCGTCGAACGAATCGATTCGATCATGTCCACGCGACCCGTGTCGAATCGATTTGATCACAGAAGCGCCGCGACCGGTACGCTGGCGGCTCACACGCGTCCGTGCACGCTCGCCGGGTGCACCACCGAGCCGGAGGGCGGTAGTCCCCCTGTCGCACGACCGACCGACCCTCGCGGACGTCGCCGCCGCCGCGGGTGTCTCCGTCTCGACCGCCTCGCTCGCGTTCTCCGGAGCCGGGCCCATCGCGGCCACGACCCGCGAACGCGTGATGCACGCGGCCGAGGACCTGGGCTACAGCGGACCCAACCCGCTCGGCCGCCAGCTGCGCAGCGGACGCTCGGGCATCGTCGGGGTGATCGTCGGCGACGCGCTGCGCCGCTCGTTCCGCGACCCCGTGTCGGTGCAGATGCTCGACGGCCTGGTGCGCACGGTGGGGCCCCTCGGGCTCGGCGTGCTGCTCATCCCCGGATCGAGCACCCCCGAGGAGGGCGCCGTCGACCCGCTCGTCGAGACCGCCGCGATGGACGTCGCCGCGATCATCTGGGGCGGCACCGTCGAGGACCCGAACCTGGCCGCGCTGCGCCGCCGTGGCATCCCGACCGTCGTCGTCGAGGGGCAGGCGGTCGAGGGAGTCGCCGCGATCGGCATCGACGACCGGAACGGCATCGCCGAGCTCGGACGCCACCTTCGGGCGCTCGGGCACGAGCGGATCGCCACCGTGACGCTGCCGTTCAACCGCGCCGGCCGGTCCGGCCTCGCCGACGCCGCCCGCATGGCGCAGCTCGAGTGGGAGATCACCCGCCGCCGGCTCGCGGGCCTGCACGACGCGGGGATCGTGCCCGTCGCGACGTGGGAGGCCCCTGCCTCGCTCGTCGAGCACGGCACGGACGCCGGACGCGCGCTGCTCACCGGACCCGACCGGCCCACCGCTGTGCTCGCGCAGTCGGACCTCCTCGCGTCGGGCGTCGTGCTCGCCGCCCGCGAGCTGGGCCTGCGCGTGCCCGAGGACGTCTCGGTCGCCGGCTTCGACGGCCTCGACCTGCCCTGGCTCGCCCCCGACGTGCTGACGAGCGTGTCGCAGCAGCTCGCCGACAAGGGTGCGGCCGTGGGGCACGCGATCGAGGCGCTGATCGACGGTCGGATGCCGGACCCGGTCACGCTGCCGGTCGCTCTCCGGCTGGGCACGACCACGGGTCCCGCGCCTCAGCACTGAGCCGCGCCAGGCCCCGCGCGACGGCGCAGACAGGTGATGGGTGGGCTCAGCCGAGCCGGACGACGACCTGGGCCTTGCCCAGCACCCGGGTGCCCCCGCACGTGACCGTCAGGTCGACGCGTGCCGTCCGGGCCCCGGCGTCGATCTGCCCGACGACTGCCACCACCTGCACCGTCGCGGCCCCCGGGTCGGGGACGGGGACGGGGCGGGTGAACCGCACCTGGTAGTCGACCACGGCTCCCGGGTCGCCGACCCAGTCCGCCACGACGCCGACCGCCGCACCCATGGTCCACATGCCGTGCGCGATGACGCCCGGCAGCCCGACCTCGGTCGCGACGCGCTCGTTCCAGTGGATGGGGTTGAAGTCCCCGCTCGCGCCGGCGTACCGGACGAGGCGGGCGCGGTCGACGACGAGCTCACGGCGGCCGATCTCCTGGCCGACCTGCAGGTCGTCGAGCACGGGGGCGCTCACGCGTCGGCCCCGCGGACCGCCAGGGTCGAGACGACCGTCGCGACCGGCTCGTGGTCCTCGGTCGATATCTCCGACCGGGTCGTCACCATCGACAACCCGGCGCGCTCGGTGATCGCGTCGACGTGCAGCACCGTGACCAGGCGGTCGCCCGCGTGGATGGGCCGGTGGTGCGTGAACCGCTGCTCGGCGTGCACGACCCGCGAGAAGTCGATGCCGGCCGCAGGGTCCTGCACGAGCTGCGCCTCGGCGCGCTGAGCCACGAGCACCGCGAACGTCGCCGGAGCGATGACGTCGGGGTACCCGAGCTCACGTGCGGCCGAGGCGTCGCTGTGTGCCGGGTGCGTGGCCCCCACCGACTCCGCGAACTCGCGCAGCTTCTCCCGCCCGACCTCGTACGAGGCGTTCGGCGGGTACTCGCGTCCGGCGAAGTCGATGTTGACGGCCACTGGAGTCGCTGAGGTCAGCGGGTCTCGCGGTGCACCGTGTGACGGTTGTCGCGCGGGCAGAACTTCTTCATCTCGAGACGGTCGGGGTCGTTCCGACGGTTCTTCTTGGTGATGTAGTTCCGCTCCTTGCACTCGGTGCAGGCGAGCGTGATCTTGGGGCGAACGTCAGAGCTCTTGCTGGCCATGGTCTTGCCACCTCTCGCGCCGCCGGGGGCGCTGCGTACCGGGTTGCGCACGTCGCCGGCCGACGTGCGGATGTGTCCTGTTGGTAGCGGGAGCGGGACTCGAACCCGCGACACCACGATTATGAGCCGTGTGCTCTAACCACCTGAGCTACCCCGCCAACTATCGGTGGACGGGGGTCGCACCGCGGATCTCCCCGCAGCACAACCCCCGACACACCAACAGAGCCCCGAAAGGGAATCGAACCCTTGACCTTCTCCTTACCATGGAGACGCTCTGCCGACTGAGCTATCGGGGCAGCGCGAGCAAGGTTACAACGATCTTGGCGTGGGAGTGAAATCGGCTCGTCGGAGCCGCCCTGAGGCGCCCCGTCGGCCAGCCCTCGGGCCCCCGTCGGGCACCCCCGGGGATCCCAGATCGCGAGACGGATGTGGCCCAGGTGGGTGATCTGCACGCGGCGGACCGCGGCGATCTCGAGCTCGGGGGTTCCCGCTCGGCGTCCGCCTGCGTCACAGTACGGCCGTGCCCATCGACGACGACCTCAGGGTGGAGATCACCGACGCCGACGTGCGTGCTGCCAAGCAGGACTGGCTCACCGCACGCGACTCCGGCGTGCCCGGGATCGGCGTCGACGCGGCGTTCTGGCTGTACGCGCGCCTGATCTCGACCCAGGCCCAGCAGCTCGCCGAGACGTTCCGCGCCGCCCACCGCCGCGCCTGAGCACCCGCGGACGCCCCGCGCGCCCGTCGCTCGCCTAAAGGTTTCAGGTCATCGCGGCGCCGTCACGGCCCGTGCCAGCATCCCCCGCATGCGTACCCCACCGCGGCCCGCGCGCGCTGCCGCCCTCGTGCCCCTGATCGCCGCCCTGGCCCTCACGGCGGGCTGCTCGGGCGGCGGCCCGGCCGCCCCGCCGACCCCCGAGTGGCCGACCGCGCTCACCGTCGACGCCGACACCGCCGCACCGTTCTGGGTCGTGTGGACCGCCGTGGCCGAGCAGGGCGACACCGCGGCCAGCACGCTCCAGCCTGCGCTCGACCAGCTCGACGAGGCGGGCTACAGCGGGCAGGAGTGGGACCCCGCGTGCGTGACGGCCTCCGAGCAGCAGCTCGCCGCCCTCACGGGCTACGCCGACGTGGTGGGCGTGGGCGTCGCGTTCGCCTCCGAGAAGGACGTCGGGGCGTTCGACACGCTGTTCGAGGGGACCGTGGTGTCCGTGACCTCGGGCGAGTACACCTGCACCGCCTGAGCGCCCGAGCAGGCTCCGCAACGCGGCCGTCAGGCCCCGGACGCACCGATGGGGCGCCCTCTCGTGAGAGAGGACGCCCCATCTGCTGTGGCGGGTGAGGGATTCGAACCCCCGTAGGCGTTGCCAGCTGATTTACAGTCAGCCCCCTTTGGCCGCTCGGGTAACCCGCCAGGGTCGCAGCGCCGCGAACGGCGTGCGGATGGAAGGATAGCAACGAATCCGCGGTGCTCATGCATCGGGCCCACGGATCGACCATCGGATCACGGCACCGTGCAGGTGCCGGCAGGGAGGGAACCATGGCGAGCGAGTCCTCGTTCGACGTCGTCAGCAAGGTCGACCGGCAGGAGGTCGACAACGCGCTCAACCAGGCATCCAAGGAGATCGCGCAGCGCTACGACTTCAAGAACGTCGGCGCCTCGGTCGCCTGGAGCGGCGACAAGATCGTGATGATCGCCAACTCGGAGGAGCGCGTGCTCGCGGTCCTCGACGTGCTCCAGACGAAGCTCATCAAGCGCGGGATCTCGCTCAAGGCGCTCGACACGGGCGAGGGCACGCCCAAGGCGTCGGGCAAGGAGTACCGCCTCGAGGCAGTCCTCAAGGAGGGCCTCGACAGCGAGACCGCCAAGAAGATCGGCAAGCTCATCCGCGACGAGGGACCCAAGGGCGTCAAGTCCCAGATCACCGGCGACGAGGTGCGCGTCTCGGCCAAGAGCCGCGACGACCTCCAGGAGGTCATCGCGCTGCTCAAGGGCGCCGACCTCGACGCGGCGCTGCAGTTCACGAACTACCGCTGAGCCGGACGACGGCCGCGCGACCCCAGGTCGCGCGGCCGCGGGCCCAGGTCGCGCGGCCGCGGGCCCGCGTCAGGCCACGGGGACGTCCGCCGCAGCCGGTACCGGCTCGACGGCGAAGCGGGCGAGCGAGAACGCCCCCAGATCGACTCCCGGGACGTTCGGGCCCGCACCCGTCGCGAGCGCGGCCAGCACCTGGCCGATGCCCGGGGTGAACTTGAAGCCGTGACCCGAGAATCCCCCGCCGACGACCACGGGCCCCACCCGGTCGAGCACGAATAGACCGTCGGGGGTCGTGGTGTAGGTGCAGCTCACGGGCTCGGGAACGGACGAGTCGACACCGGGGAACCAGGCGTCGACGTACTCGCGCAGCGCGGCGAGCCGCATCGGCTCGGCCGCGAAGTCGCGTGCGTCGGGGTCCACGACGGGTCCTGTGCCGTGGTGGCCGACCTTGATCCCCACCCCCGGCGTGTGGTGCCCGTACACGCCCAGCGCGGGGTAGTCGTCGTCGGCGCCCAGCTCGCCGCGTGCCTCGGCGTGGGCCTGGGGGTCCACGTGGTGGATGAAGCTCGGCCAGGAGTCGTCCGCGACGAGCGCGGCGTCCCGCACGGGGAAGTGCGCGGGCTGCTCCTGCGTCACCACGAGCGACGCGAGCGCCTCGAACCCCGGCACGCCGGCCAGCAGGCCCTCGCTCCACGCTCCGGCCGCGACCACGACCGTCGCCGCCCGCAGCTCCTCGACGTCCCCCGGCGTCGCGGCCGGGTGGCCGCCGCGGGCCGACGGCGCCTCGGCGGCCACCCGCACGACCACGCCGTCGGGCACCACGTCGATCCCGAGCACGCGCACGCCGTGCCGCACCTGCGCACCGTGGCGCACGGCCTCGGACTGGAGCGTCGCGACCGTGCGGTCGGCGTGCGCCCGGCCCGCGACGGGCTGGAACACGACACGGTCGTCGAAGCGCATGCCGGGCCAGCGCGCGTGCGCCTCCCGGGCCGTCAGGTACTCGAACGGCACATCGCACTCGGTGAGCGTCTGCGTGAGCTGACGCAGCGCAGCCGCCGGACCGTGGTCGACGCAGCCGTTGAGGGTCAGCAGCTGCTCGCCGGACTCGGCCTGCAGCACGTCCCACCACCCGTGCGCGTGCTGCGCGAGGCGCACGTGCAGCGGGTCGGCGTAGCCCAGCCGGAAGATGCGACCCACCCCGTGCGACGCCCCGCGCACGTGCCCCGGCTCGAACCGCTCGAGCAGCACGACCCGGACCCCCTGGCGGGCCAGCGCCCACGCCGTCGCGGAGCCCATCGCCCCGCCCCCGACGACGACGACCTCGGCATCCTGTCCCCTGTCACCCATGCCCGAACACCCCTCGTCGTCCGACCCCGCTGCCGCGCGCCACGCTAGTGGCGGGCGCGCGGCAGCGGCAGGGGCAGTTCACCAGGGGGACAGCTCGGCTCAGTGCGGCGGCAGGCCCGACATCCGCTGGAGCCGGGCGATGCGGTCCGACATCGGCGGATGGGTCTGGAAGAGCTTGCCGACGCCGGCCCCGCGGAACGGGTTCGCGATCATCAGGTGCGAGACGTCGACGAGCTCGCGGTCCTGCGGCAGCGGGCGCGCCTGGGTGCCCTGCTCGAGCTTGCGCAGCGCGGACGCGAGAGCGAGCGGGTCGCCCGTGAGCCGGGCCCCGTCCTCGTCGGCGTCGTACTCGCGCGTGCGGCTGATGGCGAGCTGGATCATGGTCGCGGCGACGGGTGCGAGCAGCGCCGTCGCGATCGCCGCGAACGGGTTCCCGCCGCGATCGCGGTCCCCTCCCCCGCCGAAGATGAGCATCATCTGCGCGGCCGACGTGATGACGCCGGCGACCGCCGCCGCGACCGAGGACGTGAGGATGTCGCGGTTGTAGACGTGCATGAGCTCGTGGCCCAGCACCCCGCGCAGCTCCCGCTCGTCGAGGATCTGCAGGATGCCCTCGGTGCAGCACACCGCGGCGTTGCGCGGGTTGCGGCCCGTCGCGAAGGCGTTCGGGGCGGCCGTCGGCGAGACGTACAGCCGCGGCATGGGCTGGCGTGCGGAGGTCGAGAGCTCACGCACGATGCGGTACATCACGGGCTGCTCGAGCTCGCTCACGGGCCGCGCGTGCATCGCCCGGATCGCGATCTTGTCGGAGTTCCAGTACGAGTACGCCGTCATGACGACGCCGAAGAGCGCGAACAGCACGATGTAGCGGCCGCTGCCGACAGCCGCACCGATGCCCAGCAGGACCGCCCACAGGACGCCGAAGAGCGCGGCCGTCTTCAGGCCGTTGAAGTGTTGGTGCCCCATCGGGATGAACCTCCTAGTCGTCACCCGGACAACGCCCGGCGAAGCCGCGCGGTTCCCCTACTCTGGGCGCGCCTGCCCCCACCCCCCGAGGAGCACCCTGTGCGTACGAGCCGCGTCCTTGCCCTGGCAGCCCTGAGCGCCCTGGCGCTCGCGGCCTGCGCCCCCGCCGACGAGAGCACCCCGGAGGCCACCGACGGCGCGCTCCCGACGCTCACCGCGGGCACCCTCACGATCGGCACGTCCGACCCCGGCTACGAGCCGTGGGTCGTCGACAACGACCCGTCGAACGGCAAGGGCTTCGAGTCGGCCGTCGCGTACGCGGTGGCCGCCGAGCTCGGCTTCGACGCCGCGCACGTGGCATGGGTGCCGGTGTCGTTCGAGCAGATCATCGCGCCGGGCGCCAAGACCTTCGACCTCGCGATCAACCAGGTGTCGATCAGCGACGAGCGGCGCAAGAACCTCGACCTGTCGTCGAGCTACTACGACACGGCCCAGGCCGTCGTCGCGCTCGCGGGCAACCCGGCCGCGCAGGCCACGACGGCCGCCGAGCTCGCCGGGCTGCGCATCGGCGCGATGGTGGGCACCACGAGCCTGACGGTCGCGACCGACGCGATCGCCCCGACCACCGACGTGTCGGTCTTCAACGACAACGACCAGGCCAAGCAGGCCCTCGTCGCGGGCCTCGTCGACGCGATCGTGGTCGACCTGCCGACCGCGCTCTACATCACAGCGGCCGAGCTCGAGGACGGCGTGCTCGTGGGCCAGCTGCCCGCGGGTGACGACCCCGACCAGTTCGGCCTGGTGCTCGACCTCGACTCGCCGCTCACCGACGCGGTGACCGCCGCCGTCGACGCGCTGCGCGCCGACGGGACGCTCGCCGAGCTCGAGACCACCTGGCTCACCGACGCGGCCGGCGCGCCGGTCCTGCGGTAGTGGCGGGCACGGCACCGGCCGTCGGCTGGGTGCCGTCGGCCGTCCAGCAGGAGCGCCTGGCCTACCGGCGGGCGCGGGGCCGCCGCTCGACACTGGTCGCGCTCGCCTCGACGCTCGCGTGCGCGGCCGTCGCGGCCCTCGCGCTCACGAGCGCCCCGGGGTGGCCCCGGGTGCGCGCGTCGTTCTTCGACCCCGAGGTGGCGCTCGCGTCGCTGCCCGAGGTCCTCGACGGCCTGTGGCTCAACGTGCGGGTCATGGCTGTGTGCGCCGTGGTCATCGTCGTGGTGGCCCTCGGGCTCGCGCTCGCGCGGACGCTGCGGGGCCCGGCGTTCCTGCCGCTGCGCGTGCTCGCGACGGCGTACGTCGACGTGTTCCGGGGGCTCCCGCTGCTCCTCGTGCTCCTGCTCGTGGGGTTCGGGGTGCCCGGGCTGCGGCTCCAGGGCGTGCCCGCGTCGGCCGTCGTGCTCGGAGGCGTCGCGCTCGTGCTCACCTACTCGGCGTACGTGGCCGAGGTGTTCCGGGCCGGGATCGAGTCGGTGCACCCCTCGCAGGTCGCCGCGGCGCGCGCGCTGGGTCTCACCCGCGGGCAGGCGCTGCGGCACGTGGTGCTCCCCCAGGCCGTGCGTCGCGTCGTCCCGCCGCTGCTCAACGACCTCGTCGCGCTCTCCAAGGACTCCGGGCTCATCTCGATCCTCGGCGCGGTCGACGCGGTGCGGGCCGCGCAGATCCAGACCGCCACGCACGCGAACTTCACGCCCTACGTCGTGGCGGGCGTCCTGTTCGTGCTGCTGACCATCCCGTTGACCCGGTTCACCGACGCCCTCGCGCGGCGGAGCGGCTGGCTCGGCACCCAGGGCGCCCTCGCGGGAGCGGGGGCGCTGCGATGACCGGGCTGACGCGATCGGCCGAGCCGGGGCCCGCGGGCGCACCGCTCGGCGACGCGCCGGGCGGCAGCGCGCTGCTGCGGGTGCGCGGCGTGCGCAAGGCCTTCGGGGAGCACGTGGTGCTCGACGACCTCGACCTCGACGTGCACGCCCACCAGGTGGTCGTGCTCGTGGGCGCCTCGGGCTCGGGGAAGTCGACGCTGCTGCGCTGCGTCAACCTGCTCGAGGACGTCGACGACGGCGTGATCGAGGTCGAGGGACGCGACGTCACCGACCCGCGGGTCGACGCCGACGCGGTGCGCGCCCGCATCGGGACCGTCTTCCAGGCCTACAACCTGTTCCCGCACCTGCGCGTGCTCGACAACGTGACCCTCGCCCTGCGGCTCGTGCACCGCACCCCGCGGGCCGACGCCGACGAACGGGCGCTCGCGATGCTCGAACGCGTCGGGCTCGCCGACAAGGCGCGGGCGTTCCCGGACCAGCTCTCGGGCGGCCAGCAGCAGCGCGTGGCGATCGCACGCGCCCTGGTGAGCCAGCCCGCGCTCATGCTGCTCGACGAGGTGACGAGCGCGCTCGACCCCGAGCTCGTGGGCGAGGTCCTCGACCTGCTCGGCGAGCTCAAGGACGAGGGCACCACGATGCTCGTCGCGACCCACGAGATGGCCTTCGCCCGGCACGTCGCCGACGAGGTCGTGTTCCTGCACGAGGGGCGCGTGCACGAGCGGGGCACCCCCGCGCAGGTGCTCGACGACCCGCGCGAGGCGCGCACCCGCGAGTTCCTGGGCCGGGTCCGGGGCGCCTGAGGCTCCCCGGACCCGCGTCTCAGACGGCGCGGCGACGCCAGACCAGGACGAACGCCCCGGCGCCCACCAGGAGCGCGGCGAGGAGCGCGAGACCGGCGGCGAACACGCCCGTGGTGGCGAGCGAGCTGACCGTCACCTCGGCGGAGTCGCTGGCCAGCACCTCGGACGAGGAGGGGTCGGAGCCGTCCGTCCACCCCACCGACGCGGTGTTGACCACGGAGCCCGAGGCCCCCGGCGCCACCTGGACCGCCACCGTGACGTCCGGTGCGTGCTGCTCGGCACCGAGCCACCCGGCCAGCACGCACGTGACGAGCCCACCGTTGCCCTGCGCGTCGCGCTCGGTCACCGTGCACTCCTGCCAGGCCGGCGTCGTCGCGTCGGCCGGCGCCGCCGTGCTCACCCCGACGACCGTGAGCGCCGACGGCACCCGGTCGCGCACGGTCACGTCACCCGAGGCGCCGCGCCCCGTGCTCCGCACCGCGAGGGTGTAGTCCAGGTCCGCCGAGGTCCCCACCCGGGACGAGGACGCCGTCTTGCCCAGGGCGAAGCGTGCCGCGCGCGGCAGCATGCACCCCGAGCCGGCCGCGGGGTACACGGCGGACAGCAGCGCCGAGTCCACCGCGTCGACGCGGACCAGCACGCCGCCGGTGAGCGCCGCCTCCGGCAGGGCGGGGTCGGTCACCAGGTTGAGCCACGTCGGGGTCTCCCCCGCCCGCACGACCCGCATGCCCGGCCAGCCGGTGGCCACGCCGTCGGCGTCGAGCGTGGTGCCGGGCCACAGCAGCCGCCCGCTGAGGTCGCCGCCCGCGGGCACCGTGTCGACGTGCAGCGCGGCACCGTCCGGCACGCCGTCGCGGTCCGCGTCGGCGAACCAGGTGAACGTCACCGGGGTGCTGCTCGCGTCGATGGTGTGCAGCTCGACGTCGTACGTGAGCCAGCGCGCGTCGGCGACGCAGGCCGGTGCGGCCTGGGCCGTCAGGCGCAGCACAGTCACCCGGGCCTCGTCCGGGTCCTCACGCTCCGTGGGCGTCGGGTTCGGCGAGCCCGTGTCCGTCCAGCGCACGACCGCCGAGTTCACGAACCCGTCGACCGCCACGTCCGGGCGCACCTCGACGGTGACCCGCACCACGGGGGCGGACGCACCCGGGGCGAGCCGCGAGCCTGCCGGGTACGCGCAGGCCAGCGACCCGCCGTAGCCGTCGGCGTCGGCGCCGGTGGCCGCGCACGTCCACGGCGCCGGTGCGTCCACCTGGACCACCCTCACCTCGGTCGGCAGCGTGTCCACGAGCCGCACGTCGGCGGTCGCGGCAGGACCGGTGTTGGCCACCCCGAGCGTGTAGTCGAGCTGCTGGCCGCGCAGCACCGAGGCGGCGCCCACCTCCTTGGTGAGCTCGAGCGCCGAGAACGCGTTCTCGATCGCCACCTGGTTCGACGCGCCCGCCAGCGTCACGGTGCCGGTGGTCGACACGGTGGCCGACGTGCCGACCCGGTACCCGATGAGCGCGCCGTGCGACCTCGTCTCCGTGACGATGCACTCGGCGCCCACCGGCAGGTCGGTGACCGTGCGCGAGCCGCCCGCGGTGAGCGTGAACGCGGCGTCCGCGGCGGGCAGTGCGAGCGGCGTGCCCGCGGACGTGCAGACCAGCGTCACGTCATAGGTCTGCGACGCGGGGGCTTTCGATCGGGCGTCGACGACCTTGGAGACCGACAGGCTCGTCGCCTCGAACGTGTTGTGCACCCGCAGCGTGTCCGCGTCCGGGCCGGTGCCGCCGACGAGCACCGTCACCGGCTGCGCGGCCAGCGGGCGCCCGGGGTCGGCGGTGCCGTACTCCACGCCGGTGGCTCCGGCCGCCCCGGTCTCGGTCACCGTGCACGAGGCGCCGTCCGGGACGGAGGCGACCTGGGCCCGGTAGGAGCCCGCCGCGTCGAGCGTCAGCACGCCGCCTGCGGGCAGCATGAGGGCCGCCGTGCCCGCCGGGGTCGGCACGGTGCACGCCACGAGCACCTCGTAGGAGCGGTCCACCTGGTAGGCCGGGTCCAGGGCCGACTGGTCGACGGTCTTGACCACCGTCAGCGGGCGGTGCGGGAACAGCACCCCCACCTTGTCGGGCTCGAGCTGGCGGGCCATGCCGCCCACCGGGGTGACCTGGTAGCGGAACGAGTTCCACGCGGTCGCCCCGGCCGTGGCGTCGATCTGCGTCGGCGCCGTCATCGACCAGCTCACCGTGGCGGAGGCCAACGGCACCATCAGCCGCTGCCCGTTCACCGACGGCAGCGTGACGACGAACCGCAGCGACCGCACCGTGGCGGGGTCGACGCCGGGATCCAGCAGCGACCACACCCGGGGGTCGATCACGTCGTAGTCCGCGGGGACCACGCCGCCGTCGTTCCGCGTCGAGTAGTACGTCGTGAGGGCCACACCGTCAGCCGCACCGAGCTGTGCGCCGTCGGCGAGCGTGTACGTCAGCGTCGGCATGACGCCGTCCCACACGGGCGCCCAGGTGCTGCCACGGAGCTGGCCGCCCGGGGTCAGGTACGAGTCGCCGGGGTGCGGCAACGTGTCGATCATCGACAGCTTGGTGCCGTCGACGTTGCCGGTGTTGGTCACGCGGGCCTGCCAGGCGATCGACCCGCCCGGGGTGGTGACCGCGACGCAGGCCGACGAGCGGCTCATGCCGTCCGCGGCCGGCGTGCAGGTCGTCGTCGGGCCCGTGGAGGTCACGAACGTGCCGTCGGTGCGCACGCCCTTCGTCGCGGTGAACGTGTCGTAGGTGTTGACGCCCACGTCCCGTGTCGCCGAGCAGGAGGCGGCGGGCAGCGCTGCGCTGCCGAACGTGCCCGTGCAGGTGGCGGCGGTGAGCCGGCGCGTCGAGGACGCGGTGGACAGCCCGAAGGTGTTGCGGATCGAGACACCCGCCTCGGCGCCGGCCGCGATCTGCAGCGGCAGCCGGATGGTGCCGACCTCCCCCGGGCGGATCACCGAGCCCGCCGGCCACGTGAAGGTGATCCGGTGGGTCGCCGCGTCGTAGGCCATGGCGCCGCCCGTGGCGGGCAACGACGTGCCCGTCAGGCTCCACGGCCGGCTGCCCGTCGCGGGCGCGGCGTGCGTGGCGGCGGTGTCGAGGACGAGCTGCTCCCGGCCGTTGCGCAGGGGCAGCACGTCGGTCACCACCGGGTCGATCACGTCGGCGGTGCCGGTGTTCGTGAACTGCAGCGTGAAGGTCGCGGACTGGCCCGGGTTGAACGTGGTCGAGGAGCCCTCGACGCCCTTGCTCACCGCGACCCGCATGGCGCCCGCCAGCACGCCGAACGCGGCGGCTGACGAGTGCGGGGCGCTCGTGAACACGGCGTTCGGGCTGGCCGTGTCATCGGCCTGCGCGTACCCGGTGAACCCGTTGGACACGCGCCCCACGACGGACTCGCCCGGGTTCGGCGCGGCGTCCGCGGGGACGTTCGCTGTGCTCGTCGCGCTGGGCGCGACACCCGAGGAGCGCAGCGTCGCGCGCACGTTCCCGCGCATCGTCACCCTCGCGCTGGACGACGAGGGCGTCGTCAGCTTCTGGCCCGACGCCGCGAGGAACGTGACCCGCACGCCGTCGACGTCGGCCCAGCTCGACACGCCGGCAGGCAACGGCAGGGCGCCGTTCAGCACCGCCGGCCGCGCGACCCCGTTGGTCCACGCGCCGCCCGTCGCCGTGAGCGTCCCCCCGTCGACGGCGGAGGGCGTGCCGGCGGCGGCGAAGGAGGCTCCGTGGTGCACGTCGAGGCGCACGGTCACCGCCCCGCCCGACACCGACGGGACCCGGGCCACCGTGACCCCGGACAGGTCCACCGCGTCGTAGAACGTGGCGGAGCCCTGCACCGTGATGCCTTGCGGTGCGGCGCCGTCGGTCACCGCCGTGTCCACCAGCGCCAGGCCGTCCGAGGCCGTGTTGCCGATGTTCCACACCTCGAGCGTCGCGCTGACCGGCCCGCGGGTGTCACGGTCGAGCGTCGACGGGCTGATCACCTTGGTGGTGGACACCGTGAGCGACTTCGACGCGACGGCGATCGGCGCGCTGGCGAGCGCGGTGACCACCTGGGGCGTGCAGCTCACGGCGTCCTCGACCGCCGGGACGCCGGTCGCGGTGCACACCCGCGCGTCCGTCAACGACGCCGAGACCGTGTTGTCGACCGTGAGCGCCGAGACGATCGGATCGCCGGTCACCCGGTTCCTCGCGCGCAGCTCGGTGTCGAGAATCACGGTCGCGACCTGACCGCTGTCGATCCGGCCCGCGTACGCGACCTGGACCTGCACCACGTCCGCGAGGTCGGTCGGCGTCAACGCCAGCGCCTGGGCGAGGCTGTAGGTCGTGGCGTGCGCGGCGCCCGCGCGCGTGAGCCGCACCTCGACCGTGGTGCCGGCCGGGGTGCTGGTCGGCGTCGAGATCGACGTGATCTTCGTGATCGTGAAGCTCGAGAACGGCGCCGTGGCGGCGTCCGGTGTGGCGGCCGGCTCGGTGACCGTCATCGAGTCGACCCGCATGCCCGAGGAGTTCGTCCCGGTCAGGGTCAGGCGCGAGGTCGGGTACGGGCCGGCCTCCGTGCTCGGGATGCCGACCTCGCCGCGGCTCCACGCCTTGGTCGCGCCCGGCGTCAGCGTGGCCGGCAGGATCGTCACGTCGCGCTCGGACGGGAGCGAGGACGCCGAGCCGCCGAGCGCCGGACCGCTCGTGGTGGGCCCGGAGATCCACCCGTCGTTGACGACGTTGCCGTGCTTGGAGCCGTTGTAGTCCAGCGCGTCGTTGACGGGGTCACCGCGGTAGGTCGGGGTGACGGTCGAGCGCAGCGTGTCGCGCAGCACTGCGGTGACCTTGACCTGACGGGGGCTGCCGGTGCCCGGCGCCACGGTGGCGACGCCCGAGCCCACCGCCGGGGCGACGAGGACCCGCGGGTCGCCCCCGGCCACCAGCGCGGCGAGCTGCGCGGCGCGATCGGCGCGCTCGGCGTAGACGAGCCGGATGCCGCCGGCGACGGCACGCTCGGCGACGGTCAGGTTCAGACCCGGGAACGCCCCGACGCAGGCGCCGCCCTTGCAGACGCTCGCGACGTTCGAGGCGGTCTTCCAGGTGTCGGTGACGGTGTCGAAGTACTGCACGTCGACGACCTCGTCGAACACCAGGTACGGGTCGTAGGCCGTGGTCCCGACGCTGGCGGCGCCCGAGGTGATGGGGCCCACACCGACCACGTCGAAGGACTCCCAGAAGCTGCCTGCGCCTTCCAGCGGCCGCTCCTCCTCACCCGGCGTGGGGTTGTGGTCGCTCACCGTGACCTCGTCCAGCGACCCGCCCAGCAGACCGGTGTTCCACTGGAGCAGCGCGGTGACCTGGGTCGCGGCGCCCTCGAGCGCGTCGCCGGTCATGGTCTTGGTCAGCGGCGCGGGCTGCCCGGCGCCCAGGGCGACGCCCTTGACGGTGGGGCAGGTCGCGAGCCGGGAGGTCGCCTGAGCGGCACCGGGACGATCGGCGGTGGCCGTGACGCAGTTGGTGAGCACGGCGCCGTGCGCGAAGGCGGCGCCGCTGCGGACCTCGAAGCCCAGGTTGACCTGGATGCTGCCGTTCGCCGCGAAGTGCAGCCCGGTGTCGCGGGTCATCTCGGCTCGCACACCCTGCCACGTCGACGGGTCGCCGCTGAACGCCTCGTCGACGAGCAGGCCCGTCGTGCCGCCGTGCCTGGTGAGCACCGGGGACCAGGTCGTGCCGTCGGTGGTCGCGTACACGGTCAGCGTGGTCTCCGCGGGCACCATCGTGAGCTTGAGGCCCGTGGGCTGCATGACGTCCCACCACGCCTTCTCCGCGCCCCCGAAGACTGCCGGGTCCTGCACCGCGAGGGTCGTGGGCTGCACGTTGCCGCCGCTCACCGTCGCGGTGAGGCCGGCGATCACGGTCGAGCCCGGAGCCGTCGAGACGCTCGTCTGCGAGAGCCGCTTGCCGGCGGTCACGCCCAGCACCGGGGCCACGACGCGCAGCGTGGCGCACGCGGGGTCGGAGGTGTCCGTGCCCACCACGTCGGCGCCGTCGGTGGTGGCGGCGGTCGCCGCGACGCAGTTGACGACACCGCCGGGGGCGGCGGCAGCGGTCGCCGCCGGCCTGACCCGGTACGACAGGGCCACCGAGGCGCCCTGCGGCACGTCGCCCTCGAGCACGAGCTCGAAGCCCGTGAGCCCGGCGAGGCCGGTGAGCGCGATCAGCCCCGCGGCGTCGGCCACCGAGAAGACAGCCGCCGGCGCGGACGCGTACGCCACGTGCAGCGTCGCGCCCGTGGCCCAGGCCGGCCAGCTGAGGGCGGTGAAGCCGGCGAACTCGAGGACGTCGCCGCCGAGCAGGCCCGTCGTGCTGCCGGCTGCGGGGTCGCTGAACGTCAGCGACGTGACCGACTGGTTCGAGGCGTTGCGACCGGTCACGGTGAAGACAGCGGTCTCGCCACCGAGGGCGATCGTCGCCGGCGTCACCGACTTGGCCGCCGTGGCGATCCACACCGGTCGCACGATCTGGAACGAGGCCACCGGGCTCAGCGCCGAGACCCTCGCGACGGTGCCCGGGCTGACCGGGTCGTCACCCGCGAGGTCGACGCCGATCTGATTGCTCACCGTCACCGCGGTGTGCGTGGCGGGCGGGATCGGCGCACCGGCACGGGACGTCGCGCGCTGCGCGAGCTCGACCCCGACCGAGGCGGTGCGGTCCGCCGTCGACCCGGTCACCCGGAAGGTGCCGGCGAACTCGAACCGGAAGCCGGTGACGTCGGCGGGCGCGATGCCGGCGGGCCACGCGACCGCCTGACCCCGGGTGAACGTCGCCGGGGCGCTGGGGGTCGGGCCCTGGAAGGACGTCACCGTCACGCTGGTGGCGCCGTCGGGCCAGGTGACCTGCGGCGCGGTCGCCGCGAGGTCCAGCAGGTCGAAGGCCGAGCCGGGCGGGGCGGTCGACGCAGCGGGGTTCACCGGCTCGGAGATCGTGATCGTGTCCAGCGCGATGTTGGACGTGTTGACGGCCGACAGGGTCAGCGCCTTCGCGGCCCCGGGAGCGGCGAGCTCGTCAGCGCCCGACTGCCCGCTCGTCGAGGCGCCCCACACCTTCGTGGCGGTCGCCGACGGCGCCGCGGGGAACACGCCCGTCACGGCGGCCGTGTCGGTGGCCGTGATCGGGGTGAGGTCCACCGGGTGCACGGTCGACATCGCCGCGGTGTTCACCACCGGCCCGTGCGTCCCGGGAGCCTGGTCCCGGAACCGCGCGAGCACGGTCACGGTGCCGCCACCACCCGAGGCGAAGTCGCCGAGCGTCACGGTCAGCGGGGTGACCCCGCCGGTCCCGGCGTTCGTCGTCCAGGGCTGGACGACGCCCTCCGTGGACGTCACCGAGATGACCTCGAGCTCCGCGGGCACCTCGTCGGTGACGCGCGCCTGCGCGCACACCGTGACCGAGCAGCCGAACACGAGCCGGAAGGTCACCGACTCGCCGGCTCCCACGCGCGCCAGCTCACCCTGCGGACCGGTGGACGCCTGGGCCGTCTTGCTCAGCGTCGGGACCGGCACCGCCGTGTCCGCCGTCGCCGGGGACGCCGCGGCGAGCAGCATCGTCGCCGCGAGGATCACCGCGAGCGTCGAGGCGACGGCGTCCCGGAAGCGACGGCCCGCGGAGGTGACGATTCGGGCGCTGGGCACGGACCGGCCGTGGCGTGGGTGCATGGGGGACATCCATCGTTCGGGAGGGCGTGGAGAGACCTCGGGAGCAGGCCGATGAGGCCGCACCCCCAGTCAGTCATGCGTCCAGATGGCTTTTGCCCGGTCGAGAGGTGATCTTTCGGGTGATCCTCTGGCGCACCGACCACCGGGCGCCCGGTTGCTGCCCGGATGTCCGGATGTCCGGATGTCCGGATGGCAGGTCAGTCGGCGAGGAGGCCGATCCGGTACGCCGCCACGAGCGCGTCGTCGCGGTTGTGCACCCCGAGCTTGCGGTACAGCGACCGCACCTGGGACTTGACCGTGTTGGTCGAGACGAACAGCCGCGCGGCGATCAGCTCGAGCGACGAGGTGGTCGCGAGCTCGACGAGCACAGCACGCTCACGCTCCGACAGGTCGACCACGTCGACCCGCGAGGGCAGCGCGTCGCCGTGCTCGCGCAGGGCCGGGGAGTCGAGCAGGTCCAGCACGCGGCGCACGGCGCGCAGGGTCGTCCGGCCCGCCCCGGGAGTCACCGCACCCGCGATCTCCCGCAGGTCTACGGACGGCACGAGCGCGAACGGCTGCACGAGGCCCTCGGAGTCGGCCACCTCGACCGCGCGCGTCACCGCGGCGAGCGCCGCGGTGTCGTCGCCCATGCGGTGCTCCGCGACCGCCTCGATGAGCAGCGCGTCGAGCAGGTGACGGGTGTGCACGCCGGACGCGTGCGCGACCGAGACCGCGTGCGTCCGCGCATTGCTCGCGTCGCCCGTGAGCAGGTCGACCCGGGCCCGGCGCAGCCGCACCCCGGTGGCCGCCCCGGGTGCGCAGCGCATCGCGACGCTCGACCCGGGCGCGGTGCCGAGCGCGACCCGGGCCCGGTTGCCGTGGCCGAGCGCGAGCAGCAGGTCGACGCGCAGGCAGCCCACGACAGCCCCCAGGTAGGTCCCCTGACCGCACGTCGCGGGGTGCAGCGCGATCTGCTCCTCGAGCCGGTGCAGCGCTGTGAGCGTGTCGCCCCGCATGACTGCCAGCTGGACGTGGGCGACCTCGGCGAAGGCCCAGAGCTCCTCGCGCATGTGCACGTCGTCGAGCGCGTCCAGGTCGTCGAGCGTCTCCGCGGCCGCGTCGACGTCGAGACGTCCGAGCGCGACGAGGGCGCGCGCGACGGTCCACCCGGTGCGCGAGAGCCGTTCGAGATAGCCCCCGAGCGGGGGCAGCGCATCGACCTCGTCGAGCCACTCCTGTGCCGAGCCCAGGCTGCCGCGCAGCGTGTGCACGAGGGCCAGGTCACCCGCCGCGTTGCGGGTCAGGAAGTCGATGCCGGTGCGGTTCGCCGCCTGCGCGGCCAGACGGAAGTCCTCGGCGGCCGCCACCAGGTCGCCGCGGAGCAGCCGCAGGATGCCCCACTGCAGCCGGACCAGGGCGATCACGTCGTCGTGAGCGTCCGCGTACCCGGGGTCGGGGAGGAGCTGCTGCGCCTTCGCCGCGATGACCTCCGCCTCGTCGAGGTGCCCCAGCGTGCGCAGCGTGATGACCTGCGTGAGCGCGGGTGCGAGCCGGTCCCGCACCGTGGGTGGGCGCAGGGGGGCCGTGGGCGCGGCGCCGAGGACGGTGCCCGCCGCGGCGGTGCCGTCCGTGACGAGGACACGCACGAGGAAGCTGCGGGCCAGCGCGAGCGTCGCCCGCCCTTCGAGCACCTCCGTCGGGACCCGCGTGAGGAAGAGGTGCACGACCGGGAAGTGGTGGCAGAGCAGCGCGACGGGTTGGGCGTCGAGCACCTCGATCGCACGCTCCCAGTCCTCCGCGACGATCGCGTGGGCGAGCGCGCGGTGCAGCTCGCCCGCGTCCGTCGAGGTGTCGACGAGGCGTCGGTGCAGGTCGCGGCCGATGTCCGGGTCGTCGGCCAGCAGGCGGCGCGCCAGCGCCCGCCGCACCGACGGCGGGTACACGACGCCCTCGGGCGCGACCCCGAGGAGACCGGCACGGACCAGCCGGGGCACGGCGTCGACGTCGACGCCCAGGGCCGCGATGGCGGTCGCGTCGATCTCGTCGACGAGCGCCAGGTGCAGCGCGGCGGTCGCGACGGCCGGCTCGAGGTCGGCGAGCGCTGCGAGCACCGGGGGTGTCGCGGCGTCCCAGTCGTACCGGTCCTGACGGTGCACGCCCTCGGCCGCCGCGGCGTCCGACGCCAGCACAGCCCGCACCGGGGCGACCCATCCGCCGAGCTCGTCCACGACCACGTCGACCTGGTCGGGCGAGAGCGGCGAGCCGAGCATCACGGCCAGCTCGCGCGCCTCGACGTGCGTGAGCGCGAGGTCCCGCGGGCCGATCACCCGGACGCCGACCTGTGCGGGACCCCCCGTGTCGAACACGGTGTCGTACCGCGTCGTGAGCACCACACGCAGTCCGGGCACCGCCCGCAGGAGGTCGAGCAGCAGCAGGTCGCGCTGCGGGGGCGCAGGCGCGAGCCGCTCGACGACGAGGGTCGTCGGCCCCAGGCCGCGCAGCAGGGCACGCGCTGCGGGAAGCCCCGCACCCGTCGAGCGGGTGGCCCCGCCCACGACCAGCGGGTCCACCGCGACCCGCAGCGCGGCGAGGAGCGACGTCACGTCGCCCGCGCCGCTGCCGTCGACCCGGACGAGCCGGGTCTCGCGCACGCCACCCGCCGCGAGCCACTGCTCGAGGAGCACCCCGGCCCCGCTGCCTGCCGGGCCGCGCAGCACGGTGAGCGGGGCACCGGCGTCGGCCGCCGCGATCAGGCGTGGACGGACGACCAGCGTCTCGTCCCGCGTCGGGGCACCTGGCTGCGCAGGGACGTGCAGGGCGGCGCCACGGACGGTGACGCCTGGTTGCGCAGGGACCATCGGGACATCCCGTCTGTGCGTGCCGCGAGTCCTCACGCACCGTCGCTCCAGCGCGAACCCAGCACTGCGGCGGGCCGGCTGGGGGACCCACGCTAGAGGATCACCCCGACGTTCACCCCGACGTCCCGCGCACCGGACGGGCGCGCGGACCGCTCAGGCCTGCGGGCGCACCGTCCCCAGCGCGACCTGGACCATCTCCTCGCGCGGCACGACCTTGATGCGCTCGCGCCCGTGAGGCTCGCCGAGGGCCCGCTCGTACGCGTCGAGCTGCTCCCAGCCCGACCACTCGATGGGCTGCACGCCCCGCGCGACGAGGAAGTCGACCACGGCCTGCGGGTCCGGCTCGACCGCCGTCGCGAACTCGTCGGCCGGGCTCTCGACGCCGCCTGCGTCCTCGACGAGGTGCCGGATGGTCTCCGACGCGTCGGACTTGGTGTGCCCGATGAGGCCCACCGGGCCGCGCTTGATCCAGCCCGTCGTGTAGACCCCGGGGACGGGTTCGCCGTCGACGTCGATCACGCGGCCCTCGTGGTTGGGGATGACACCCGCGACCTCGTCGAACGGCAGGTCGACCAACGGCGAGCCGAAGTACCCGACGGCCCGGTACACGGCCTGCACGGGCCAGTCGTGGGTCTCGCCCGTGCCGGTGACGTTGCCGTCGCCGTTGAGCGCCGTGCGCTCGGTGCGCAGCCCGACGACCTTGCCGTCCTCGCCGAGGACCTCGACGGGCTTGTGCAGGAAGTGCAGGTGGATGCGACGGCTGGCGGTGAGCTCCTCGGGCTCCTTGAGCGTCCAGTCCGTGAGGGTCTTGACGACCTGCTTGGTCTGGTTCGAGGAGTGGATCGCGGCCATCGAGCCCTCGTCGAACTCGAAGTCCTCGGGGTAGACGATCACGTCGACGTCGGGCACGTGGCCCAGCTCGCGCAGCTCGAGCGGCGAGAACTTCACCTGCGCGGGGCCGCGGCGGGCGAACACGTGGACGTCCGTGACCGGCGAGGCCTTGAGCACGTCGTACACGTTCGCGGGGATCTCGGTGGGCAGCAGGTCGTCGGCGTGCTTGGCCAGCACGCGCGCGACGTCGAGCGCGACGTTGCCCGCACCGAGCACAGCCACCTGCGCGGCGTCGAGCGGCCAGGTGCGCGGGGCGTCCGGGTGCCCGTCGTACCAGGACACGAAGTCGGCGGCGCCGTACGAGCCGTCCAGGTCGATGCCCGGCACGGGCAGCTCGGCGTCGCGGATCGCGCCGGTCGAGAAGATCACGGCGTCGTAGAACTGACGCAGGTCCTCGAGCTTGAGGTCGACGCCGTACTCGACGTTGGCGAGCAGACGGATGTCGCCCCGCTCGAGCACCTTGTGCAGCGCGACGATGATCTGCTTGATGCGCGGGTGGTCGGGGGCCACGCCGTACCGCACGAGCCCGAACGGTGCGGGCAGGCGCTCGAACAGGTCGATGCTCACCTCGAGCCCCGTCTTCGAGAGGATGTCGGCCGCGTAGATGCCGGCGGGGCCCGCGCCGACGATGGCTACGCGCAGGGGTCGGTTCGTGCTCACGGGACGCGGGTGCCTTCCGGTCGAGGAGCCCAGGCAGCGGGGTCGGCGGCGGGGCCGTCGGACGTGGTCCGGGGTCGTCCCCGCTCGGCAGCTGCCGGGCGTGCTGGTGCCCGCCCAGTGTACGGCGGGGACGAAGGCATCCCTCAGGGGAACCAGGACGGGGACGGGACGGACCTCGGGCGCTCGTCCATGGACATCTGGGTCACGACCGCCCGAACCCTCTAGGTTCGGGACGTGAGCCCTGCACCCTCGACCGACGCGCTCGATCGCCTCGGCCTCGCCACCGGCGTGAGCGCCTACCTCCTGTGGGGCATGCTCCCGCTGTACTTCCCCCTGCTGCAGCCCGCCGGAGCGGTCGAGATCATCGGGCACCGCATCGTGTGGTCGCTCGTGTTCTGCCTGCTGCTGCTGGCCGTGACCCGAGGCTGGGGCCCGTTCCGCACCGTGCTCCGCTCGCCGCGCACGCTCGCGCTGCTGTTCGCCGCCGCGACGCTGCTCGCGGTCAACTGGCTCGTCTTCGTCTACGGGGTGCTCTCCGGCCAGGTCGTCGACGCCGCGCTCGGCTACTTCATCAACCCGATCGTCACCGTCGCGCTGGCCGTGGTGGTGCTGCACGAGCGGGTCCGTCCCATCCAGTGGGTCGCGCTCGGCATCGCGGCGACAGCTGTGGTCGTCATCACCGTCGGCAACGGACGGCTGCCGTGGATCGCGCTCGCCGTGGCCAGCACGTTCGGGGTCTACGGCCTGCTCAAGAACCGGGTCGGCCGCACCGTCGGCGCCATCCCGGGGCTCGCGGTCGAGACGCTCGTGCTCGCCCCGGCGGCGCTCGCCTACCTCGTGGTGCTCGAGGCGCGCGGCACCGGGTCGTTCGGTTCGTCGGGCGGGTGGCACGCCGTCGCGCTCGCCGCCTCGGGCGTCGTCACCGCCGTGCCGCTGCTGCTGTTCGGCACCGCCGCGCGGCGCCTGCCCCTCAGCGTCCTGGGGATGCTGCAGTACCTCGCCCCTGTGCTCCAGCTCGTGGTCGGGGTCGCTGTGCTCCACGAGCCCATGCCCGCGGCCCGCTGGGCGGGCTTCGCGCTGGTGTGGGTCGCCCTCGTGATCCTGACCGTGGACGGCGTGCACACCCACCGGCACCAGGCCCGCGACGCGCACCACGCGCTGCCTCTCGCGGAGGCGTCCGACGTGCCGGACGTCGCGAGCGGGCGGGACGCGAACGCGTCGAGCCCGTCGAGCCCGCCCGATCAGGACGAGGGCGCCCTCGCCTGACGCCGCCGGGTCCCGCCCAGCCGCGCCGTGAGCACCGCGAGCAGCACCGCGGTGAGACCGCCCCACGTCCACCACGCACCCACGCCGCGGGTCGTCGCGAGCGGGTCCGCCCGCACCTCGACCACCACGTGCTCGGCCGCGTCGGTCGCCGCGGTGGGACGCGCGTGCACCGGGCTCACGGGCCCGGCGGCCGAGCCGTCGTCCACGAACGCGAGCGCCTGGTCGGGGCGGACGATCCCCCAGCCCACCAGGTCGTCCCGCTCGCCGGGTCGCACCCGGGCCGCCGTGACCTCGAGCCGGTAGCGCCACTGGTCCGGGGTCTCGTCCGGGTAGCGCTCGGCGAGCAGCGCCGCCGCGGCGCTCACGTACGCCGTGGCGAAGCTCGTCGACGCCTGGTCCCCCGCGAGCAGGCAGTCGCCCGCCGCGTGGTACGTGGTCAGCACGTTCGTCCCGGGGGCTGCGACGTCGACGTGCGCGCCGCGCACCGAGCCGTCGGTGACCTGGTCCGCGTCGTCGACGGCGGTGACCGCGAGCACCTCGGGGTACCCCGCGGGGTAGCGCGGCCCGTCCGCGGCCCCGCCCGACGTGGCGCGGCTGCCGACGCTCGCCACGACGAGCACCCCCGCGCGGGTCGCGTCCTGGACCGCCGACCGCAGCTCCGGGGAGTCCTCGGTGGTGCTCATCGACACGTTGACGACCCGCGCGCCGTGCTCCGCGGCGTAGCGGATGCCCGCCGCGACCCGGTCGGCGCGGGGCCCGTTGCCGTCCCGCACCGACTGCTCGTCGTCCGCGAGGAAGACCCGCACCGGCAGCACCCGGGCGTCGGGCGCCAGCCCCACCACGCCCGAGCCCGGCACCGCGCGGGCGGCGATCTGCCCGGCGACCGCGGTGCCGTGCCCGTCCGTGTCGCTCAGCCCCGTGGGGTCGCCGCCCGCACCCACCAGGTCGACGCCCGGCAGCAGCGCGTCCGCGAGGTGCGTGTTGCCCGGGTCCACCCCGGAGTCGACCACGGCCACGACCACGCCTGCGCCGGTGGCCGTGCGCCAGGCCGCCTCGCTCGCGAGCCGGGCGAGCGCGGGAGGCGGGTCGGGCACGTACGTCGTGGTCCCCGGCGTGCACGCCACGTCCGCCGCGGACGCCGCCGTGCCCGGCACCACGACGCCGCCGCCCGCGACGAGCGCGACCAGCGCGACGACGAGCCGGGCGCGCGGCCGGCTGCCGTGCCTCACGAGCCGAGGGCCGCGACGACCTCGGTCGCCGCGTCCGCCTCGGTCAACGCCGGTCCGGTGGCGAGCAGCGCGGCCCACGCGGGGGGCACAGTCACGACCGCGTCGGGCGTGTACCCGAGCCGGGCGAGGATCTCGTCGTTCGCGTCGGGCACCGGGAAGGCCACGCCCGACTGGTCGACGAGCAGCACCTGGGACGTGGCGCCCGCGGCACCCTGGGCCCGCACGAGCGCGCCGCCGCCCGCCACCACCCGCACGCCGAGGCCGGTGACCGGGGCTGCCGGGGCGGAGGGCACCGGGCCGGGGGTGGTCACGAGGTCGACGCCCGCCCCCGCCCCCGTGGTCAGCCGTGCGCACGGCGCCTGGTCGGCACCCACCGCCGCCGGGAGGTCGGTCGGCCAGTCCGCGGGTGCGACCGGCTGCGCCGCGGTGCGCACGTTCGCCACCTGGGCCGCGCTCACCGCGATCTCGGCACCCGTCGAGGCCCCCGACCCGAGCTGGTAGAGCGGGTAGGCCCACGGGCTCAGGGGCGCCAGCTCGCCCTGCGCGTCGACCACGTACCGCGTCGGGCCGTCCGCGGTGCCCGCGACCTCCACGACCGAGCCGACCACCGCACCCCCGGGCAGCACGACGCCGAGCGGCGCCGGGTCCCCCGCGCCCGCGATCTCGAGCGGCGCCAGGTCGGTGCCGGGTGCGAACAGCCCGAGCCAGCCCGCCGGCACCTCGAGCGGCACCGCGGTCTCGAGCTCGAGGGCACGGCGCACCGCCGCGACGTGCTCGTCGGGCACCAGGTACCGGTACCCGCCCGCGACCACGTACAGGTCACCCACGACGGTCACGAGCACGGCCCGGGGCGCGCCGCCCGCGGCGTCGACCGTGAGGGGAAGATCGGCGCCGAGCAGCGTCGTCGCGGCGCCGTCACCGACCGCGCACGAGAGCCAGCCCGTCGCGACGAGCCGGGAGGCCGCCGGCAGCGAGTCGGGCGCACCGGCGATGCCGATCGTGGGCCCGCGCGGCGTGTCGACGATGTCGCTGTCCTTGACGGTCACGACCTTGAACGCCTGCGACGGGATCACCAGGCGCGCGCTGGTCGTGTTGAGCACCGGGTAGAGCGTGCCGTCGACCGCGACGTACCGGCTGCCGTCGGCCTTGACGAGCACGAGCGAGCTGTCGTCCCACCCGGAGGGGAGGCTCGGCGCGAGCAGCCCGAACGCCCACGACCCGGCCACGAGCAGCACCGACAGCGCCACGCCCGCGACGACGCCGCGCAACGGCTTCGTCGGCTCGAGCTCCTGACCACCGGGCGCACCGCTCACGAACGCCGTCAGCAGTCGCCGCCGGCTGTAGGTCTGCGCCTCGACGAGGTCGCGCTTGGACGCCACGCGCTCAGACCACGCCGGCGGCGGTCAGTGCGACAGGCAGCAGCAGCGCCAGGAACAGCAGCTCGCCGGTGTCCGCGAGCCGCCCCAGCCACAGCCGTCGGCCGGGGTTCACCAGGCCCAGCGCGACGACGACAGCGGCGAGCAGCCCGGCGGCCCCCGCGAGCCCGCCCCGCCAGCCCGGGTGGACGAGCGCGGCCGCGAGCGCCGTCGCCGCCAGTCCCACGATGCCCACCGACACGACGAGCAGGACGTCGCTGCGCGAGGAGGTCTGGCGCACGCTCAGCAGCAGGCCGCCGTAGCAGAGCACGAGCAGGAGCGTCCCGGCCACGCCCGTCCCCACGATCGCGGGGGTCGCGACGAGGGCCAGCACGCCGACCGCGGCACGCAGCGTGACCTGCAGCCGGTGGCCGGTCGCGTACTGCGCGCGCACCACGGCCGGGTCGACCTCGACGGGGTCGAGCAGGATCTCGGCGTCCGAGCGGGCGGTGACGACCCGCAGCGGCGTGCCCGACAGCGCGAGCCACGGCACCCCGATCGAGCACGCGACCACGACCGCGACGACGACCGCCAGCACTGCGCCCGGATCTGTCCCCGCGGCGGCGACCACCGTGCCGCTCGCAGCCAGCGCCAGGCCGACGAGCATCGGCCCGACGCACAGCTCGCGCCGGTCCGGCATCGCCAGCAGACCGATCCCGCCCGAGACCAGCAGCCCCGCCCCCGCGAAGGCCGTCGACCAGCCCCAGGTGGGCGCCCCGTCCAGAGCGGTCAGGCCGGCGACCGCGCCGAGCACGGTCGCAGCGAGCACCAGCACCCGACCCGCACCCGGCTCGGTGCCCACGCGCCCGACCACGGCCCCCGCCGCGAGCACCAGCACGCAGCTCGCGGCCGCCAGCACCGGGGGCAGCAGCGACGCCGGGTCGGCGCCGACGAGCAGCGCAGCAGCAGCGAGCAGCAGCGCGACCGCGGCGCCCGCCGCGCTCCGTGCGCTGTCCTGCGCGGTCCACGGCGCGTGGTGCGCCTCGACCGCGTCGGCCACCGCTTCCACCACGTCGTCGTACACGCGGGGCTCGGCCCGGTCCGCCCCTGCCTCGAGTGTGAGCACCGCGCCGTCCTCGACCCCCTGCGCCACGAGGCTCCGCGCCGACTCGACAGGTCGGCCGTCGGCCCGCAGCAGGCGGTAGCCGCCGTAGACGGTCGCGGCGTCGAGGACGCCCAGCGTGCGCGCGAGCCCGGGGATGAGCTCGGCGACGGGGACGTTGCCCGGCGCGCCGAGATCCGCGCGGCGGTCGTCGGCGACGACGGACAACCGGACGAGCGTCCCGACAGTCGTCGGGGACGAGGTCAGATCGGTCATCCGTGTCCTTCGGTCCAGGCCACCGGGCCGCGTCGGGTCGGTGGTGAGCATAGCCACGCGGGAGCCACCGCCGGAGGCTGCACACCCCGGATGCGCTGCCCGATCGCGTCGCACGCCCGACACGTGAGACGGGTCCTGACCCGATCGGGTGATTGCACTGCCCTGGGACGAATGCGACGGGGGGCTGCACTACGGTTCCCGTGTCAGGACGCATGCGTCCGTGACGGCGTCGCCGCACGGTGGTGCTAGGGGTTCGACCCGCAGGGGTCGAGTAACGGGAGGTGACGATGGCGGTCGAGGTTTCCGCAGCCGACGGTGCGCTCAAGCAGGGCGCGTCCGCGGTCGCTCAGTCCAAGGCAGACCTGCAGCGCGAGCTCTCCGCGCTCGAGGGCAAGCTCGCCGGGATCGGCTCGCACTGGCAGGGCCAGGGCGCCGTCGCGTTCTCGTCGCTGATGGCCCGGTGGCGCGAGGACGCGCAGAAGATCGTGCGTTCGCTCGACGACTTCGAGGCGAACCTCGTGTCGTCGCAGTCCACCTACACCGCCGCGGACGACGCCCAGCAGTCGGCCATGAGCCGCCTGCAGGGCCGGCTCGGCTGACCGCGCGACGAGAGGAACGACGACGATGAGCAACCTCAAGGTCAACTTCGGCGGGCTGCAGACCGCGGCCGCCGACATCGCCTCGGGCGCGAACCAGATCGAGAGCCGCCTCGCAGACATGGACCGCTCGCTGCAGCCGCTGCGTGCGAACTGGACCGGTGCGGCGGCCGAGTCCTACGAGGCCTCGAAGGCCTCGTGGACCGCGGCCATCACCGACATGAAGGCCCTGCTCGCGGACATCGGCCGCGCGGTCGCGGCCTCGGGTGAGGACTACCAGGCCACCGAGCGGGCGAACGCCCAGCGCTGGTAGCTCGACCCGCGCGCCGCGGCGCGCACGGCACCACGACGGACGCCCGCGCCGCCATCCCCCCGGGGCTGGCGGCGCGGCGCGCGTCGAGCACATCGGCCCGCGACACGGGCCGCGACGAGGGGACGGGCATGGCCGGCGAGATCGAGCTCGACAGCGAGGTCCTCAGCGCGCGGGTCGCGCGGCTGACCTCCATCCTGGACAACCTCGAGATCCTGCAGGGGGCGGTCGCGGAGATCGGCGGGAACCAGGACACCACCCGGTGGTCCGCCGCCCCGGGACCCGACGACTTCTCGCGGACGCTCGCCGCGTCGCTCGACGAGGCGCGCGGCTTCATCGCCCGGCTGCATGCGACCGTCGACAAGCAGATCACGGGACTGAGCACGAGCGCCTCGGCCCTCCTGGCGCAGGACGCCGCCGCAGCGGCCTCGCTGACCGCCGCAGCGAACCGGCTGGCCGGCCTCCAGGGCCGCATGGTCCCGCTGTGACCCGACGAGACGTGACGCGACGGCCCCTGCGCCACGGGGTGGTCGCGACGCTCGCCCTGACCGCCCTTCTCGCGACCCCCACGGGTCCGGCCATGGCCGCCGACGCCGGGGACGGCCTGTGGTACTACACCCAGACCGGCGTCGCCGAGGCCCACCAACGCACCCGGGGCGAGGGCATCACCATCGCCGTGCTCGACGGCCCGATCAACGCGGGAGCACCCGAGCTCGCGGGCGCGGACCTGACCGTCCACGAACCGGCCTACTGCGCACGGACGCCGGGCGGACCGCCCATCGACGCGATCACCACCGACCCGGAGGCGTTCCACGCCACGACGGTCACCTCGATGATCCTCGGTAACGGGAAAGGGGCCGCCGGCCAGCCGGGCACACTCGGGGTGGCCCCCGGAGCGCACGTGCTCCACTACACGGTCCACTTCAGCACCGGAGGCGAGAACAGCGACTGCGCTCGGGTCGGAGAGAGCACGGCGACGTCGGTCGTCTCTGCGCTCGACCAGGCCGTGGCCGACGGCGCCGACATCGTGAGCCTGTCGTTCGGCTATGGATCCACCGCCGACGTCACGGACGCGCTCGCGCGGGTCCTGCGAGCAGGCGTGGTCGTCGTGGCGGGCGTGCCCAACGACAGCTTTCAACCCGACTTCCTGTCCAGTGCGAATGGCGTGGTCGCGGTCGAGCGCAGCGACGTGGACGGCCGCTCGGCCACGGACACCATGGAAGCCACCCCGTGGATCACGGTCGCCGCGCCGGGGCAGGACGTCCGAGTCATCATGCCCACCTGGGACAGCTACGGGCTCGCCGGCGGGTCGTCCTACGCGACGCCGTTCACCGCGGGGGTCCTCGCGCTCGTCTGGTCCGCCTACCCCGACGCGACCGCGAACCAGATGATCCAGTCCCTGATCCGCAACACCGGGCCCACGGACCACGAACTCACCCGCAACGCCGACCTCGGCTACGGCATCGTGGACGTCCAGCACATGCTCGCCCACGACCCGACCACCTACCCCGACGAGAACCCGCTGCTGCGCGACGACGCCGAACCCTCGACCGCCACGATCCTCGGCCAGCCCGAACCCGGCACCGACACCACCACTGCGCCGCCGGCAGAGGCGCAGGACACCGCCACCCCCACCACGACGGCCTCACCCCTGAGCCCGCTCCTGCTCACCGCCGCCGGAGCTCTCGGGCTCCTCGTCCTCATCGGCATCGCCCTCGCCGTCGCCCTCACCCGCCGCGCACGACGCCGCACCACCGCCTCCTCGTCCCCGCCACCGACCCCCGGCCCCTGGGCCTGAGAAGGGATCCCCGATGGGACAGCACGCCGACGACCTCGCCCTCACGCTGCAGGCGGAGCTCGACACGATCACCCAGGACGCGATGCGCCTGCACTTCGCCGCGTCGGCCCTGGACTCGATGGCTGACTCGGTCACCGCGATCGTGGGCGACCTCGGCATCACCGGAGAGATCGCCGACGCCTCAGAGGGCGAGCTGACCCTCCTGGCCAGCGACATGCGCAGGACCGCCGACTCGATCACCCGCGCCCAGACCGCCGCCGAGAGCGCCCGCGCCGCGGTGGCCGCCGCGCAGGAGGCCTATCACGCACTGCCCGAGGGCAAGCTCTCCTTCGCCCAGCGTGCCGCCCTCACCGCGGGGGGGACCATCGCACTTCCGGGCATCGGCACCGTCGCCGCCACCGTCGCCGGGGAGATCTGGTCCAACCAGCGCGAGAGCGACCGGGAGTCGGCAGCGAAGAAGGCCCTGGCCAATCTGGCGACGGCGATCACCGACGCCACGCACTCACTCGCGTCCAGCCCCGAGATCGACGCCTACGTGACCCCGCTGTCCAGCCTCCCGGCCACGACCCCCACCGACCAGGCCCCGGTTGCCGATCCCGCCGATGCCGGTACCTGGACCCGGCAGCGGACCACGTCCGGCGTCCCGTCGCGGTCCGCTGCGGGGTCCTGGTCCACGGCCGCGGCCGGTGCGACGCCCTGGACCGCTGGCACCGAGTCGTCGCTCGACATCGCCAGCAAGCCCGGCACCACGATCGGCGGGGTCCCCGTCAGTGGTACCTCGCCGGTGGGTGGTGGCACGACCTCGGCCGACGGCACCGTGAGCGGGTACGTGCCCGGCGCGGGCACGACAGGCACGGGGCTCGGCACCGGCACGGGGCTCGGCACCGGCACGGGGCTCGGCACCGGCACGGGGCTCGGCACCGGCACGGGGCTCGGCACCGGCACGGGGCTCGGCACCGGCACGACCCCCGGGATCGGCGGCTTCGGCGGGAGCGCCGGCCACGGGGCGGGGCTCGGCGGGTCGGCTGCGGGCGCGGGTGCCCTCGCGGGCGGCCTGGCCGTGGGTGGTGCGGCGCTGGGCGCGGCCGGGGTCGGCCGGCTCGGCGGCTCCCCCACGGCGCTGGGCGTCGGCAGCGGCCTCGGCGGAGGCCTCGGGATCGGCGGAGGCCTCGGGATCGGCGCGACGGGCACCGGCACGGGCGCAGGGGCAGGCGCGGCAGGTGGCACGTTCCTCGGCGGCGGTCAGGGAGCGGCGGCCGGGGCGGGCTCGCGGTCGACGGCGGGAGCCTCGGGATCGGGCCTCACGGGCACCAGCGGCCGCTCGGGCCTGGTCGCCGGCTCGTCGACGACCACGTCCACGACTCCCGGTGCAGGGCAGGGCTCCACGATGGTCGGTCCGCAGGGCGCGGGCGCCGGCGCTGCGGGCGGCTCGACGAAGTCCCGTCGCACCACCTCATCGGGGTACCTCGCGCCCCAGCTCGAGGAAGACGACGCCCCCATCCCTGCGGCGCTGACCGCACGGGCACGCGCCGGGTCGCGCGACCAGCTGCCCACCGCCCCGGAGCCCGACCCCGAGGCCGACGAGCCCTGGTGACCCGCACCGCCCCGGCGCCGGCCGCGGGCGACCGCGGCGTTCGCTAACGGGTCGCGGGGCGGACAGTGAAGGTCCGGTTGCCGATCTGCACGGTGGCCCCGGCCGGCACGGAGACCCGACGGTCGGTGGGCACGACGACCGTGGGTCGGCCGGGGACGAGCAGCACGGTGCCGTTCCCCGAACCCGCGTCGGAGATCCAGAACCCGGTGCTGTCGATGCCGAAGCGCGCGTGGGTCCGGGACAGCGAACGGTCGGGGTCGTCGACCTGCACCACGTGGTCGCAGCGCTCGCCGGGCACGGCCCGCGGCGCACGCCCGACGACACCCGGCCCGTGGACCGTGGTCGACTCCCCGGTGTCGAGGGTGAGGACGAAGCCGGCCGCAGGGGCGGCGGACACGGCCGCGACCTCGCGAGGCGGGGCGACCGGCACGCCCCTGTCGACCGGCACACCCTGCCCTGCCGGCACACGCTGCCCGACGGGCGCGCCCGGCCTGCCCCCCGCCGCCACGTGGCCGGCGGCGTCGGGCCGCAGCCGCGGCTGGGCCTGGGTGACCGCCGACGTCGTCGGGGGCTCCGGTGTGCGGGGCTGCGCGGGTCGGACGGTGCTGACGGCAGGGCCGCTCACCGCACGGGGTGCCGGCGGCGGCGCCGGGCTGCGACGGGGCGCCCGCACGTCGACCACCACGGTGCGTGCAGCGCGGTCGTGCCAGCCGCGCACCCGCCCGGTGGGGTCGAAGGCCCCGGAGGCGACGACGAGCCACTGCCCGACGCCCAGACCCAGGTGGCCGGCACCGAGCACGAGGGCCCGGCGGGTCGAGCGGCCCGACCCCGCGGCGTGGGGCGACTCGATGCGGGCGGTGCGCAGGCCGACCGCGAGGTTGCCGAACGACGCGCCCGTGCGTCCCTCCCACACCACGATGCCGACCACGAGCTCGGCGCCCACGAGCACCGTGAGCACCACGCTGCGGGTCAGGACGAGCACGAGGGCGCACGCGAGCGTGACCGCGAGCGCGTCGACGGCGTAGGCGAGGAGCCGCTGGCCGACCCGTGCGGGCGTGACGCCGCCGAACGCAGGGTCCAGACTCGCGGCCCGCTCGTCGGTCGGGGACGGTGCGTGCGCGGTGCCGGTGCGGCGCGCCGCGCCCCAGGGCTCGCTGTGCGGCGCGGCGGGCTGGGCGTCCTCGATGACCACCACGTCGGACCCCGCGAGGACGACAGCGCTGCCGCATCCAGTGCAGAACCGGGCGCCGGGCTGCAACGGGCGCCGGCAGCCTGCGCAGACGGCTCCCTGGGCGGTGCTGGTCATCGGCTCTCCCGGAGGTCGCAGGACGGCGAGGGGTCGGGGGGCGGCGGCACGACGGACGCCGACCCAGCGGCTGCGGTCGTCATCCGGACGCCGCCGCGCGGAGCAGGGCGATCGCGTCGACCGCGACGAGGGCAGCGGGCAGGGCGAGCACGACCGCGAGCGACTCGATGCCGTCTGCGCACCTCGACGCCGCGACCGAGCGCCACCCGCGCCCCGTCGGCAGGCTCGTCCCGGCGGCCACCAGGGCGACGAGCACGAGCACGGTCGCCGCGAGCACGGGAGACGCTCCCCCGACGTCGGTGAGGACGACGGCCTCGGCCAGCACCGCGGCGGCGGCGAGGCGGGGCACGACCCGGGCTGTGGTGCCCCGGGCGGTGCGGGGCAGCAGCGCGAGAGCGAGCGCGACGCAGCCCGCGAGCGCGAGGCTCCCCCACCGCGCGACGGCGCTGGGCGCGGGGGTCGTGAGCACGACCGGGAGCAGCAGGGGGCCCACGATCGCCACGAGCACGGTGCCCGAGTCCTTGCGCCGCTCCGCGCGTCCGACGGTCAGCTCGACCTGCTGCCGGGTCGCCCGTGCGGGGGCGGGGCGACGGGGTCCGCGCACCGACAGGGCCGTGCGCGCGGTCAGGGTGAGGTCGACGAGCTGCTCGTCGGGCACGGCGATGGTCAGGCTGGGCAGGGCCCGCAGGGCGAGCGGCGCGGCCCCCACCAGGACGGCTGCCGCGAGGGCGCCGGGGAGCCCGGCGAGCAGCGTGGCGGCCGCGGCGGCGGCGGCGACCGCGAAGGCCACGAGCACGACGCCGGACAGGTCGGCCGCGGCAGAGCGCGCGATGCGGCTGACCGCGTGGCGTGCCGCGGCGACGACGGCGGCCACGACCAGCCCGACGGCGACGGCCAGCTGGTGCGCGCGGGCGAGCGCCGGGTCGACGGCCAGGACCCCGGCGGCGAACCCGAGGACGGGCGCCACGAGCGTGGCCGCGTCGGCCACCCCACGGCTGCTCCCGCGCGCCGTGACGAGCGCGACAGCGGTGAGCCCGAGCACGGCCGCGAGCACCTGCGGCCCACCGGCGACGGGCAGCGCGGACGGGACGCCCAGCAGCGCGGCGCCTGCGACGACGAGCCCTCCGACCCCGCCCAGGAGCACGAGGCCCGCCTGCGCCGGCGGCCGACGTGACGCCGACCCGGTGGTCCTGCGTCCCACCGGGTCGGGCGCTGCCGGGCGGACGACGTGCACCACGGCACCGTCGGCGAGGTTCGGGCCGACGCCCTCGTCGATCGCGAGCGGGCGGCCGGACGAGTCGAGCACCACCAGGCCGGGCTCGCGGACGTCCACGCCCGCGGACCGGAGGGTCGCGGCGAGGCTCACCTCAGGGGTGAGCGCGACGTCGAGCCGGTCGCCGCCGATCTGGAGCGCGAGACGGACGAGCGGCGCGGCAGGTGCGCTCACGCCAACCTCCTCCGATGGGGGCCGGTCGACCCGGGCAGGACCGGCGACATGCTACTGGGGCCCCGGGCGCGGCGGGGGCCCGCGCCCGCGCAGGTCACGCAGGTGGGTGAAGCCTGCACCTCCCGGGTGGTCTGTCCGAGATCGCACGCGCGGCGCCCGATATGGTGTGCCGCGGCTCACCGCACGACGCCGCCGGACCTCGCCCAGGGGCCGCGGCCGGCGGGGCCGCGGCCCGGCACCACGGAGGAGCAGCTCGGAATGTCGATCGCACCGTACCGGGCAGCCCGCGTCGCACCGCCCGGCGTCCCCTCCGGTCGTGTCGCGCTCCTGGCCCCGCCCGAGATCCAGGCGTCCGACGGCGTGAGCGGCCTGCTGGCCACGATGCTGCCGATGCTGGGCAGCGTCGGCTCGATCGTCTTCGTCGCGGTCTCCTCCCCCGGTCCCCGCGGCATGATCGCGGCCGGCATGTTCCTGGTCGCGTCGCTGGGCTTCGTGGGGGTCAACGGCTGGCGCCAGCGTTCGCAGCACCAGGCACAGGTGGTCGGTGCGCGGCGTGAGTACCTCGCCTACCTGGCGGACCTGCGCGGCACGGTGCGCCAGGCCGCGCGTCAGCAGCGTCGGGCAGCGGAGTGGGTCATGCCCGACCCGCGCGCGCTCGCGGCGGTCGCCGAGGAGGGCAGCCGGGTCTGGGAGCGCGAGCCCGACCACGACGACTTCCTGCTGGTGCGCCTCGGCCTGGGCGCCCAGCCGCTGTGCCTCGAGCTCGACGCCCCCGAGACGGCGCCGCTCGCCCAGCTCGACCCCGTCGCCGCCTCGGCCGCCCACCGGTTCCTCGTGACGCACCGGGTGCAGCGCGACGTCCCCGTGGGCATCGACCTGGGCTCCGTCGCCCGCGTCGAGGTCACGGGAGGCGAGGACGAGGCCCGCGCGCTCGCCCGGGCGCTCGTGAGCCAGCTCGCGGCCTTCCACTCCCCGGAGCACCTGCAGGTCGCGGTCCTGACGAGCGAGCGCAACGCCGCGGCGTGGGACTGGACCAAGTGGCTCCCGCACACCCACTCGGCCCGGGTGCGGGACGCCGTGGGGCCTGCGCGGATGATCGGCACGGCACTGACCGACGTCGAGGGCCTGCTCCCCGAGGACCTGCGGGACCGGCCGCGCTTCGGGCCGGGTGCGCAGCCACCGGTGCCCCATGTGCTCGTCGTGGTCGACGGCGGCCACGTGCCCGCCGGCAACGCGATCCTCACGCCCGACGGCGTGCTGGGCGTGACCGTGCTCGAGCTGCCCGAGAGCTGGTCCGACCTCGACTCCCCCCACACCCTGCGCCTCGGCCTGGGGGTCGCTCCGGCCACCGGGCCGAACGCCGGACGGGTGCCCGTGGACGTGCTGCGCGTGGGCCACGAGCCGTACCGGGTGGTCGCCGACCAGCTCGCGGTGCCCGACGCCGAGGCTGCCGCACGTCGCCTGATGCCGCGCCACGTCGAGCAGGGTCCCGCACGCACCGACGGGGCCAACGCGTCGTCCGAGCTCACCGACCTGCTCGGCATCGGTGACATCCGCGACCTGGACCTGGGCCTCACGTGGCGACCACGTCTGCCGCGCGACCGGCTCCGGGTGCCGATCGGGCTGACGATGCAGGGCCAGCCCGTCGCGCTCGACATCAAGGAGTCCGCGCAGCAGGGCATGGGCCCGCACGGCCTCATCATCGGCGCCACCGGATCGGGCAAGTCCGAGGTGCTGCGCACGCTCGTGCTGGCCCTCGCGCTGACCCACTCCTCGGAGGACCTCAACTTCGTCCTGGTCGACTTCAAGGGCGGCGCGACGTTCGCGGGCATGGCCGACCTGCCGCACGTGTCCGCGATCATCACGAACCTCGGCGAGGAGCTCACGCTCGTCGACCGCATGCAGGACGCCCTGCAGGGCGAGATGGTCCGCCGCCAGGAGCTGCTGCGCGCGGCGGGCAACTTCAGCAACGTCACCGAGTACGAGAAGGCGCGCGCGAACGGGCGCACCGACCTGGACCCGTTGCCCGCGCTGCTCATCGTGTGCGACGAGTTCTCCGAGCTGCTCTCGGCCAAGCCCGAGTTCGTGGACCTGTTCGTGACGATCGGACGGCTGGGCCGGTCGCTGCAGATGCACCTGCTGCTGTCCTCGCAGCGCCTCGAGGAGGGCCGGCTGCGCGGGCTCGAGTCGCACCTGTCCTACCGGATCGGGCTGCGCACGTTCTCGGCCGCCGAGTCACGCACCGTGCTGGGCGTGCCCGACGCGTACACGCTGCCCTCGGTGCCCGGCATGGGGTTCCTCAAGCCCGACACCACCACGATGGTGCAGTTCCGCGCGGCGTACGTCTCGGGGCCGCCGCCCGCGCGTCGGCACGCGGCACGCACGGCCGGGCCCGCCGGCCCGGCGCGCCTCGAACCGTTCACCGCGGCGCCGGTGCTGAGCCTCGCGTCCCCCGTCGCCGCGGCCGCCGAGGCACCCGTCGTCGAGGCGCCCGACGAGCGCGCCACGTTCGACATCGCGGTCGAGCGGATGCGCGGCAAGGGCCCCGCGGCGCACCAGGTGTGGCTGCCGCCGCTCGTGGTGCCGAGCACGTTCGACCAGCTCATGCCCGATCTCGCGGTCGACCCGCAGCTCGGCCTCGTCTCCCCCACCTGGCGGGCCGCGGGCGACCTGACCGTCCCGCTCGGCATCGTCGACCGGCCGCTCGAGCAGCGCCGCGAGAACCTCACGGTCTCGCTCGGCGGCGCGGGTGGGCACCTGGCCGTCGTGGGCGGACCGCGCACGGGCAAGAGCACCCTGCTGCGCTCGGTCGTGACCGGTCTGGCGCTGACCCGCACCCCGCACGAGGTGCAGGTCTACGTCCTGGACTTCGGCGGCGGCACGTTCAGCCCGCTCGCCCGTCTGCCGCACGTCGCGGGCGTGGCCGGCCGCTCCGAGCCCGACGTGGTCCGACGGGTCGTGGCCGAGCTGCGCAGCCTCGTGGACGCCCGCGAGCTGTACTTCCGCGCGCAGGGCATCGACTCGATCGAGACGTACCGCGCGCGCCGCCTCGAGGGCCGGGCCGACGACGGCTACGGCGACCTGTTCCTCGTCGTCGACGGCTGGGGCACGGTCCGCACCGAGTTCGACGAGCTCGAGCCCGAGCTGCAGGCCCTCGTCGGGCGGGGGCTGACGTACGGGCTGCACCTGCTCGCGTCGGGCGCACGCTGGATGGACTTCCGCGCGCAGGTCAAGGACCTCCTCGGCACCAAGATCGAGCTGCGCCTGGGCGACCCCGCGGACTCCGAGATCGACCGCAAGACCGCCGTCGACGTCCCGAAGGACCGTCCGGGGCGCGGTCTGGCCATGTCGCGGCACCACGTGCTCGCCGCCCTCCCCCGCATCGACGGCTCACCCGACCCAGGGACGCTCGGCGCGGGCGTGGACCACCTGGTCGACGCGGTCGTCGCCGCGTGGCGCGGTGCCCCCGGACCCAAGCTCCGGCTGCTGCCCGAGCGGGTCACGCTCGCCCAGGTGCGTGCCCTCGCGCAGCACGACACGAGCCGCCTGCTGCTCGGCATCGACGAGGCCCGCCTCGCGCCCGTCGGCATCGACCTGGCCGAGGAGAACCACCTGTACGCGTTCGGCGACGGCGGATCGGGCAAGTCCGCCCTGCTGCGCGCCGTGGCCGACGAGGTGCGCCGGGTGTGGACCCCCGACCGCGCGCAGGTCTTCGCCGTCGACCTGCGTCGCTCGCTGCTCGGCGAGATCCCCGGCGAGTACCTCGCGGGGTACCTCACGACCCAGGAGCAGGCCACCGAGGAGATCGCCGCACTCGCCGCGTACCTGCGGACCCGTCTGCCCGGGCCCGACGTCACGCCCGAGCAGCTGCGCGCGCGGTCGTGGTGGACGGGCGCCGAGGTGTTCGTGCTGGTCGACGACTACGACCTGGTCGCGACCAGCGCCGGCAACCCGCTCGCCCCGCTCGTGCCGCTGCTCGCCCAGGCCGGCGACGTCGGGCTGCACCTCGTGCTCACCCGGCGCACCGGCGGCGCGGGACGCGCGATGTACGAGCCCGTGCTGCAGGCCCTGCGGGACCTCGCCGCACCGGGCCTCGTGCTCGCGGGAAGCCCCGACGAGGGCGCGCTCGTGGGTGCTGCCCGGCCCGTGCCGGGCGTGCCCGGCCGCGGTCAGCTCGTCACGCGCGACGGCGGTCGCCAGGTGGTGCAGCTCGCGTTCAGCGCACCCACGCACTGACCGACGCGCGGTCAGTCCCGCGGGGCGTCGACCACCACGGCCGTGACGTTGTCCCGGCCACCCGCGGCGACCGCTGCCGCGACCAGCGACTCGGCCGCGTCCTGGGGGTGCGGGCGCGAGCGCAGCAGCCCCGCGATCAGCGAGTCGTCGAGCTCGCCCGTGAGCCCGTCCGAGCACACGAGCATGCGGTCGCCGTGCTCGACCGGCACCAGCAGGTAGTCGACCGCGAGGGAGGACGCCGCACCGAGCGACCGGGTCAGCACGTGGCGGCGCGCGTGGTGCAGCGCCTCCTCGGGCGAGATGTGCCCCGCGTCGACGAGCTCCTGGACCTCCGAGTGGTCGACGCTCAGCTGCTCGAGCACGTGGCCCTGCAGCCGGTAGGTGCGCGAGTCGCCCAGGTTGAGCACGAGCCAGTGCGGACGGCCCTCGTGCTCGGTGAGGACGACCCCGGCGACAGTCGTGCCCGGGCTGCGCCCGAGGGTCGGCGGCAGCGCCTGGAGCCGCGCCCGGGCGGCCTCGAGCCGCAGCTGGACGTCCTGCGCGGTGACGTCCGTCAGCCCGGCGAGCCGTGCGAGCGCCCCGGCCGCGGCCGCGCTCGCGACCTCACCGGCATCGTGGCCACCCATGCCGTCGGCCACGGCGAACACGGGCGTCGCGGCCACGTAGCTGTCCTCGTTGGACGTGCGCCGCGTGCCGATGTCCGTCGCCGCGCCCCACACGGGGCCGATCGCGCTCATCGCGCCTCGACCCGGAACGCGCGCTCGCCGAAGCGCACGACCCAGCCCGGCGCGACGTGCGCCCGCGCACCGGCAGGCAGCGCCCGCATCTCACCGTCGGGCGCGACGACCACGGTGCCGTTGGTCGAGCCACGGTCCATGACCCACACCCCTCCGGGCTCGGGGCCGAACACCAGGTGGAGCTTGGAGATCGACCGCGACGGGTCGTCGATCGCCACGGCGTGCGCGACAGCACCGTCGATCGCACCCTGCGGATGACGGCCCACGGCGCCGTCACCGACCACCGCCAGGCTCTCGCCCGTGTCGAACACGAGCCAGACCTGCGTGGCCACCGGCATCCGCGACGGTTCCGACCGGGACACGGGCCACGGGGCGGGTGCGGGTTCCGGTGCCGGGACGGGGGCGGATACCGCTGCGGGTGCGGGTACCGCTGCGGGTACGGACGCGGGTGCGGGTACCGCTGCGAGCGCGGGCGCGGGCGCGGCGTACCGGTCGGCGCTCGGGGTGGGCGCCGTGAGCACGGTCTGCTCACGCCCGGAGGCGTCACGCCGCAGCACCATCGTGCCCGCAGCCTTGTCGTGCCAGCCACGCTGGGCGGGCGAGGCGTCCCACGCCCCCGAACCGGCCACCACGTAGGTGCCGACGACGGGGACCACCGAACCCAGCCCTTGCACCACGGTGCGCAGCAGGACGCGTCCGAGGCCCGCGGGCCGACCGGTCGCGGACGCGACGGTGCGGGTGCCGAGCAGCAGGTTCCCGATCGTCAGCCCCGTGCGGGCCTCGGCGACCCACTGCGCGACGGCCACGCAGGCCATGACGGCACCCGCCACGAGCGGCGCGAGCGCGGCGCCGCTGCTCGGGGCGAGCAGGTCGGTGGCGGCGAGCACGACCGCGCCGACGGCGACCACGACGACCTGGTCCAGGACAAGCGCACCGAGCCGGGCGCCCACCGGTGCGACCTCCCCCGGCGAGACCGTGAGGGTGCCGGACGACGCGCCGACGCTGCGCCGCGTCGCGACAGGCGCAGGCAGCGACGGGGCAGGCGGTGACGGGGCGGGCGGCGGTGCGACGGCGTGCGCGGGCGGGAGGGCGGGAGCGGGCGACCCGCACGCGCCGCAGAACAGCGCGTCGGGTGCGAGCGGGACGTCGCACGTGAGGCAGACCGCGGACGGGTGCGTCGCTCGTGCGGTCATCGTCCCTCCCGTCGACGTGTGCGAGGCGCGGGCCTCAGGAAGCGCGGTCCACCAGCGCGTCCGCGAAGGCCACGAGCGCGTCCTTGACCGGTCCGGTGGGCAGCGGTGCGAGCTCGGCCGCTGCGGCGCGTGCCAGCTCGACGGCCTGGCTGCGGGTCTGCTCGACCACGTCGTGCGTCCGGAGCGCGCCCACCGCCTCGTCGAGCGCGGCGTCGCTCGACAGGTCGGAGTCGAGCAGCGCGACGAGCTCACGGTCCGCGGCCGTGCCCGCGGCCGAACCGGCGAGCCGACGCAGCAGCAGCGCGGGCATGGTGGGGACCCGCTCGCGCAGGTCGGTGCCCGGGGTCTTGCCCGTGACGTCACCGAGGGACGTGAGGTCGATCACGTCGTCGGCGAGCTGGAAGGCCACGCCGACCTTCTCGCCGAAGCTCGTGAGGGTCGAGACGACGTCCGGGGTGCAGCCCGCGAACATCGCCCCGAACCGGGCCGAGGTCGCGATCAGCGAGGCCGTCTTGTCGGAGAGCACCTGCAGGTAGTGCGCGACCGGGTCCTCGTCGGGCCGGGGTCCCACGGTCTCGTGCAGCTGGCCGAGGCACAGGCGCTCGAACGTGGTCGCCTGGATGCGGACGGCCTCGGGTCCCAGCCCGGCGACCGTGACCGAGGCGCGGGCGAACAGCAGGTCGCCGGTGAGGATCGCGACCTGGTTCCCCCACACCTCGTGGGCCGACGGCGCACCGCGGCGCAGCGGCGCCGAGTCCATGACGTCGTCGTGGTACAGCGACGCGAGGTGCGTCAGCTCGACCACCACGGCCGCGTCGAGCACCTCACGGCGCGCACCGTCACCCAGCTCGGCGGCCAGCAGCGTCAGCATGGGCCGCAGCCGCTTGCCGCCGGCGTTGACCAGGTGGCGCGAGGCGTCGTCGGCGAGGGGGTCCGCGTGCGCGACGGAGTCGCGCAGGCGTTCCTCGACCAGGGCGAGGCGCCCCGTCAACAGCTCGGCCAGGGCCGGGTCGTTCAGGGGGAGGACGGTTGTGGAGCTCACGGGATGAACTTAGCCGCCTCGGTCACCAGATCGAGAACCGGCGACGGCAGCACACCCAGGACGATGGTCAGCAGCGCGCACGCCGCCACGGCGACGGCGGTGAACCCCTGCGTGGTGACGACGGTGGTGACCGACGTGCTCGGCGCCTCGTCCGGGGCCCCCTCCGTGCCCGGGGGCGGCGTGAAGAACATCAGCACGACGATGCGGACGTAGAAGAACGCCGCCGCGGCCGAGGCCAGGACACCCACGAGCGCGAGCTGCCACGCACCACCGGCGACCGCTGCCGAGAACACAGCGAACTTCCCGGTGAAACCGGCCGTGAGCGGGATGCCCGCGAACGAGAGCAGGAAGAGGGTGAAGGTCAGGGCGGTCAGCGGGTGCGTGCGCCCCAGCCCGGCCCACTGCGCGAGGTGCGTGGCCTCGCCGATCACGACGCCCTCGCTCTCGGTCACGTCGTCCGAGCCGCCACCCGCGGTGACGGTCGCGGGGACCGCCGTGCGCTCGCGCACCAGCGAGACGATGCCGAACGCGCCGACCGTCGCCGCGCCGTAGGCCAGCAGGTAGAAGAGCACCGAGCTGATGCCCGTGCTGTCGAGCGCGATGACGCCGGTGAGCACGAAGCCCGCGTGCGCGATCGACGAGTAGGCCAGCATGCGCTTCATGTCGGTCTGCACCAGGGCCGCGACCGTGCCGACCACCATGGTGAGGATCGCGACGGCCCACAGCATCGGCTCGAGGTCCCACGCCAGGCCGGGCAGCACCACGTACATCATGCGCAGCAGCGCACCGAACGCCGCGACCTTGGTGCACGCGGCCATGAAGCCGGTGACCGGCGTCGGGGCGCCCTGGTAGACGTCGGGCGTCCACTGCTGGAACGGCACCGCGCCGACCTTGAACAGCAGCCCCACGAGCACGAGCACAGCACCGACGAGCAGCAGCCCGTCGAGGCCCACCACGGTCTGCGTGGCGGCGGCGATCTCGGAGTAGCGCAGCGAGCCGGAGAACCCGTAGAGCAGCGCGACGCCGAACAGCAGGATCGCCGAGGCGAACGCCCCCAGCAGGAAGTACTTCATGGACGCCTCCTGGCTCAGCAGGCGGCGACGGCGCGCCATCCCGGTGAGCAGGTACAGCGGCAGCGACAGCACCTCGAGCGCGACGAACAGCGTCAGCAGGTCGGCGGTGGCCGGGAAGATGAGCATGCCGCCCGTGGCGAAGAGCAGCAGCGGGTACACCTCGGTCTGCGCGAGACCCTTGCGGAGCGCGAGCTCCTCGTAGTCCGAGCCCGGCAGCGCCGCGGCCTGGGGCGCGAACGCGTCCTCACCCGAGCGGGTGCGGTCAGCGACGACCAGGAACGAGAGCAGCGCGAGCAGCGCGATGGTGCCCTGCAGCACGAGCGTCGGTCCGTCGACGACGAGCGCGCCGCCGAGCACCACGGTGCCGCCGGTCGTCCTGACGTCGGACCACAGCAGCGCGACGGCCACGAGCGCGCCCGCGGTCGCGGCGACCGAGAGGGTGAGCTGCACGGTGCGGCGCACCCGGCGCGGCGCGAAGGCCTCGACGAGCACCCCGACCACCGCGGCGCCGAGCACCAGGATGACGGGGGTCAGCTGCGCCCACGCGATGTCCGGTGCGGTGAAGCCGGCCCCGTTCACTTGTCACTCCCGTCGGTTGCTGCACTGTCGTCCACGAGCACCTGCGAGGGCACGTCCTGGATCCCCACCTGGTCGAGCGTGACCTGCGCCGGGTCGCCCACGAGGTCGAGGGCGGGAGCCGGGTAGAAGCCGATCACGAGCATGATCGCGATGAGGGGGGCGATGGCCCACCGTTCGCGTCCGGACAGGTCCGGGGTCGTGGCGAGCTCGTCACGCACCGGTCCGGTGAAGATGCGCTGATACGTCAGCAGGATGTAGAGCGCGGCGAGCACCACGGCGAAGGCAGCGACGACCGCGGCCGGGCGGTCCCGGGCGTACGTGCCGATCAGCACCATGAACTCGCTGACGAACGTGGACAGGCCCGGCAGCGACAGCGCCGAGAGGCCCGCGACGAGGAACGTCCCCGCGAGCACCGGCACGACCTTCTGCAGGCCGCCGAAGTCCGCGATGCGACGCGAGCCGCGACGGGCCACGAGGTAGCCCGCGAGCAGGAACAGCGCACCCGTCGAGAGCCCGTGGTTGACCATGTAGAACGACGACCCCGACACGCTCAGCGACGTGAAGGCGAAGATGCCCAGCACGATGAAGCCGAAGTGCGAGACCGACGTGTACGCGATGAGCCGCATGAGGTCCTGCTGCGCGATCGCGAGCAGCGCCCCGTAGAGGATCGAGATCACGGCGAGCACCACGATCGCGGGCGCGGCCCACGTCGAGGCGTTCGGGAACAGCGGCAGGCACAGCGTGAGCATGCCGAACGTGCCGACCTTGTCGAGCACGCCGACCAGCAGCACCGAGGTGCCCGCGGGGGCCTGCTCGGCGGCGTCGGGCAGCCACGTGTGCACCGGGAACATGGGCGCCTTGATCGCGAACGCGAGGAAGAACGCCACGAACAGCCAGCGCTCGGTCGCGACCGGCAGGTCGACGCCCACGAGGTTCTGGGTGAGGAAGCCCTGCGGTCCGCCCGGGCCCTCGAGGTACAGGGCGATGACGCCTACGAGCATCACGAGCCCGCCCGCGAGCGAGAACAGCAGGAACTTCACGGCCGCGTACCGCCGCCGCTCCCCACCGAACTGCCCGATGAGGAAGTACACCGGGATGAGCATGGCCTCGAACAGCACGTAGAACAGGAAGACGTCGCGCGCCGCGAACACGGCGACCATGAAGACCTGCGTGAGCAGGATCAGGGCCATGTAGTGCCGCAGCTGGTCGGTGACGACCTCACGCGTGCTGCCCTGCTCGTGCCAGGCGGCGAGCAGGACGAGCGGGACGAGCACGACCGAGAGCAGCACGAGCAGCAGGCCGACGCCGTCGACCCCCACCGCGTAGCTGACCCCCAGCGCGGGGATCCAGCCGTGGGTCTCGACGAGCTGGTGCACGCCCGACTGCGCGGTGTCGAACGCGAGCACGGCACCGACGGCGAGGGCGACCTCGACGAGGGAGAAGCCGAGCGCGACGGGGCGCACCAGGCGGCGACGCGAGGTGGGCAGGGCCCACACCGCCGCCGCTCCGAGGAGCGGCAGGACGATGAGGGCGGTGAGCCAGGGGAATCCGGAGGACATCGACGCGGCTCTCTCTCAGATCCGGGGGGCCAGGACGGCGACGACGAGGATGACGAGCCCGAGGAGCATCGTCGCGGCGTACTGACGGGCGTAGCCCGTCTGCACCCGCCGGACGACGTTGCCCGTGCCGACGACGAACCGGGCCAGACCCGAGAACCCGCCGTCCACGACCTGACGGTCGAGGTACACGAGCGAACGGGTCAGGTGCTGGCCGGGCTCGACGAGCAGCGCGTCGTTGACCTGGTCCTGGTACAGGTCCGCGCGGGCCGCGCGGGTCAGCACCGAACCGGGCGGTGGGGTCAGGGGTACGGGGGCCGCGGCGTACTGGCGCCACGCGAGCACGAGGCCCACGACGACGACCAGCAGCGTGAGCGTCACGATGAGCCACGCGGGCAGCACCGGGCCGGCCTCGTGCGACACGTGGCCGGTCACGGGCTCGAGCCACGTGGTGAACCCGCCCGCGGCGAGCAGCCCGCCGAGGGCCACCGAACCGGCCGCGAGCACGATCATCGGCACCGTCATGAGCTTCGGCGACTCGTGCGGGTGCTGCGGCTCGCCGTCGGCCTTGGGGGCCCAGCGGCGTTCGCCCTCGAACGTCATGAAGAACATGCGCGACATGTAGAACGCGGTGATGCCCGCGCCGACGAGCGCGATGGTGCCGAACACCCACGCGCGCCACGGGGCGCCGTCCACCGGGACGAAGGCCGCCTCGATGATGCGGTCCTTGCTGAAGTAGCCCGAGAACGGCGGGATGCCGAGGATCGCGAGCCAGCCCAGGCCGAACGTGACCCACGTGACCTTCATGTAGCGGGCCAGGCCGCCGAAGCGGCGCATGTCGACCTGGTCGTCCATGCCGTGCATCACGGACCCGGCACCCAGGAACATGCCGGCCTTGAAGAAGCCGTGCGTGACGAGGTGGAAGATCGCGATCGCGTAGCCGATCGGGCCGAGCCCGGCCGCGAGGAACATGTAGCCGATCTGGGACATGGTCGACGCGGCGAGGGCCTTCTTGAGGTCGTCCTTCGCGCAGCCGACGACGGCCCCGAACAGCAGCGTGATCGCACCGACGACGACCACGACGAGCCGCGCGTCGGGTGCGCCGTCGTAGATGGCCCCGGAGCGGACGACGAGGTAGACGCCCGCGGTGACCATGGTCGCCGCGTGGATGAGCGCCGAGACGGGCGTCGGGCCCGCCATCGCGTCACCGAGCCAGGACTGCAGGGGGAACTGCGCCGACTTGCCGCACGCCGCCACGAGCAGCACGAGGCCCATCGCCGTCAGCGTCCCCGTGCTCGCGTGCGGCACGCCCGCGTCGACCGTCGAGAAGCTCACGCCGCCGAAGGTCGAGAACATGAGCATGAGCGCCACGAGCAGACCCACGTCGCCGACGCGGTTGGCGATGAACGCCTTCTTGGCCGCGACGGCGTACGCGGGGCGGTGGTTCCAGAACCCGATGAGCAGGTACGAGGCGAGCCCCACCCCCTCCCAGCCGACGAACAGCAGGAGGTAGCTGTCGGCCAGGACCAGCAGCAGCATCGCCGCCACGAACAGGTTGAGGTACGCGAAGAACCGGCGCTTGCTCGGGTCGTGGGCCATGTACGCGATCGAGTACACGTGGATGAGGGTGCCGACGAACGTCACCAGCATCACGAACGTGAGCGACAGCGGGTCGAGCCGCAGACCCGCGTCGAGGTGGAACGACCCGACGGATATCCACGAGAACATCGACAGGTCGAGCACGCGCTCGTCGGCGGGGCGGCCGAGCAGCGTGACGATGCTGGCCAGGCCTACGACGAACGACAGCGAGGACATCGCCACGGCGAACCAGGGGCCCCAGCGGTCCGAGCGACGGCCCGTGAGCAGCAGCAGGGCCGCGCCGAACAGCGGCAGGGCCACCATCAGCGGGGCGAGGGAGAGCACGCCGCCGTCGACCGCCTGCACGCCGGTGACGGCGGACGAGTCGGTGAGCAGGGCGAGCGGGGTCAGGGTGTGCACGGGCCGGCCCTCAGCTCTTCAGCAGGTTGACGTCGTCGACCGAGGCCGAGCGGCGGGTACGGAAGATGGCCACGATGATCGCGAGCCCGATGACGACCTCGGCGGCCGCGACGACCATCACGAAGAAGGCCAGCACCTGGCCCGTGAGGTTGCCGTGGATCCGCGCGAACGTCACGAGCAGCAGGTTCGTCGCGTTGAGCATGAGCTCGATGCCCATGAACACGATGATCGCGTTGCGGCGCAGCAGCACAGTCGTGGCACCGATGCTGAACAGGATGCCGGAGAGCACCAGGTAGTGCGTGAGGCTCATGGCGTCTCCTCCGTGCCGCGGTCGGTGGTGATGGGCGTCGTGGGACCGGACGTCTCTCCGACGTCACCGGCCCGCTGCACCGGGGGCCCGACGTCGGCTCCCCCGTGGAACGGCTGGATCTCGGCGCGGAAGCCCGCGGTGCCGGCCTCCTGCCCGCGGATGCGCAGCACCCGTGAGACCGAGGCCTGGATCGGGTTGCCCTGCGGGTCGAGCGCGGGCACGTCCATCGCGTTGTGCCGGGCGTAGACGCCGGGGGCGGGCGGGGGCGTGAGCGAACCGCCGGCCAGGACCCGCGCGTCGGCGCGCTCGCGCTGCGTGATGCGCGGCAGCAGGCGTTCGCGGTGCGTGAGCACCAGCGCGCCGAGCGCCGCGGTGATGAGCAGCGCGCCCACGACCTCGAACGAGAAGACGTACTGACCGAACACGATCCGTGCGACGCCCACCGGGTTGGAGTCGGCGTTCGCGTCGGTGAGGCCCACGGGCGTGGCGTACGTCGCCCGGCCCACGACCCCCACGAGCACGACGCCGAGCCCGATGCCCGCGAGCAGCCCGATCCAGCGCTGGCCGCGCAGGGTCTCGACGAGCGAGTCCGAGGCGTCGACACCGACGAGCATGAGCACGAACAGGAACAGCATCATCACGGCGCCCGTGTACACCACGACCTGGACGACCCCGAGGAAGGGGGCGTCCTGCGCGACGTAGATGAACGCGAGGGAGATCATCACGAGCACGACCGACATCGCGGCGTGCACGGCCTTGCGGGCGAAGAGCAGGCTCAGCGCTGCCAGGACCATGATGGGGGCGAGGACCCAGAACAGGACGGCCTCGCCGGTCGTCGTGACGCCGGCGTCCGTCAGGACGGTCGGCAGCGCCGCGGCTATGTGACTCATCGGTTCTCCTGCCCGGGGGTGTGGGCGTGTGCCTGACGCTCGGCGGCGCGCTCGGCACCGGGGAGCGTCGGGTCGTCGGGGCGGTGCTCCGCGACCCAGCCGACCTGTGCGGGCACAGGTCCGGTGATCTCGCCGCGGTAGTACTCGGTGTCGGTCGTGCCGGGCACCATCGGGTGCGGGGCCGCGAGCATGGTGTCGAGCATCGGCGCGAGGAGGTCGCCCTTCTCGTAGATGAGGCCCTCCCGCGTCGGGCCCGCGAGCTCGAACTCGTTCGTCATGGTCAGCGCCCGCGTGGGGCACGCCTCGATGCACAGCCCGCAGAAGATGCAGCGCAGGTAGTTGATCTGGTAGACGCGGCCGTAGCGCTCGCCGGGCGAGAACTGCGCGTCGGGCGCGTTGTCGGCACCTTCGACGTAGATCGCGTCCGCGGGGCACGCCCACGCGCACAGCTCGCAGCCGATGCACTTCTCGAGCCCGTCCGGGTACCGGTTGAGCTGGTGCCGGCCGTGGTACCGCGGCATGGGCGGCACCTTCTCGTACGGGTACTGCTCGGTGACCGTGGGCCGGAACAGGTTCGAGAACGTGACACCGAAGCCGCCGACGGGCCCGAAGACCTCGGCGAGCCCGGTGCGGGGCTCGATGAGCGGCTTGTACGCCCCGGGGACCGAGACGTCCTTGCCCTCGCCCTGCTCGGGTCCGGGCGCGACGTCCTTGCTCTTGTCAGCCACGGTTCGCCTCCTGGGTGACCTGGGGGGTCTCGTTCGGGTCGGTCGCGGTGCGTCCGCGCCGCGGGGACGGCGGCAGCGCCTGGCCGGGCAGCGGCGGCACCGGGTAGCCGCCCGCGAACGGGTCGATCACCACGGGGTCGTCGAACGTGCCGCGTGGGGGCCCGTCGGGTTCGTTCGCGGGCTTCTCGGGCACCAGGAACGAGACGACCACAGCGAGGATGAGGATGCCCGCGAGCACGAACAGCACGGTCCGCAGCTCGATGTCGGTGAAGTTGCGCACGCCCTGCACGAGCGACACGCAGACCACCCAGGCGAGCGCGGCCGGGATGAGCACCTTCCAGCCGATCTTCATGAACTGGTCGTAGCGGAAGCGCAGCGCCGAGCCGCGGATCCACACGAACACGAACATGAGCATCCAGACCTTGGCCAGGAACCACAGCACGGGCCACCAGCCGGTGTTGAACATGCCGTCGTTGATCCACGAGATGGGCCACGGTGCCCGCCAGCCGCCGAGGAACAGGGTGGTGGCGACGGCCGAGACGTTGATCATGTTGATGTACTCCGCGAGGAAGAACCACGCGAACTTCATCGACGAGTACTCGGTCATGTAGCCCGAGACGAGCTCGCCCTCGGCCTCGGGGAGGTCGAAGGGCAGCCGGTTCGTCTCGCCGACCATCGAGATGATGTAGATGACGAACGCGGGCAGCAGCGGCAGGAACCACCACACCTGGGTCTGCGAGCCCACGATCTGCGAGGTCGACATCGACCCGGCGATGATGAACACGCTCACGAGCGACAGGCCCATCGCGAGCTCGTACGAGATGACCTGGGCCGTCGAGCGGACCGAGCCGAGCAGCGGGTACGTCGAGCCCGACGACCAGCCGCCGAGCACGATCCCGTACACGCCGACCGAGGCGCACGCGAGGATGTACAGCACCGCGACCGGGAAGTCCGTCAGCTGCAGCGGGGTCACGATCCCGAACATGCTCACGCTCGGGCCGAACGGGATGACAGCGAACGTCAGCAGCGAGCAGAACACAGCGATCATGGGCGCGACGAGGTAGACCAGCTTGTCGGCCGCCTTGACCGTGATGTCCTCCTTGAACAGGAGCTTCATCGCGTCGGCGACCGGCTGCAGCAGACCGAACGGGCCGTGCACGTTCGGGCCGGGGCGCACCTGCATGCGCGCGACGACCTTGCGCTCGAACCAGATGGCGATCAGGACGCTGACCAGCAGGAAGACGATGATCCCCACGGCCTTGAGCAGCCAGATCCAGCCGTTGTCGTTGCTGAAGTCGGCCACGACCGGGTCACCGGCCGCGGGCAGCACCGCACCGAGCAGCCTCATGCCTGCACCTCCGCGTCCGTGACGTCGTTCTGGGCACCGGCCGCGAGGCGCACGAGCGCACCGGGTCCTGCGTGCAGGGTCTCGCGCACGGTCGAGCCGGGCGAGCAGGTGGGCAGCCAGACCACGTGGTCGGGCATGTCGGTGACGACCACGGGCAGCTCGATCGTGCCGGTGCCGGTGCTCACCGCGAGCACGTCGCCGTCCACGACACCCGCACCGTCCGCGGTCGCGGCCGAGACGCGCGCCACGGGCCGCTTCGCGGTGCCGGCGAGGAACTTCTCGCCGTCCTGCATGCGGCCCGCGTCGAGCAGCAGGTGCCACGTCGCGAGCACGGCGTGGCCGGGGGCCACCGCGGGCGGCTCGGCCGCGTCCTGCGTCGGGGCGGCCACGCGTGCACCGTCCCACGCGCCGAGCTGGTCGAGCTCGGCGTGCACCTTGGCGAGCGTGCCGACGCCGAGGTCGACGCCCATCGCGTCGGCCAGGCGGTCGAGCACGCGGTGGTCACCCACCGCGGTCGAGGTCAGGGCCTGCGGGAACGGGCGCGGGCGCCCCTCCCACGTGACGAACGTGCCGCCCTTCTCGACGGGCGGTGCGACGGGCAGCACCACGTCCGCGAGCTCGGTGACCTCGGAGGCGCGCACCTCGAGCGACACGAGGAACGGCACCGCGCGCAGCGCGGCGCGGGCGGCCTCGGGGTCGGGCAGGTCGCGCAGGTCCACGCCGCCCACGACGAGCGCACCGAGCCGACCCGTGCGGGCCGCCTCGAGGATCTCGCCCGTGGGGCGTCCGGGGGCTGCGGGCAGCTCGGCGACGTCCCACGCGGCGGCGACGTCGACGCGGGCCGCGGCGTCGGCCACGGGCCGTCCGCCGGGCAGCAGGCTCGGCAGGGCGCCGACCTCGACGCCACCGCGCTCCCCCGCACGACGCGGCACCCACGCGAGGCGGGCACCCGTGCGCTCGGCGAGCCGCAGCGCGGCGGTCAGGCCACCGGGGACGGCCCCGAGGCGCTCACCGACGAGGATCACGGCGCGGTCCTGGGACAGGTCGGTGGCGAGGTCGCGCAGGACCTCGTCCGAGGCGTCGGTCGTCACAGCGTCGAGCACCTCGGCCTCGGTGCCCGGGGCGGCGGAGAGCAGCGTGCCGTCGAGGCGCTCGAGCCCGCGGCTCGCGAACGGCGCCACCGCGGCGACCCGCGTCGTGCCGGCGAGCACGGCCTTGCGCAGGCGCAGGAACGTGATCCCGGCCTCTTCCTCGGCCTCGAGGCCCGCGAGCAGCACCGTCGGCGCCTTCTCGAGGTCGGCGAACGTGACCTGCATCGCGCGTCCGGCGACGTGGTGGCCCAGGAAGGCCTCCTCCTCGGCCGAGTGCGGGCGGGCCCGCAGGTCCACGTCGTTGGTGCCGAGCGCGACCCGGGCGAGCTTGGCGTACGCGTACGCGTCCTCGAGCGTGACCCGGCCGCCGGGCAGCACACCGGCGCCCCGTGCGAGCGTCTCCGCGTCGGCGGGCGAGAGCGCGGCGCGCAGGCCGTCGGCCGCGACCTCGAGGGCCTCGACCCAGCTCGCGGTGCGCAGCTCGCCGGTGACCTCGTCGCGCACGAGCGGGGTCGTGATGCGGTCGGGGGCCGACTGCCAGGTGAACGCGAAGCGGTCCTTGTCGGTGATCCACTCCTCGTTGACCGTGGGGTCCTCGCCCGCGAGGCGGCGCAGCACGACGCCCCGGCGGTGGTCGACCCGGATCGCCGAGCCGCACGAGTCGTGCTCGGAGACGCCCGGGGTCGAGACCAGGTCGAACGGACGCGCACGGAAGCGGTAGGACGCGCTGGTCAGCGCACCCACCGGGCAGATCTGCACGGTGTTGCCCGAGAAGTACGACGCGAAGGGCTCCCCCGACTCGTCCTCCTCCGACGGGCCCACGGGCACGTCGAACCCGGCGCCCACGGGGGTCTCGAACCCGAGCACGGCCGGCGAGAACCGGCCGATCTGCTGGTTCGCGCCACGCTTCTGCAGGTCGATGAACGCGTCGCCCGCGATCTCCTTCGAGAACCGCGTGCAGCGCTGGCACAGGATGCAGCGCTCCCGGTCGAGCAGGATCTGCGTCGAGATCGCGATGGGCTTGGGGAACGTGCGCTTGACGTCCACGAAGCGCGTCGACGCGCGACCGTTGCTCATGGCCTGGTTCTGCAGGGGGCACTCGCCGCCCTTGTCGCACACCGGGCAGTCGAGCGGGTGGTTGATGAGCAGCAGCTCCATCACGCCGTGCTGGGCCTTGTCGGCCTCGGGCGACGTGTGCTGCGTCTTGACCTGCATGCCGGGCGTGGCCTCGAGCGTGCACGAGGCCTGCGGCTTGGGCATCTTCGCGAGCTTGCCGTCGCGGCCGGGCGCCCACACCTCGACGAGGCACTGGCGGCAGGCCCCGGCGGGGGCGAGCAGCGGGTGGTCGCAGAAGCGCGGGATCTGGATGCCGACCTGCTCGGCGGCGCGGATGACGAGCGTGCCCTTGGGCACCGCCACCTCGAGACCGTCGATCGAGAAGGTCACCGCGTCGACCGGGGCCGGCGTCGCCGGGGTGCCGCCGGTCGTGGCCGGGGTCCCGGAACCGGGCTTGGGCGTCGTGATCGTCATGCGTGGACCCCCGCGAGCTGCCCGGCCGACCGGCGCGGGGTGTAGGTGAACTTCGAGCTGCGCTCGGGCGGGAAGAGCACGTCGGCAGGCGTGTGCGTGCCCGCCTCGAACTCCTCCCGGAAGTACTTGATGGCCGAGGTGATGGGGCTCGTGGCCCCGTCGCCCAGCGCGCAGAACGCGCGGCCGAGGATGTTGTCGCACAGGTCGAGCAGCAGGTCGATGTCCTCGCTCGTGCCCTGACCGGCCTCGATGCGGTGCAGCACCTGCGCGAGCCAGAACGTGCCCTCGCGGCACGGCGTGCACTTGCCGCACGACTCGTGCTTGTAGAAGTCGGTCCAGCGCGTGACGGCACGGACCACCGAGGTGGTCTCGTCGAAGATCTGCAGCGCGCGCGTGCCGAGCATCGACCCCGCGGCGCCGACCGACTCGTAGTCGAGCGGCACGTCGAGGTGCTCGGCCGTGAAGATCGGCGTCGAGGACCCACCGGGCGTCCAGAACTTCAGCTCGTGGCCCTCACGGATCCCGCCGGCCATCTCGAGCAGCCGCCGCAGCGTGATGCCGAGCGGCGCCTCGTACTGGCCGGGACGCTGCACGTGGCCGGACAGCGAGAAGATGCCGAAGCCGGGCGAGCGCTCGGTGCCCATCTCCCGGAACCACTGCGCGCCGCCCCGCACGATCGAGGGGACCGACGCGATGGTCTCGACGTTGTTGACGACCGTGGGCCGTGCGTACAGGCCCGCGACCGCGGGGAACGGCGGCTTGAGCCGCGGCTGGCCACGACGCCCCTCGAGCGAGTCGAGGAGCGCGGTCTCCTCGCCGCAGATGTACGCGCCGGCGCCGGCGTGCACGGTGATGTCCAGATCGAAGCCCGACCCGAGGATGTTCTTGCCGAGGAACCCGGCCGCGTAGGCCTCCTCGACCGCGCGCAGCAGGCGGCGGTAGACGTGCACGACCTCGCCACGCAGGTAGATGAACGCGTGCGAGCAGCCGATCGCGTACGACGTGATGATCGCGCCCTCGATGAGCGACTGCGGGGTCGCCATCATGAGCGGGATGTCCTTGCAGGTGCCCGGCTCGGACTCGTCGGCGTTGACCACCAGGTAGCGCGGTCCGCCGTCGGGCGCGGGCAGGAAGCCCCACTTCATGCCCGTCGGGAAGCCGGCGCCGCCACGGCCGCGCAGGCCCGAGTCCTTGACGGTCGTGATGACGTCCCCGGGCGTCTGGGCCAGCGCGGCCCGCAGCCCGGCGTAGCCGCCGCCGTCGAGGTAGGTCCGCAGCGTCCAGGAACGCTCGGCGTCCCACTGCTTGCTGAGGACGGGGGTCAGGGTCGTCGCGTCGGTCATCACGACTCCTTCGCCTGGTCGGACTTCTGCTTCTTCTGCTCGCCCGCGGCGGACGTGTCCGGCCCGGCGGTCGGCGTGCGCTCGGCGCTCGACTGCGCGCCACCCACCGTGGGGCCGCCCGACGTCGCGGCGCTCGCGGCGGGCCGCGTCGCCCCGGTGTCACCGGCCTGGCCGGGGAACGGCGGTGCGGTCCAGCCCTCGGCCTCGGCGAGGAGCGTGCCGCGCTCGGTCTCGGGTCCGGCACCGGCGCCCTCGTCGGCGAGCCCGTCGGGGAAGCCCGCGAGCACGCGCGAGACCTGCTTGAACGAGCAGACCTTCGACGGGCCGCGGGTCGGGGCCACGGGCTCGCCCGCACGCAGGCGGTCCACGGTGTCGACCGCGCTGGCCGGGGTCTGGTTGTCGAAGAACTCCCAGTTGACCATCACGACCGGCGCGTAGTCGCACGCCGCGTTGCACTCGATGCGCTCGAGCGTGATCTTGCCGTCGGCCGTCGTCTCGTCGTTGCCGAGATCGAGGTGCTCGCTGAGCTCCTCCCAGATCGCGTCGCCGCCCATGGTCGCGCACAGCGTGTTGGTGCACACGCCCACGGTGTAGTCACCGTTCGGGCGTCGCTTGTACTGCGAGTAGAAGGTCGCGACCGCCGACACCTCGGCCGAGGTCAGGTCCAGGGTCTCGGCGCAGAACGCGACACCCGCGGGGCTCACGTAGCCGTCCTCGCTCTGCACCAGGTGCAGCAGCGGGAGCAGCGCCGAGCGGGGCTGCGGGTACCGCGCGATGACCTGCGCGGCGTCGGCGGCGAGGCGCGCGCGCGTCTCGTCGTCGTAGCGGGCGGGCGGGCGCACCGTGCCGGTGGGCCGGTCGCTGTTCTCGACGGACATCAGCGGTCCACCCCTCCCAGGACGGGGTCGAGCGAGGCCACCGCGACGACGACGTCGGCCAGCTGGCCGCCCTCGCACATCATCGAGACGGCCTGCAGGTTGTTGAACGACGGGTCGCGGAAGTGCGCGCGGTACGGCTTGGTGCCGCCGTCGGAGACCAGGTGGACCCCGAGCTCGCCGCGCGGGTGCTCGACAGAGACGAACACCTGCCCGGCGGGGACGCGGAAGCCCTCGGTCACGAGCTTGAAGTGGTGGATCAGGGCCTCCATCGAGGTGCCCATGATCTCCCGGATGTGGTCGAGCGAGTTGCCCATGCCGTCCGAGCCGATCGCGAGCTGTGCGGGCCAGGCGATCTTCTTGTCCGCGACCATCACCGGGCCGGGCCCCATGGCCTGCAGGCGCTCGACGGTCTGCTCGACGATCCGCATCGACTGGTACATCTCCTCGATGCGGAGCCGGGCACGCGACCAGGCGTCGGCCTCGGTCGAGGTCGGCACGTCGAAGTCGTACGTCTCGTAGCCGCAGTACGGCTCGGCCTTGCGCACGTCGTACGGCAGGCCCGTGGAGCGCAGCACCGGACCGGTCATGCCCAGCGCCATGCACGCGGGCAGCCCGAGGTAGCCGATGCCCTTGAGCCGGCCCTGCAGGATCGGGTTGGCCAGCATGAGGTCCTCGAGCTGGCGCAGGTAGTGGCGGATCTCCGTGAGCGCGTCACGCACGGCGTCGAGCGCACCCGGGGGGATGTCCTGCACGACGCCGCCCGGGCGGATGTACGCGTTGTTCATGCGCAGGCCCGTGATCAGCTCGAAGACCTTGAGCACCTGCTCACGACCGGTGAAGCCGGCCGTCATGATCGTCGTGGCACCGAGCTCGTTGCCACCGCTCGCGAGGCACACGAAGTGCGAGGCGATCCGGTTGAGCTCCATCATCATGACGCGGATGACGGTGGCCCTCTCGGGCACGTCGTCCGTGATGCCGAGCAGCTTCTCGACCGCGAGGCAGTAGGCCGCCTCCTGGAAGATGTTCGCCACGTAGTCCATGCGGGTGCAGAACGTGACGCCCTGCGTCCAGGACCGGTACTCCATGTTCTTCTCGATGCCGGTGTGCAGGTAGCCGATGCCCGCACGGGCCTCGGTGACCGTCTCGCCGTCGATCTCGAGCATGAGCCGGAGGACGCCGTGCGTCGACGGGTGCTGGGGACCCATGTTGACGACGATGCGCTCCTCGCCGAGGCGCGCTGCCTCCTCGGCGATGTCGGACCAGTCGCCGCCCGACGACTCGAACGACGGGATGCCCGTCGTCTCGTCGTCGACGATGTGGCCCGTCGCGGTGGGGGGACCCTGGTGGGTGCTGTGGGTGGACATCAGCTGTACGACCTCCGCTGGTCCGCGGGCGGCACGGTGGCGCCCTTGTACTCGACCGGGATGCCCCCGAGGGGGTAGTCCTTGCGCTGGGGGTGCCCCGGCCAGTCGTCGGGCATCTCGATGCGCGCGAGCGCCGGGTGACCGTCGAAGACGATCCCGAAGAAGTCCCACGTCTCGCGCTCGTGCCAGTCGTTCGTCGGGTAGACGGCGACCGTCGAGGGGATGTGGGGGTCGGCCTCGGAGGCGGCGACCTCGAGGCGCAGCCGGTGGCTGTGCGTGACCGACACCAGGTGGTAGACCGCGTGCAGCTCGCGGCCCGTCTCGTGCGGGTAGTGCACGCCCGAGACGCCCAGGCTGAGCTCGAAGCGCAGGTCCTGGTCGTCGCGCAGCATCTGGCACACCTCGACGATGTGCTCGCGGGCGACGTGCAGCGTCAGCTCGTCGCGGTCGACGACCACGGACGGGATCGCTGCCGCGAAGCCCGTGCCGGACGCGTCGAGCAGCTCGATCAGGACGTCGACCGCCTCGTCGAACCAGCCGCCGTACGGCCGCGGGCTCGACCCGGGCATCGCGACGGTCGTGACGAGGCCACCGAAGCCCGAGGTGTCCCCCGAGCCCGGTCCGCCGCCGAACATGCCCTGGCGCACGGCGATGACCTCGGGGCGCGCGGCGCCGGTGGCACCCACGTGCTGCGAGCCGCCCTCGAGGGCCGCCTCGCTGGTGCTCTGCGCGGCCAGCGCCGAGGACGTGGTCGCGTCCCCGGGCTTGACGGCCGATGCCGCGTCGGACTTCTCGGCGGACACGTCGGGGGTCTTCCCGGCGTCCGCGTCGGACTTCTCGCTCATGCCAGCAGCCCCTTCATGTGCGACGTGGGCGTGGCGGCGAGCGCGGCGGCCTCGGCGGCGCGGGCCGCCTCCTTGCGGTTGACGCCCATCGGCTCGGCCTGGATCTGCTCGTGCAGCGCGAGGATCGCGTTGATCAGCATCTCGGGCCGCGGCGGGCAGCCCGGCAGGTAGATGTCGACGGGCACGACGTGGTCGACGCCCTGCACGATCGCGTAGTTGTTGAACATCCCGCCCGACGAGGCGCACACGCCCATCGACAGGACCCACTTGGGCTCCGGCATCTGGTCGTAGACCTGGCGCACCACGGGGGCCATCTTCTGGCTCACCCGACCGGCCACGATCATCAGGTCGGCCTGGCGCGGCGAGGCGCGGAAGACCTCCATGCCGAAGCGCGAGATGTCGTACCGGCTCGCGCCGGTGGACATCATCTCGATCGCGCAGCACGCCAGACCGAAGGTCACGGGCCACAGCGACGCCTTGCGGAAATACCCGACGAGGTTCTCGACCGTCGTCAGCAAGAACCCCGAAGGGGCTTCTTCGATACCCATGTCAGATCACCCCTAGTCCCACTCGAGCCCACCGCGGCGCCACTCGTACACGAAGGGCACGGTGATGAGGGCCAGGAAGCCCAGCATCGCGACGAGCCCGAACGTGGCGAGCTCCGTGAAGTTCACGGCCCACGGGTACAGGAACACGACCTCGATGTCGAAGACGATGAACGTCATCGCGACGAGGTAGTACTTGATCGGGAAGCGGCCGCCACCCACGGCGTGCGGAGTCGGCTCGATGCCGCACTCGTACGCCTCCAGTTTCGCGCGGTTGTAGCGCTTCGGCCCGAGGATCGCGCTCGCGCCGACGCCACCGAGGGCGAGCACGGCGGCGATCCCCATCAGGACGAGGATCGGGACGTACGGGTTGGTCATGAGTCGACTCTCCCGGTCGGGGTGTGGGTACTTCCGTGCAGGACCAAGGTCGCGGTTCGCAGCGGGCCCGGGTGAGCGTCCCCCGAGGTGAGGGGCGCCTGGCAGGACCAACGTCCCGCATCGGTCCTCGGCGCTGAGGTCGTCGTCGTCATGCTGCCGGCGCGATCCGGGCGAGCGCGGCGATGGTCCTGTCGACCATGTCGCCGCCGTGGGGCTCGTAGCAGTCCGAGAGCAGCTTGAGCGTGAACTTCATGAGCAGCGGACGGGGCAGCCCGTAACGCGTGCACAGGTGCATGACCTGCGGGTGCTCGATGAGCTTCACGAAGACGCGACCGAGCGTGTAGTAGCCGCCCAGGTCGTCCTTCATGCGCGTCTCGTACGCGTGCAGCGCACGCTCGCGGCCCGCGGCCGAACCCCGGGCGGCGGCCTGCACCGCGGCGTCCGCCGCGAAGCGACCCGCCTGGAGGCCGTACGCGATGCCCTCGCCGTTGAACGGGCTGATCATGCCCGCCGAGTCGCCCGCGAGCATCAGGCCGCGGCCGTACAGCGGTCCCCGGTTGAAGCCCATCGGCAGCGCGGCGCCCCGCACCTCGCCGATCTGGTTCTCGGGCGTGAACTCCCACTCCGCGGGGGCGTTCGCCATCCACTTCGCGAACAGGTCCTTGTAGTCGACCTTGGTCGCGGCGGCCGTCGAGGACACGCTGCCCAGGCCGACGTTCGCGGTGCCGTCGCCGAGCGAGAAGATCCAGCCGTAGCCGGGCATGAGGTTCGAGCTCCCGGGGGCCCCGTCCCACAGCTCGAGCTGGGACTCCATCCACGGGTCCTCGTGGCGCGGCGTACGGAAGTAGGTGCGGACCGCGACGCCCATCGGACGGTCGGTGCGCTTCTCGAGGCCCATGCCCGTCGCGAGGCGGGCCGAGACGCCGTCCGCCGCGATCACGAGCGGGGCCCGGTACGTCACGTCGTCGCCCGCGCGGCGACCCGCGCCGTCGACCGGGCGGGCGGTCACGCCCACCACCCGGCCGGTGCGCTCGTCGAGCAGCGGACCCGTGACGTTGGTGCGCTCGAGCAGCTTGGCGCCCGCGGCCCGCGCGTGGTCGGCGAGCAGGTGGTCCAGGCTCATGCGCGAGCGGGCCAGGCCGTACGACGGGTAGCTCGACAGCTCGGGCCACGGCAGCTCGAGGCGGTGCCCGCCCCCGACGACCCGCAGGCCGCGGTTGCGGATCCAGCCGTCCTCCTCGCGCAGCGGCACGCCCATCGCGGCGAGCTCCTTGACCGCGCGCGGCGTCAGACCGTCGCCGCAGACCTTGTCCCGGGGGAACTCGGCCTTCTCGAGCAGCAGCACCTGCAGGCCTGCGGAGGCGCAGTGGTAGGCGGCGCTGGACCCCGCGGGACCTGCACCGACGACGATGACGTCGGCGTCATCGCTCCTTGCGTCAACCACGGCCCCGCCCCACTTGTGAAGACGTTCACATCACGACCCGGCCGAGTGTAGCCAGGGCCACAGACCATGTCTGCGAAGGCTTACCTCACCTGGCCGTACGGACCTGTCCGGAGCCCTGATCAGGCCTCGGGACGCACCGCTCGGTGCAGCGCCACGATGCCGCCCGTGAGGTTCCGGTACGCGACCTCACGCCACCCGGCGGCCTTGACGAGCCGGCCCAGGCTCTGCTGGTCGGGCCACTCGCGGATCGACTCGGCGAGGTACACGTAGGCGTCCGACTCCTTCGCCACGGCCCGCGCCACGGGCGGCAGGGCCCGCATGAGGTACTCGGTGTAGACGGTGCGGAACGGCCCCCACGTGGGCCGCGAGAACTCGCACACCACGAGGCGACCGCCCGGGCGCGTGACCCGCAGCAGCTCCTCGAGCGCGACCTGCGTCCCGGCCACGTTGCGCAGCCCGAACGACATCGTCACCGCGTCGAACGACGCGTCGGCGAACGGCAGGTGCACGGCGTCGCCCGCCACGAAGCCCAGGTCGGGGCGACGGCGCTTGCCGACGCCGAGCATGCCCATCGACAGGTCGCACGGCACCACGTGCACGCCCGCGTCCGCGAGCGGCTCGCTCGACGTGCCGGTGCCCGCGGCCAGGTCGAGCACGCGCTCGCCCGGCTGCGCGTCGAGCGCGGCGAGCGTGGCGCGACGCCAGTAGCGGTCCTGACCGAACGAGAGCACGTCGTTCGTCAGGTCGTAGCGGCGGGCGACGCCGTCGAACATGGCGGCGACGTCACGGGGGTCCTTCTCGAGGCTGGCGCGAGACATGCGCACATCGTCTCAGGTCCAGAGGCGTGGACGTACCCTGAACGCGATGACCAGCACCATGCCCGACGCCGTCCCGCACCCCCTCGTCGTCCGGACGGTCGCCCTCGACCTCCCTGCGCCCGCCGACGGCTCCCCGCCCGACCCCGCCGACCTGCTCGACCTGCTGCCCCCCGACGCGCCCCTCGCGTGGGTGCGCCGCGGCGACGGCCTCGTGGGCTGGGGCGAGGCGCTGCGCGTCGAGGTGCACGGCCCCGACCGGTTCGCCGCGGCCGAGCGCGCGTGGCACGAGCTGCTCGACCACGCGATCGTGCGCGACGAGGTGGACCTGCCCGGCACGGGCCCCGTGGCCTTCGGCTCGTTCGCGTTCGACGAGGACTCGGCCGCCGGTGGGGTCGTGGTCGTCCCCCGCGTGGTCGTCGGGCGGCGCGGAGCCGTCGCCTGGCTCACCACGATCGACACGGGCGCCACGCTGCGCGCGGCCCCGACGCTCGCCGCGGTCGTCGACCCCCGTGCCGGCACCCCGGCCTCCCCCGGTGCGGTCAGCTGCACCGACGGCGCCGTCAGCGCGCAGGACTGGCCCGCGGTCGTCTCGCGCGGCGTCGAGGCCATCCGGGCCGGTGAGGTCGACAAGGTGGTGCTGGCCCGCGACGTCGTCGCGACCACGAGCGAGCCGCTCGACGTGCGCTGGCCGCTGCAGCGCCTCGCCGCGCGGTACGACTCGTGCTGGACGTTCTCGGTCGACGGCATGATCGGCGCGACCCCCGAGCTGCTCGTGCGCTCGTCGAAGGGTCTGGTCACCTCACGCGTGCTGGCCGGCACGATCCGGCGCACGGGAGACGAGGACGCCGACGTGGCCCGCGCCGCGACGCTCGCGCACTCGTCCAAGGACCTCGAGGAGCACGAGTACGCGGTGTCCTCGGTGGCCGACGCGCTCGCCCCCTTCTGCACCTCGACGAACGTGCCCGACGTGCCGTTCGTGCTGCACCTGCCCAACGTGCTGCACCTCGCCTCCGACGTCACGGGCGTGCTCGCCGCGAACCCCTCGAGCCTCGCGCTCGCCGCCGCGCTGCACCCCACAGCCGCCGTGTGCGGGACCCCCACGGCGGCCGCCGCCCAGCTCATCGCCCGGATCGAGGGCATGGACCGGGCGCGCTACGCCGGCCCGGTCGGCTGGTTCGGGGCGGACGGCGACGGCGAGTGGGGCATCGCGCTGCGCTCGGCGCAGGTCGACCCGGACGACCCGCACCGGGTGCGGCTGTTCGCGGGCTGCGGCATCGTCGCGGCGTCCGAGCCCGCGGCCGAGCTCGCCGAGTCCGAGGCCAAGCTCGTGCCGATGCGGGACGCGCTCGGCTCCGACTGAGCCCGCGACACGCGCTGACGGCCGGCACCTTCTGGTGCCGGCCGTCAGCGCGTGCGGGTCAGGTCGGGTCGGGCGACCAGGTCAGCCCCCCTGCCCCCCCTGCCCCTGCTGCCCCTGCTGCTGCTGCTGCTGGAACCACTCCCAGAGCTGCTCCGGGGTCAGCGAGCCCGAGCCGTTCTGCCCCTGGCCCGGGGTCTGCGGCTGGCCCGTTCCGGAGCCGCTCGGTGCGCTCGTCGCCGTCTCCTGCCGCGTCGCGAGCGTCACGTCGACCTTCTCGGTCTTCCCGTCGCGCACGACCGTCAGGGTGGCCTTCGACCCCGCCGTGAGCTCCCGCACGTAGGCCGTGAGCGACTCGGCGCCGCCGACCGGCTTGTCGTCGATCGCCACGATGACGTCCTTGGGCTGGAGGCCCGCCGCTGCGGCCGGCGAGTCGGCGCTGACCTGCTCGACGACAGCACCCCGGCGCGTGACGCCGTCAGCGGTGGCCGTCCCGTCGGTCATCGAGACCCCGAGGAACGCGTGCTCGGCCGAGCCGTTGTCGATGAGCTGCGAGGCGATCTGCTTGGCCAGGTCGACCGGGATCGCGAACCCGAGGCCGATCGACCCCGACTCGCTCGACAGCGTCGCGATCGAGGACGTGATGCCGATGACCTCGCCCTGCCCGTCGAACAGCGGACCACCGGAGTTGCCCGGGTTGATCGCGGCGTCGATCTGGATGGCGTTCGTCACGACGGCCTCGGTGCCCGACTCGGACGTCGAGACGGGACGGTCCACGGCCGAGACGATGCCCGTGGTGACGGTGTTGGACAGGCCCAGCGGGTTGCCGACAGCCATCACGGCCTCACCGACCCGCACGTCGCTCGAGCTGCCGAGCGTCGCGGGGCTCAGGTCGTCCGGGGCGTCCGTGATCTTGATCACCGCGAGGTCGGTGGTCGGGTCCGTGCCCACGATCTCGGCCGCGAACAGCCTCCCGTCGGTGAGCGTCACCTGGAGCCCGTCCGCCGTCGCGCCCGCCACCACGTGGTTGTTGGTGACGATGTTGCCGCTCTTGTCGATGATCACGCCCGATCCCTGGGCGCCACCGCTCTGCGTCTGGACCTCGATCGCGACGACCGAGGACTGCACCGCGGCGGCGACCTTCTCCCAGTCGGGGTTGTCGACGCTCGAGCCGGTCACCGGCGCTGACGCGGTCGAGCCCTGCCCGAGCGTCGCGAGCGACGCCGACTCGCTGTCGTCGTCGTTCTGGAACAGCGTCATGAGTCCCGCGGTGACGATCGCGGCGCACAGCGCGGCGACGACGGCCACGACCACGAGCGGTCCCCAGAGCGAGCGCCGCGGACCACGGTCGCCCTCACCTCCCGTCGGCCCACCCCCGCCGGGCGGCTGGTTGCCACCGGGCGGGACGACACCGGGGGCCCCGGCACCCGGGTAGCCCTGCGCGGCGTAGCCCTGCTGCTGCCCGTAGCCGGGCTGGCCCTGCCCTGGCTGGCCCTGCCCCGGCTGACCCTGCTGGCCGGGCTGGCCCTGCTCGCCGACGCGCGACTCGGGCGGGGCGGCGGGGTGCGGAGGAAGGAACGGGTTGGTGGGGTGCGTGCTGCGCGGCGGCTGGCCGTGCGGGCTCTGACCGTAGGGCGGCTGGCCCTGCTGCTGACCCTGCTGCTGGCCGTACGGCGGCTGCTCGTGCGCGGCCTGCGCCGGACGGAGCACCTGGGTGTCGGCGGCATGGCTGGGCGTCGGGTGCTCGGGCTGGGCCGGCTGCTCGGGTTCGGTCGGGTGCTCGGGCTGGGCCGGCTGCTCGGGCTCGTTCGAGCGGGGATCGTCCGGGGTGCTCATGGTGACCTCCTTTGTGTTCACCATGAGACATGTCGGCGCTGGGCGCATCCTCCACGGTTCCTGGGAATCAGCCAAGAATCTGCCGTGCCTTCGGTTCGGTGCGCCGACCTGCGCGGACGCCGCCGTCACCGTCAGGCGAGGGCGCGTCCCACGGCCTCGTCGGCGGCCGCGCCGAGGCGGCCCATGAGGGCCCGGCGCGAGGCCCTGTCGACCCGCACCTCGACGAGGCTGACGCCCGGCCCGGGGGCCGCGAGCGCGGGGGCGAGACCCTCGACGTCCGACACGCGGGTGTGCCGCACCCCGTAGGCCGCGCACAGCGCCGCGAGGTCCGCGCCGTGCGGTGTGCCGAAGACGCGCTCGAAGACGTCGGCGTGCTCGGGCGCCCCGTGCTCGAGCGTCGCGAAGATCGACCCGCCGTCGTCGTTCGCGACCACGAGCTGGAGGTCGACGGCCGGTTCGAGGGGACCGCGCAGCAGCCCGCCCGCGTCGTGCAGGAACGTGAGGTCACCGACGAGGGCCCGCACCCGGCGCCGGGGCAGCGCGTGGGCGACACCGAGGGCGGTCGAGACCGTGCCGTCGATCCCCGCCAGCCCGCGGTTCGCGAGCACGAGGCGCGGGCCGTCCCACGTCGCCACGAGGTCCAGGTCACGCACGGGGTTGCTGGATCCGACCACGAGCACGTCGTCGGGGGCCGTGGCCCGGGCGACCTCGCGGGCGAGCGCCGGTCCGCTCACCCGGGTGCCGCTGCGCGAGGGCGGGGTGGGGGCGTCGAGCACCTCGTCGAGCGCCGCGAGCGCGGCCTTGCCCGCCGACTGCCACGCCGCGAGCCAGCCGTGTGGGCCGTCGGCGTGCGGGCCGGCGCCCGCGAGCATCCGGGCCGGGACCTGCGTGTGCACCTCGCGCGCGGTGCGGGTCGCGTCGGGCCAGTCCCGCCCCTCGGGGGTGACGACGACGACCTCGACGTCGTCGCGACCGAGCAGGTGCTGCACCGGACGGGTCAGGGTGGGTCGGCCGAGGACGACGACGCGGCGCACAGCACCGCCCAGCCCCGGGTGCGCGAGCAGCAGCCGGTACGCGGGGACCGCGTGCAGGCCGCCGAGGGCCCCCGACGTCGGCTCGGCGAGCAGCGGCCAGCCGTTGGCCTCGGCCACCTCGCGTGCGACGGGCCCCGCGCCGTCCCCCGCGACGACCACGGTGGGCAGGTCGAGCGCCCGCCGGGTGGTCCGCGCACCCCCGACGGCGGGGGCCGCGAGCGCGGCGGGCACCGCGTCACGCGGCGCGACCCAGGTGAGACCGTCGTCGCTCGGCGTCGGCCACGGTGCACCCGCCGGGGCGAGGGGCTCGCGGAAGGACACGTCGAGGTGCACAGGACCGGGGGCTCCCGTGCGGGTGCCCATCGCGGCGCCCACGGCCCGGGAGAGCAGGTTGCGCAGGTCGCGGTCCTCGCCGGGACGGCCCGACGGCGCGGGCACGTCCGCGGCCAGCCGCACCGCGGAGCCGAACAGGCCGACCTGCTCGGTGGTCTGGTTCGCCCCCGTGCCGCGCAGCTCGTGCGGCCGGTCGGCCGAGAGCACGACCAGCGGGAGGCCTGCGTGGTGGGCCTCGAGCACAGCGGGGTGCAGGTTCGCGACGGCGGTGCCGGACGTCGTGACGACCACGACGGGTCGACGCTCGCCCACCGCGTCGGCGGCCTTGGCCAGACCCAGCGCGAGGAAGCCCGCGGCCCGCTCGTCGACGCGCACGTGCAGCGTGAGGGCGGGGGCGCCCGCCGCGCGCTCGTGGTCGGGGCGTGCGGCCTCGGCCAGCGCGTAGGCCAGCGGGGCGCTGCGCGACCCGGGCGCCAGCACAGCCTCCCGCACCCCGAGCGCCGCGAGCGCCTGCACGAGCACCCGCGCCGCCGTCGTCGCGGGGTTGTCGTGCGCGGGGTTGTCGTGCCCGGGGTCGGGGGTGGGATCGGCTGCGCTCGTCACCGTCCCACCGTAACCGCGCTCGCGGGGAGCTCAGCCACGCTCGGCCCGCTCGACCTCGGCCACGCCCTCGACCTCGGCCAGGCGCTCGAGCCATCGTGCGCGCACCGGGGCGCTCGCGGCGCTCGTCGCGAGCAGGTCTGGTTCAGCTGCCGGTCGCGTGACGCGGATGGCCCCGTCGCGCGGCAGGAGCGGATCGGCCACCACGTCGGCGGTGAGGAGCTGCGCGGTCGCGAGCCCGCAGGCGTACGGCAGATCGGGCAGGGCCGCGGCGAGGGCGAGCCCGGCGGCCAGCCCGATCGAGGTCTCGAGCGCGGAGGAGACGACCACCGGCAGGCCGATCTCGGCCGCCAGGTCGAGGCACGCGCGCACGCCGCCGAGCGGTTGCACCTTCAGCACCACGATGTCCGCGGCCTCGGCCCGGACCACAGCGAACGGGTCCTCGGCCCGGCGGATCGACTCGTCGGCCGCGACCGGTACGTGCGTCGCGCGGCGCACGGCGGCGAGGCCCGGCACGTCGGCCACGGGCTGCTCGACGTACTCGAGGCCGCCCGCGGCCCGGTCGAGCACCCGCAGCCGGGCGATCGCGGTCTCGACGTCCCACGCCCCGTTCGCGTCGATGCGGATCGCGCCGCCCGGGCCGATCGCGTCCCGCACGGCCTCGAGCCGCTCGACCTCGTCGCGCTCGGACTGCCCGGGCTCGGCCACCTTGACCTTCGCGGTGCGGCAGCCGCCCGACGCGGTGACGATGCGGTGCGCCGTCGCGGCGTCGACCGCCGGCACCGTCACGTTGACCGGGACGACGTCGCGCACCGGCGCCGGCCAGCCCACGTCGGCGGCCTCCCGCGCTGCCCGCAGCCACGCGGCCGACTCGGCCGCGTCGTAGTCGCCGAACGGGCTGAACTCGGCCCAGCCGGCCGCCCCGCGCCACAGCACGCCCTCGCGCACCGTGATGCGGCGGAACCGCGTGCGCAGCGGGATCGCGTAGACGTGGAGGTCGGCGGGCAGGGGGGCGAGATCGGACCGGGGCACGCGCTCCAGCCTAGGAGCCGCCCGGCAGCACCTGGGCGAGCAGCGCGGCGGCGCTCGCCCGCACGGGGCGCTGCTCGGTGAGGGCCGTGACGACAGCGCCGTCCACCACTGCCACCACGAGCGCCGGGCTCACGTCGGCGCCGACCAGCCGCACGACCTCGGCGACCACCGCGTCGAGGTCGTGGCGCCCGGCGGCGATCGCGCGGGCCAGGGCGGGCACCCGGCCCGCGCCGAGCAGGTGCTCGTAGTGGGCGCGCACGGCGTCGTCGTCGCCCGGGGGCAGCACCGCGCTGACCAGCAGGTGCGCAGCCCGCTCCCGGGCGGGCTGCGTGGCGGGCGTCGCCCGGGCCGCCACCTGGGCGGCGACCGTGCGGGCGTGCTCGACCCAGGTGGCCACGAGCGCCTCGCCGGCGGCCGCCAGCAGGTCGTCGAGCCCCGTGAAGTAGTAGGTGGTCGCGGACAGCGACGCACCAGCCCGGGCGGCGACGGCCCGGTGGGTGAGCGCCCCCGGGCCTTCCTCGCGGACGATCGCTGCCGCAGCCCGGGCGAGCTCGGCGCGGCGGCGCTCGCCCTTGGCTGTGGTCGTGCCGGCTCCCCCGCTCACGCGTGCTGCGCGCCAGACAGGTTCAGCCCGACGACCCCCGCGACGATGAGGACGAGCGAGACGATCTTGAGCACCGACACCGACTCCCCGAAGATCAGGATCCCGAGCACGGCGGTCCCGACCGCGCCGATGCCGACCCACACCCCGTAGGCGACGCCCACGGGCAGGGTGCGCAGCGCCCAGCTCAGTCCCGCGAAGGACAGCACCGCGAGGACCACGAACCCGACGCTGGGCCACAGCCGCGAGAACCCGTCGGACGCCTTGAGGCTCAGCGCCCACCCCGTCTCGAGGAGGCCGGACAGGACGAGGACGACCCAGGCCATCGTGCACCCACTTTCTGGTACGGACGTACCACTCGTGATGTGGTACGAGCGTACCAGTCTGCTCGCTGACCTAGGCTGTGCCCGTGAGCGACCTCCCCGCGCAGGTGTCCCAGACCTTCGACCCGCACCGCTGGCGCACGGTCGCCGGCTTCGAGGACCTCACCGACCTCACCTACCACCGCGGCGTCGACCGCGGCGCTGACGGTGCCGACGGCCAGCGCGACCTGCCCGTCGTCCGGATCGCGTTCGACCGGCCCGAGGTGCGCAACGCGTTCCGCCCGCACACCGTCGACGAGCTCTACCGCGTGCTCGACCACGCCCGGATGAGCTCCGACGTGGGCACCGTGCTGCTGACCGGCAACGGCCCGAGCCCCAAGGACGGCGGCTGGGCGTTCTGCTCGGGCGGCGACCAGCGGATCCGGGGCCGGGACGGCTACCGCTACACGTCCGACCCGGGTGCCGAGCTCGCCGACGCGATCGACCCCGCGCGGGCCGGGCGGCTGCACATCCTCGAGGTCCAGCGCCTCATCCGCACCATGCCCAAGGTGGTCGTGGCCGTGGTGGGTGGCTGGGCCGCGGGCGGCGGGCACTCGCTGCACGTGGTCGCCGACCTGACGATCGCCTCGCGCCAGCACGCGCGCTTCATGCAGACCGACGCGAACGTCGGGTCGTTCGACGGCGGCTACGGCTCGGCGCTGCTCGCGCGGCAGGTGGGCCAGAAGCGGGCCCGCGAGATCTTCTTCCTGGCCCGTGAGTACTCGGCCGAGGAGGCCCTGGCGTGGGGCGCGGTCAACGACGTCGTGGACCACGAGCAGCTCGAGGACGCAGCGCTCGAGTACGCCCGGATCATCGCGACCAAGTCGCCCCAGGCGATCCGCATGCTCAAGTTCGCGTTCAACCTGGCGGACGACGGGCTGGCCGGGCAGCAGGTCTTCGCGGGCGAGGCCACGCGGCTGGCGTACATGACCGACGAGGCTGTCGAAGGGCGCGACGCGTTCCTCGAGCGGCGCGACCCCGACTGGTCGGGGTTCCCGTACGCGTACTGACCCGTGGAGGTCAGTGGGCCGTCAGGGCCCAGGACGCGACGTCGAGGAGCTGGCTGACCACGAGTCCCGCGCCCACGACCAGGGCGATCAGCACGGCGCAGGACGTGAGCACGGCCCCGATCGCGTGCACCCGGTCGTCGTGGTCGGTGGCCTCGTGCGAGATGAGTGCTGTCATGCGACCAGGGTCGCCCGCACCCCGCACTCACCACATCGACCCGGCGACCGAGCCGCACCGCGCCGACTTCCGTCCGCCGGTGCCGTCCGGTGCCCGCCCGGTCAGCCCTGAGGCGGAGCACAGCGCGGCGACGTCCACCCGCGGGGGCACACCGCCCCGACGGCTCGGGCGTCAGCTGACCGTCAGCGAGCCCGATCCGGCGGGCACGAGCTCGACCCAGGTGTTGCCCGGCGCGAGCGTGACCGGTGAGCCGTCGGCGCCCACGAGCAGCAGGGGCGCGTCCTGCGCGGCCTTCTCCCAGCGCACAGCGAGCGTGCGCCCGCCCGTGGCCACCACGGCGTCACCCGAACCGACGAGCGTGTAGGTCGGCACCGCAGCCCCACCCTGGGCGCCGAAACCCGTCGCGGGGTGGTCGGCTGTGATCGCGACGACGTTGGTCGCGGAGAGGCGGGCCCCGCTGGCGGCCGTGGCCTCCTTGCTGCCCTCGGAGCGCAGCCAGGCGCTGCCGTCCCACGCCCAGCTGGGGCTCGACGCTGCCGAGAGCCGGAACGCGAGCGTGCTCGCGGGCGCCCCCGCCGTGACCGCTGAGGCCCGTTCGAGGCTGCGCGCGAACGCGAACTGCTCCGCGGGGGCCGCCTGGTGCTGGGCGTCGGCCTGGGCCCAGAACGTCTCGGGGCTGCCGTAGACGTTGTGCGGCGCGGACCGTGAGCCGATCCGGTACATGCCGTCGACGCCGCGGTCGTGGCTCAGCGACTGCACGCCGCTCTCCGCCACGAGGTCGAGGATGCCGGGCTGGCCGCCCGAGTACGCGAGCAGGCCGTGCAGCGGGGCGACGACCAGCGGGTCCATGGGACGCACGGACCGGATCGGCCCGACCTCGCCCGGCACCTGCGAGTGGAACACCGCGATGAGCCGCGACACGTCGAACTCGACGATCGTCTCCCAGACCACGTCGGCCTGGTCCAACCCCGACTGGGGACGCGCGACCGCCGTGTTCTCGATCTTGACCGCGAGCGCGGGGCGCGCGGCGGGCTCCCCCGCGACCCCGGTGAGCGGCCACGTGACGGGCACGACGGGCTCGGGGGCCGCGACCTTCTGCGCCTCGACGGCCACGGGCACCGCGACGGTCTCGCGCACCGGCGCGACGGGCGCGGGTGCGCTGCACGCGCTCAGCACCAGGGCGAGCGACGTCCCGAGCAGCACGACCCGCGCGGCTCCTCGCCCGCGGGTCGTGCCCGACGTCGTCCGTGCCGCTCGTGCCGTGCGCATGGCGCCCCCTCGTCGCGGCGCCCGCGCGCCGTCAGCTGACCGTGACCGACCCGGTCCCGTTGGGGACGAGCTCGATCCAGGTGTTTCCCGGAGCAAGTGTGACGGCCGTACCGTCCGCCGTGGCGAGGGTGAGCGGCGCGTCGGTCGCCGACTTCGACCAGGTCGCCGCGATCGTGCGGCCGCCGGTGGCGACGGTCGCCTCGCCCGAGCCCACGAGCTTGGTCTCCGGCACCGGGTTGCCCGCGGGGTCGGTCGTGCCCGAGTTGACCAGGTCGACGCGCAGCAGCACGACGTTCGTGGCCGAGAGCCGCGCACCCGACTTCGCGGTCGCGGGCTTCCCGGCCTCCGAGCGGAGCCACGCCGAGGTCGCCGCGTCCCAGTCCCAGCTGGGCTTGGACATCCCGGACAGGTGCGCCGTGACGGTCGTCGCCGGGGTCCCGGCGGTCATTGCCGTGGCCTGCTCGGGCGTGCGCGCGAACGAGAACTGCTCGGGCGGCAGGTCCTGGTGGGTCGCGTCGGCCTGCTCCCAGAACGTCGCGGGCGAGCCGAACACGTTGTGCGGGGCCGCGGCCGTCTTGGTGCGGTAGAACCCCGAGTCGCCGCGGTCGTGGCTGAGGATCTGCACGCCCGAGTCCGCGAGCGCGGTGACGAAGCCCGCCTGACCGCCCGAGAACGCCACGACGCCGTGGAGCGGCGCGGTGATCGCAGGGTCCATGGGTCGGACCGAGCGGATGGGCCCGACCTCGTCGGGAACCTGCGAGCTGAAGACGACCACGAACCGCGTCACGCCACCCTCGACGACCTGCTCCCAGACCATGTCGGCCAGGTCGATGCCCGTCTGCGGGCGGACCTCGGGCGGGTTCTCGATCTTGACGGCCAGGGCCGGGCGGTTGACCACCGCGTCCGACGCGACACCCGTGAGGGGCCAGCGGTCGGGGACGACGGGCTCGGGCGCGACGCCCTTGTCGGCGTCGATCACCGCGTCGGCGGTCACCGGTGAGCTCGTCCCGGAGGAGCTGCACGCGCCGAGCGCGAGGCTCGTCCCGAGAGCGAGCAGGGCCATGGCACGGACGCGCCGACCCGAGGCCGACGTCCGTGTGCGCACTGTGAGAGCCACTGCTGAACTCCTTCCGGGGTCGGGCCGGAGGCGCCCGACGACGGCCACACTGTACGACCCGCACCTACCCTGGCCTGGTGAGCCGTGCCGTCCATGAGGTCCTGTCTTCTGCGTCCACCGTCCCCGAGCTGACCGCCGCGATCGCGCGGGCGCTCGACGGCACCGGTCCGGCGGTGCTGCCGGTCGCGCCCGACTTGGGCCTCCCCGACCCCGGTGCCGCGACGACCGTGCCGGACGAGGTGGCCCTCGTGGTCCGCACCTCGGGCTCGACCGGGACCCCCCGCGGGGTGCTGCTGGGTGCCGCGGCGCTGCGCGCGTCGGGCTCCGCGACCGAGGCCCGCGTGGGTGGCCCGGGACGCTGGCTGCTCGCGCTGCCCACCGCGCACGTCGCCGGGCTGCAGGTGCTCGTGCGCTCGGTGCTCGCGGGCACCTCCCCGGTGGTCCTCGACCCGGGCCCCTTCCGCCCCGAGGCCTTCGCCGCAGCGGCCGACCTGCTCACGGACGCACCTCGGCGGCTCACGTCGCTCGTCCCCACCCAGCTGCACCGGCTCCTGGGCTCGCCCGCGGGGACCCGCGCGCTGGCCACGTTCGACGCCGTGCTGCTCGGCGGTGCCGCGGCCTCGCCCGCCCTGGTCGCCGAGGCCCGGGCCGCGGGCGTCCGGGTCGTCACGACGTACGGGATGAGCGAGACCTGCGGGGGCTGCGTGTACGACGGCGTCCCGCTCGACGGCGTTCGGGTGGACCTGGACGAGGACGGCCGGGTGCTGCTCGCGGGTCCCGTGCTCGCGGCCGGCTACCTCGACCGGCCCGACCTGGACGCGGAGACGTTCACCCGTCGCGACGGCGTGCGCTGGCTGCGCACGAGCGACCTGGGCGAGCTGGTGCCCGACGACGCGGCGCCCGGCGGCGTGCGCCTGCGGGTGCTCGGCCGGCTCGACGACGTGGTCGTCACCGGCGGGGCCAAGGTCGCGCCCGCCGCGGTCGAGCGCGCGCTGCACGACGTCCCGGGCGTGGGCGAGGTGTGCGTCGTGGGCGTGCCCGACCCCGAGTGGGGCCAGGCCCTCACGGCCGTCGTGGTCCCCCGGCCCGGGACCGCGGCCCCCACCCTGGCCGACGTGCGCGACGCGGCCCGCACGCTGGGTGCGGCGTCGGCCCCACGCCACCTGGTCCTCGTCGACGCGCTGCCCGTGCGGGGTCCCGGCAAGACCGACCGGCAGGCCGTCATGGCCCTCGCCACGGCCCGGCTGGCGGCGGACGGCTGACCCGGGTGCGCCGCCTCGGCACGCGCCGGCCCAGCCCGGCCGGGTAGCGTCCTCCCGCACGAACGTTTCGCCCGCACCCCGCACGCACCCCACGCCGCACCCCCGGCGCACCGGTCCGCCACCACCCGTCACGGGCCCGGACCCTCATCTGACTGGAGCACGATGGCCACCTCGTCCGAGTGGATCGCCGGCGCACGACCCCGCACCCTGCCGGCCGCCGCGGCACCGGTGATCGTCGGCACGGGCGCCGCCGCGCAGCTGGGACAGGCCGACCTCGGGCGCGGGCTCCTCGCGCTCGGCGTCGCGCTCGCGCTGCAGGTGGGCGTCAACTACGCCAACGACTACTCGGACGGCGTGCGCGGCACCGACACCGACCGTGTGGGCCCCATGCGGCTCACAGCGACCGGTCTCGCGCTGCCCGGCCAGGTCAAGCGCGCCGCGTTCGCCGCGTTCGGCGTCGGCGCGGCGCTCGGGCTCTGGCTCGTCGCGCTCAGCGGGCAGTGGTGGCTGCTGGCCGTGGGTGCCGTGTCGATCCTGGCCGGCTGGTACTACACGGGCGGGCGCCGGCCCTACGGCTACCGCGGGCTCGGCGAGGTCGGGGTCTTCGTCTTCTTCGGCCTGGTCGCTGTGCTCGGCACCACGTACACCCAGACGGGACGCATCTCGTGGCCCGCGGCCGCCGGGGCGGTGGCGATCGGGCTCATCGCGTGCGCGCTCCTCATGGTCAACAACCTGCGCGACATCCCCACCGACGTGCTCGTGGGCAAGCGCACCCTCGCGGTCCGGCTCGGCGACCACCGTGCCCGACGCGTGTACGCCGCGATGGTGCTGCTGCCGATCGCTCTCGGCATCGCGTGCGCGTTCGTGGCCCCGTGGTCGCTGCTCGTGCTGCTCCTCGCCTTCCCCGCCGGGCTGCTCGCGTTCACCGTGATCGTGGGCGCTCGCGGGTTCGCGCTCGTGCCCGTGCTCGCGGGGACCGGGGTCTACGAGCTCGGGTTCGGCGTGCTGCTCGGGCTCGGCCTCGCGCTGTAGCGACCGCCTCGATCCAGGGGGCCCAGCCCCTCCGTCACCCCCCTCGGGGGGAGAACGGTCGAGACGTAGGTCTGATGCGCCTGGCAGGCGTGGCGCCGAACCTGGGGGCATGACGCTCTACGTCCACGGTCGCCCACCCCGCGCGGTGCGTCGCCGTCGCGCCCTCATCGTGGCGCTCCCCGTCGTGCTCGCGGCGGGCGTGGGGGTCGCGGCGCTGGGCGCTCACACCCCCGATGCCGCGCAGGAGCAGGCGACCTTCATGGCCGCCGGGTCGAGCGGGACAGGTGTCGACGCTGCTCCCCAGGACCCGGCGCTGGCTGGCGTCGACCCGGAGCTGGCCCGCAGGTTCACCGAAGCCCAGGCGGCAGCGGCCGACGCGGGGATCCCCCTCACCCTCACGTCCGGGAAGCGCTCGTTCGCGGAGCAGCAGGCGCTGGTCGACGCGGCGATCGAGAAGTACGGCTCGCAGCAGGAGGCGTCCCGGTGGGTGCTGCCGCCCGAGACGTCGGAGCACGTGAAAGGCCTGGCCGTGGACGTCGGCCCCCCCGAAGGGGCGAAGTGGCTCGGGAAGCACGGGCTCGAGCACGGCCTGTGCCGGACGTACGCCAACGAGGCATGGCACTTCGAGATGCTGCCCGACGGCGAGTCGTCCTGCGCCCCCATGCACGACGACTCGTCGAGCGGCTGGTGACCGCCCGGGCTGCTTCACCCCGGGCCCGCTAGGACGCGACGGTGTCGCTTGCGGTCTCGACCATGCGCGTGGCCCACTCGTAGGCCTTGTGAGCGTCGGTCGAGCCGATCGGCCCTGCGGTGTACTGCGCCTTGGTCTTCAGGGCGATCAGTCGGCGGAACGTCGAGGACAGGTTGTCCCCGACGGGGCCGGATGCTTCCAGCTCGGACACTGCCGCCTTGTGGTCGTCAGCCTTGTTCGTGTGCCCGACGGTGCGCAGGCAGATCGCGTCTTTGGCGTTGATGCCGGCCAGGACCGAGCTCGACGTCGCAGCGGTGTACAGCTCGCCAGAGAGCTCGACGTCGGCGGCGTCGAGGAACTCGCGAGCTTTCGCCAGGTGTGCGCGGGCGTCGGTCAGGGCGCTCATGCGGAGCCCTTCGGCGATGGGACGGAAGAGCGATTCCCGATGAGGAACCTGCCGTCGGTGCGGATGTTGGTCAAGAGCGTCTCACCGCGCTCCGCCATCGACTCGAGCTCATGCGGCGAGCAGCTCAGCAGGTCGACGTTGTTGCCCGTCCATCGCCTCACCTGGGCGACCAACGCCGACAGCCCTTCCTGCCAGGCCGGGTCGTCGTCGTCCACCTCGGCGGGCCGCACGACGAGCACATCGATGTCGCTGGTGGTGCTGCCGTCTCCGCGGGCGGCGGACCCGAACACGACCACCGCGACCGGCGGGGACGTCCAACCGGTCGCCAGTTCCGTCATGCGCGCCCACAGCCGTTCCTTGGCGGTGACCAGCTCGTGCAGCCCTTCGTACAACAGATGCTCGCGGTTGATCGAGTAGAGGTTCGCGGTTCCTGCAGGGGTCACGCTGACCAGTCCGGCCTCGGCGAGCGATCGCAGCACGGTTGCGGTCTGGGTCTGGGAGACCTGGGGCGAGGTCAGCTCCGCGACCCGGCGCCCAGTGAGTGGTTCACCGGCCCGGACGAGGACGGCGATCACTGGCCCGTGCGCGGATGGCAGCACGGAGGTGAGCGGGGAGGTCATATCCATCAGCGTCTCCGTCCTGCGTCTCCGACATGCCCACTATATCGGTCACGCGACCGGAAAACCACTCACGCAACCGCTTTTCCGCTCATGGACCCAGATCGTCGAAGCTCGCCGGAGGGCCGACGCCGGGGAGACCGTCAGCTGCTAGGACGGCCTCGCGACGTCCTGACAGCAGGTCGGGAGCGCAGAGCTCTCGGGCTCGGCGGCGCGACCAGGCATCACACCGGTCCCGGCTCGCCCTCGGCCGCGTCGAGGACCGCGTCCTCGACGTCGGCGTCCTCCTTCTCGCGCGCCGACATCCCCGAGCGCTCGGCACGCGCCTGCGCCCGGTGGGCCAGGTGGAGCGCGGCGGCATCGCGATGCTTCCCGAGCAGCACGTAGGACAGCGCCCAGGCGATCAGCGCGGCCACGACGACCGCGAGCCAGGAGCCCATGCCCGCCCACACGAGCAGGGCGAGGCTCACGGCGAAGAGGCCGAACCTCCACAGGGAGTACGTCACGACGGGCACGGCACCAGGGTAGGTCGCGCTGCGCCGCGCTCGTGCACGCGACGGCGAACTAGGGTGGGACGATGCGCAACCTCTTCGTCCTCGCGGCGGTCGGGCTCATCGTCTACACGATCATCGACGTGCTGCGCAGCGACGAGTCCGAGCGGTTCGGTGTGCATCGCATCCTCTGGCTGGTCTTCATCGTGGTGCTGCCCGTGATCGGCTCGCTCGCGTGGCTCGTGCTGCGCCGGCTGGCCCGTTCGGCGAGCCGGCGCGGAGGTGGCGCCCCGCGGCCCCGCACCGCCTCCGGCCCGGTGGCCCCCGACGACGACCCCGAGTTCCTGTGGCGCCTCGAGCAGCAGCGTCGGCGCGCCGAGCGCGACCGCCCCGCGGGCGACCACCAGCCCGAGGACCCGCGGCCCGACGCCTGAGCGTCGCTCCGACTCCCCCGCGCCCGGTGGTGCGGCACGATGGACCCATGAGCACCCTCGACCGGCTGACCACCGACCTCACCGCGTCCATGAAGGCGCGTGACGCGTTCCGGACCAACACGCTGCGGCAGGTGATCGGCGCGGTCCGCGCCGCCGAGAAGGCCGGCCCCGTGGCCGTCGAGCTCGACGAGGAGCAGGTCCAGGGCGTGCTCGCGAGCGAGGTCAAGAAGCGCCGCGACAGCGCCCAGATCTACACCGACGCGCACGCGACCGAGCGGGCCGAGACCGAGACGGCCGAGGCCGACCTGATCGAGACGTACCTGCCGGCAGCTCTCGACGAGGCCCAGCTCGACGCGGTGGTGGCCGACGCGGTCGCCGCCACGGGTGCCACGGGCATGAAGGACATGGGCACCGTCATGAAGGCCGCGACGGCTGCCGCGTCGGGCCTGGGCCGGGTCGACGGCAAGGCGCTGTCCCAGCGCGTGCGGCAGGCGCTCCAGGCGCTCTGACCGACGCGGCACCGGAGACGACGACGGCGCGCTGCGGGCTCAGGGCCCGCGGCGCGCCGCGTCGTCGTCCGGGGTCAGAGCCCGCTGTAGGAGTGCAACCCGCTCGGGACCAGGTTGACGACGGTGAAGTTCGCGATCACGCACGCGTAGCCGACGAACACGAAGTAGGCCGCGCGGCGCCCGCTCCAGCCGCGCGTGGTGCGCGCGTGCAGGTAGGCCGCGTAGACGACCCAGGCGACGAACGTGCCGACCTCCTTGGGGTCCCAGCCCCAGTACCGGCCCCATGCGTGCTCGGCCCAGATGGACCCGCCGACGAGCGCGAACGTCCACAGCACGAAGCCGACGGCGTTGAGCCGGAACGACTGCGCCTCGAGCGCGCGCGGCGACGGCACCGTGCGCAGCCAGGCCCACGCGGGACCCGTCACACGCCAGCGGTGCAGCGACCGGCGCACGCCGTCGAACCGCCGCCACGGCGCCTCGAGGTGGCTGCGTCCGCTCGTGCGGGAGTCCTTGAGCACCTGGAGGGCGGCCGCCGCGAACGCGACGGTGAACACGCCGGTGGCGATGATCGCGACGCCCACGTGCAGCACGAGCCAGTAGCTCTGCAGGGCGGGCTGCACCGCGTCGGCCTGCACGAAGAAGACGAGCAGCGCGACGGCGAGCGCGAGCACCGAGATGCCGAGCACCACGACGCCCACGAAGGGGATGAAGCGGCGGCGCTGCACGAGCACCAGCACGACGAGCGCCGTGAGGACCCCGACGAGCGTGAACTCGTACATGTTGGCCGTGGGTGAGCGTCCGGCCGCGACACCACGGGCCGCGATGCCCGCGATCAGGAGCAGCGCACCGAGGAGCGTCGTCGAGCGCGCGATGCCCGACGCCTTCGAGCCGCCGCTGCTGGGCAGGTCGTCCTCGTCGTCGGGCACGGCCCCGGACGCGGAACCACCTCCGACGCCTGCCGCGACCGTGGCTGGCTGAGCCGCGGCACGGCGCGAGGAGATCTCGGCGTGCCGGGCGAGCGCGAGCGTGTACGCCAGGAACGCGATGGTGAGCGCGGTCGCAGCACCCCACACGAGGAGGGTGCTGAGGTCGGCGACGGTCATCTCTGGGCCTCTTCTGCGGTGCGTGCCGGTGCGGTGGGTGCTGTGGTGCCGTCGAGCGGTGCGGGGAGCGCTGCGAGCACGCGGTCGAGCTCGTCCTGGAGCCCGATGTCGTCGCTGCGGGCGAGGGCTGCGGCCGTGACCACTGTACGGGCGGGGTCTGCGCTGTCCACCGCGGCCCGGACCCACACGCGGCGGCGGGGGGTGAACAGCGACGTGCCGAGGCCCGCGATCGCGAGCAGCGCGAACACGAGCAGGTACGGCAGGGCCGGGTCGAAGCGGAGGTCGAGCGCGACGAAGCGCGGCAGGTCCTCGAACGTCAGCGTGCCCAGGCCGTCGGGCAGCGCGACGGTCTCGCCCGGGTGGACGTAGAGCGTCACGGGCACGCCCTGGTCGTCGGTGGCCTGGACCATCCCGGTGTCGTCGAGCTGGTAGACGTTCTGCGGCACCCCGTCGTCGAGACCCAGGTCGCCCGACCACACCGCGAGCACGAGCAGCGGGTCGGTCGGCTGCGGGTCGGTCGAGCGCCACACCGTGTCGGTGAGCTGCTGCGCGGTGGGCAGCAGCGAGCCCACGAGGCCGATCTGGTCCTGCCCGCCCGAGACGTCGGGCACCTTGATGACGCCCTGCGAGGTGTACACGGTGTCCTGCGGCAGGAACGGCACGGCGCCCTCGAACGCGATCTCGCCCGCGCCGTCACGCACGACGACGCGCGGCGCGTAGCCGTTGCCCTGCAGGTAGACCTTCGCGCCGCCCGCGGTGAGCGGGTGGTTGACCTTGATGGTCGCGTCCTCGGCCTCGGCGCCCGGCTCGGCGACCGTCACCTCGGCGAGGAAGTCGCGGGACTGGAGCGTGGTGGCGTCGAAGCGGGACGTGAACCGGTCGAGCGTGAGCCGGAACGGCACGAGGCTCTCGGCGTCGAAGGCGGTGCCGGACTCGAACGTGTCGTAGTCGGTCTGCGCGTTGGCGAACGTGCCGCCCTCGACGAGCATCACCTGGCCGCGGTAGTGCAGCATCTGCCCGGTCGCGACAGCGATCAGCAGCCCGACGAGCGCCAGGTGGAACACGAGGTTGCCGGTCTCGCGCAGGTAGCCGCGCTCGGCCGACAGGGTCCACGTCCCGGGGCGCTCCTCGCTGACGTCCGTGCGGAACGTGCGCAGCGGCCCGCGACCGCGCAGTGCCCGTTCGGCGGCGCGCACGACCTGCTCGGGGCTCGCGGCCGACGTCGCGGCACCCTGCGCGGGGAACCGGTCGAAGCGGCGCGGCGTGCGCGGCGGCCGGGCCCGCAGCGCCCGCAGGTGCACCTTGGCGCGCGGCAGGATGCAGCCGACGAGCGAGACGAACAGCAGCAGGTAGATCGCCGAGAACCACGCCGAGGCATAGACGTCGAAGAACCCGAGCCGGTCGAGCCACGGCCCGCTGCCGGGGTTGTCGAGGAGGTACTGCGCGACGTCCTCCGGCGACTGCGGCCGCTGCGGGAACACCGAGCCGGGCACCGCCGCGACCGCGAGCAGCATGAGCAGCAGCAGCGCGACCCGCATGCTGGTGAGCTGGCGCCACGTCCAGCGCAGCCACCCCACGAGGCCGAGTCGGGGCAGCGCCACGGCTGCCGCACCGATCGGGGCGTCGGGGTCGTTCGAGAACGCGTCGTCGAGCCCCTCGGGCGTGTACGTCGGCTTGTTCGCGCTCATCACACCACCGGGACGAAGAAGTCGGAGCCTGTCAGCAGGCCTTGGAGCCAGCTCGCCCACGAGGCCCACAGGCCCGTGGCCAGCGCGATGCCGAGCACCACGAGCAGGCCGCCACCCACCCGCATGACCGCGAGCCGGTGCCGGCGCAGGAAGCCCAGCGCCCGGCGGCTGCGGGCCGTGCCGAGCGCGATGAGCAGGAACGGCAGCCCGAGGCCGACGCAGAACGCGACCGAGAGCACGCCGCCGCGCACGGCCGAGCCGCCGTCGAGCGAGAGCGCGGTGATGGCCACGAGCGTGGGGCCGATGCACGGCGTCCACCCCAGGCCGAAGACGAGGCCCAGCAGGGGCGCGCCCCACAGGCCGGCGCGGGGGCTCAGGTGCGGGCGGGTGTCCTGCTGGAGGAACGGGACGAAGCCCATGAACGCGAGGCCCATGAGCACGACGACCACGCCGAGCACGCGCGTGAGCCAGCCCTGGCCGTCCTGCAGCACGGCGCCGACCGAACCGGCGAGCACGCCGAGGGCCACGAAGACGAACGTGAACCCGGCGACGAACAGGCCCACCCCTGCGAGCAGCCGCCCACGGCCGACCGCGGGCACGGCGTGCGTCGTCGTCACCACGGGTGCGCCGCCCAGGTCCACGACGCGCGGGGCGCCGGGTGCCGCACCGAGCGTCGCGCCCGACATGCCGCCGAGGTAGCCGAGGTAGCCGGGCACGAGCGGCAGCACGCACGGCGAGGCGAACGCGACGAAGCCCGCGACGACGGCCACGGGCACGGCGAGCAGCAGCGACCCGCTGAACGCGGTCGTGGCGAACGCGTCCCCCACGTCCGCGGCCAGCGTCATCCCTGCTGCGGCGCCCATGGCTACGCGGCCTGCCCCTCGGCGAGCAGCTCGTCGACGAGCGCCCGCAGGGTCGAGGCGTCGGCCGTGCCGAGGATGCGTGCGGCGACGCGGCCCTCGCGGTCGAGCACGACGGTGGTGGGCACGGCCTTGACGGGCACGACGGCCTGGAGCGCGGCGATCGCGGTGCGGTCGCCGTCGGCGATGCTCGGGTAGGGGATCTCGAAGGTTCGCTCGAACGCCTGCGCGGCGCCCGCGTCGTCGGTGCCGTTGATCCCGAGCAGGTGCACGCCCTGGTCGGCGTAGTCGGTCGCGAGCGCGGCGAGGTCGGGGGCCTCGGCCCGGCACGGCGGGCACGCCGCGTACCAGGTGTTGAGCACGACGACGTCCCCGCGCCACGTGGCCACGTCCTGCGCGGTGCCCGTGAAGTCGGTGCCGGCGAGCTCGACGGGCTCGGAACGGTCGGCCACCGCCCAGGTACGGGTCGAGCCGTCGCCGGACTGGTAGCCCTGGTCCACGACGTCACCGCCCGTGCCGGTGCCGCCGTCGCCGCCCGCGCTGCACCCGCCCGCGACCAGCACGGCCACGAGGAGCGCGCCCGCGAGCGGGAGCCGACGGCGGCGGACGGCGCTCATGCTCCGGGCACCCCGGACACGCCGGGCAGCAGGGACCTGGCGGGCTCGGCGTAGTCGATCCCGACGAGCCGGTCGTCCTCGAAGCGCAGGCTCGTGACGGACGCGACCGAGCACTCGCGGCGGCGCGGGTCGTGCCACAGTCGGCGGTTCTCGAGCGCAGAGCGCGTGACCCAGATGGGCAGCTGGTGGCTCACGAGCACGGCCTCGTGGCCGCGCGCGGCCTCGCGCGCGGTGTCGACCGCCGCGAGCATCCGGTCGACCTGGACCCGGTACGGCTCGCCCCACGAGGGGCGGAAGGGGTTGCGCAGCAGCGGCCAGTGCCGCGGGTGCCGCAGCGAGCCGTCGCCGACCCCGAACGTCATGCCCTCGAACTGGTTCTCGGCCTCGATGAGGTTCGCGTCGGTGCCGATCGGCAGCCCGAAGGCCTCGGCTATCGGACCGGCCGTCTCCTGGGCGCGCTGGAGCGGCGACGCGGTGACGACGGTGACGTCCCGACGCGGCGCCCCGGACTCCCCGGCGAGGTACGCGGCGACCATGTCGGCCATCGCGCGCCCCCTTTCGGAGAGCCGGAAGCCCTCGAGTCGGCCGTACAGCACTCCGGACGGGTTGTGCACCTCACCGTGCCGCATGAGGTGGACCGTGGTGGCGACCATGGGACCAGTGTCCCAAACGCGGGCGGGTGATCCGGTCGGTCCCAGTGTGTCCCCTGACACCCTGCGGTACGCGGTCAGGCGTGCTGTGCCGCGGCGGGTTGGCGCAGCGCGTCCGCGACGGCGGTCATGGCCTCGCCGAGGGCGCGCAGCTGCGCAGGGGTGAGCACGTCGACGAGGTGCTCACGCACAGCCCGCACGTGGCCCGGGGCCGCCGCCACGATGCGCTCCCAGCCGGCCTCGGTCATGGTCGCGTTGACGCCGCGGGCGTCTTCCTTGCACGCGGTGCGCTCGACGAGCCCGGCGGCCTCCATGCGGCGGATGGTGTGCGTCAGGCGGCTGCGCGAGTGCGCGAGCTCGTCGGCCAGCTCGGACATGCGCAGCGTGCGGCCGGGGGCCTCGGAGAGCCGGACCAGCACCTCGTACTCCCCCAGCGACAGGCCGGAGTCGGCGTCGAGCTCGCGGGCGAGGGCCTCGGTGAGCAGCGCGTTGCCGTCGCGGAACGCACGCCACTGGTGCTGCTCCTCGACCGTGAGCCAGCGCACCTCGTCGTGGGGTGCGGGGGCGGGTGCGGGCTGCGTCTGCTGCGTCATGGGGTCTCCGTTCGGTCGTCCGCGGGGCCGAGGGACGAGATCGTCGTCACGCGGGGTTGCGGCTCTGGTCCGAGTGTAGTAGAACTCTCAACTAACGAACAGTTGACCTTTCAACTATGAGGAGCCACTCATGAGCACCACGACCACTTCCCTCCCCGCCGGCCTCACCGCCGGGACCTGGACGATCGACGCGTCGCACAGCGAGGCCTCGTTCACCGTGCGTCACGCTGGCATCTCCAAGGTCCGCGGCTCGGTCGCGATCACCGACGGCACGCTCACCGTGGGCGACGACCTCGCCGCGAGCTCGGTCGTCGCGACGCTCGACCCCTCGACCGTGAGCACGGGCGACGCGGGCCGCGACGGGCACCTCCAGACGGCCGACTTCTTCGACGTCGAGACCTTCGGCTCGTGGACGTTCACCTCGACCGGCGTGCGTGCCGACGGCGAGGACTTCCTCATCGCGGGCGACCTGACGCTGCACGGCGTGACGCGCCCCGTCGAGCTCGAGACCGAGTTCCACGGCACCGCCGTCGACGCGTACGGCAACCTGCGCGCCGGCTTCAGCGCCCAGACCACGATCTCCCGCAAGGAGTTCGGCCTGACCTGGAACGCCGCGCTCGAGGCCGGTGGCGTGCTCGTCTCCGACAAGGTCGTCCTGAACCTCGAGGTCTCGGCGATCCGCCAGGCCTGAGCACCCTGCACCACCACGACCCGACGGGGACCGCGCGCGAGCCGCACGGTCCCCGTCGTCGTCCCACCGGCGTCCCCGCGGCCCCGGTCGGACGCGTCAGCCGTCCTCGCCGGCCCGGCGTCGGTCGTGGAACGCGAGGATCTGCAGCTCCGACCCCAGGTCCACAGCCCGCAGGTCGACCTCAGGGGGCACCCGCAGCGCGCGCGGGGCGAACGACAGGACGCCGCTCACCCCCGCCGCGACCAGCTTGTCGCACACGTCCTGCGCCGCGTCAGCGGGCGTCGCGATGACAGCGATCGTCGCGGCCTGCTCCTCCACCACCGCCGCGAGCCGGTCCGGCGGCTCGACCACGAGTCCCGCCACGCGAGAGCCCACCACCGCAGGGTCGGCGTCCACGAGCCCCGCGACGACGAAGCCGCGGTCCGAGAACCCGGGGTAGCCCGCGAGCGCCCGCCCCAGGTTGCCCACCCCCACGATGACCACGCGCCGTTCCCGGGTGAGCCCCAGCACGGCGCCGAGCTCGGCGCTCAGGTGCGCCACGTCGTAGCCCACGCCGCGCCGCCCGTGCGTACCGAGGAACGACAGGTCCTTGCGCAGCTGTGCGGGGCTCACCCCCGCGACCTGCGCGAGCGCCCCCGACGACGTCGTGACCACACCGCGCTCCGTGAGCACGGCGAGCGCCCGCAGGTACCCGGGGAGGCGTCCGACGGTGGCCGCCGGCACCGACCGTCCGGGCCGACCCGTGCCGGGGTCCCGGTCGGTGCCCGGCGCGTCCTCGCGCGGGTCGCCCTCTCGCCGTGTCGCCACCAGTCCCCCTGGATGAAAGAGACGGCCAGGCTAGGGGGTCCGCGCGCGGGGCACCTAGGACCTCGGCGGACCTGCCGCGACCGCCCGACGCAGCCGCTCCTCGTCGAGGTACCAGTACCCCTGCCGCACGCCGTCGACCTCGACCACGGGCACCAGCTCGCCGTACTCCTCGCGCAGCGGTCCGGCGTCCGGACCGGGGGCGTCCACGTCGACCTCGACCCACCCCACCCCGGCAGGTTCGCACACCCGTCGCACCAGGTCACGGGCGCCGTCGCACAGGTGGCAGCCGGGTCGGGTGAACAGCACGACACGCGAGGTCGGCGGATACGTCTCAGGCACAGACCCACCCTAGGCGTGGTCGATAGAGTGTCCGGATGCCCGACCAGACGCCGCCGGAACCCGCGGAACCCGCCGCGCAGCCCGCGGGCGGGCGCGTCGCGGCGTTCTTCGACGTCGACAACACGATCATCCGAGGCGCGAGCGCATTCCACCTCGCGGTGGGCCTCTACCGACGCGGCTTCTTCCGCAAGTGGGACATCCTCACCTTCGCGGCGCACCAGTCGCGCTACCTCATGTTCGGCGAGAACAAGAAGCAGATCGACCAGGTCCGCGAGCGCGGCCTCGAGATCATGGCGGGCCACTCGGTCGCCGAGGTGGCCGCGATCGCCGAGGACGTGTACGACGAGGTGCTGTGCCTGCGCATCTACCCGGGAACCCAGAAGCTGCTCGACGAGCACATCGCCGCGGGCCACCAGGTGTGGCTCGTGACGGCGACACCCGTCGAGATCGGCGAGCTCCTCGCCCGGCGGCTCGGGGTCACGGGTGCGATCGGCACCGTCGCCGAGCACCGGAACGGCTTCTACACGGGTCGTCTGGTCGGCGACATGCTGCACGGCAAGGCCAAGGCCAGCGCGGTGCAGGCCATCGCCGCACGCGACGGGATCGACCTGTCGCAGTCGTACGCCTACGGCGACTCGACGCACGACGTGCCGATCCTGTCGCAGGTCGGCAACCCGTGCGCGATCAACCCCGACGCGCGGCTGCGACGCCACGCGCGCGAGGTCGGCTGGCCCATCCGCGAGTTCCGTGGGCGGCGACGGGCCGCACGCCGGGGGGTCAACGCCGCGAGCCTCGCGGGCGTGGTGTGGGCCGCGAGCCTCGTGGTGCGGGCCATCCGGCGCGGCGGCCGGCCCTGAGCCCGCGGCCCGCACCGACGCCATGACCGTCTCGATCCGCACCGCCCGGCCCGCCGACGCCCCCGCGCTGGCCCGGCTCGCGGCGATCACGTTCCCGCTCGCGTGCCCCCCGGGGTCGACCCACGAGTCGCAGCAGGCCTTCATCCGCGACGTGCTCTCGGCCGAGCGGTTCGCCGCGTACCTGAGCGACCCGTCCCGCGTGGTGCTCGTCGCGCACGAGACCGACGACGGGACCGACCCCGGCGCCGATCCCGGCGAGCCCGTGGGCTACACCATGCTGGTGGACGGTGAGCCGACCGACGACGACGTCCGGGCGGCGATCACGCTGCGTCCCACGATCGAGCTGTCCAAGTGCTACGTGCTGCCGGGCCACCACGGGCGCGGCATCGCCCCCGCCCTGATGGCTGCCTCGCTCGACGTGGGCCGCGCGCGCGGCGCCCGCGGGGTGTGGCTCGGGGTCAACCAGGAGAACGCCCGGGCCCAGGCCTTCTACGCACGGCACGGGTTCGCGCGGGTCGGCACCAAGCACTTCCTGGTCGGCACCCGCCTCGAGGACGACTTCGTGCTCGAACGCGCGCTCTAGCCGCGAGTGGGCGTGGGGCTGCTGCTCACGGGGTGCCGTCGGGCGCCGTGGTCCCCCCGGTCGACTCGCGCACCACGATCGCGTAGTCGGCCACGACCCGCTCGAAGGGCCGCGCGCGGCCGCCGTCCGCGATGCGCGCCACGAGCAGGTCGACAGCGGTGCGCGCGATCTCCTCACGCCCGGGCGCGACGGTGGTGAGCGTGGGCCAGGAGTAGGACGCCTCGTCGATGTCGTCGAAGCCGACCACGGCGATCTGCTCGGGCACCGCGATGCGGCGCGCGTGCAGCGCGTGCAGGGCGCCGAGCGCCAGTGCGTCGTTGAGCGCGAAGACCGCGTCGGGCTCGGTGCCCGCGTCGAGCATCCGGTGCATGACCTCGGCGCCCGTCGCGCGGTCCCACGGCCCGGCCTCGCCCACGAGCGCGGGGTCGAGGGGCAGACCGGCCGCCGCGAGGGCCTGCTGGTAACCCTGGATGCGCAGCGCGGACGAGCCGACCGCCTCGCCCTCGTGCGCGCCGATCACAGCGATGCGCCGTCGCCCGAGGTCGATGAGGTGCTGGGTCGCGGCGCGTGCGGCCTCGACGTTGTTCATGGTGACGTGGTCGGCCGGTCCGCCGAAGATGCGCTCGCCGAGCAGCACCATCGGGAAGTCCACAGCGAGCACGTCGGTGTCCTCGGGGCCCAGGCTCAGCGGGGAGAAGATCAGGCCGTCGGTCAGGTGCCTCCGTCGACCGGAGAGCACCTCGAGCTCGCGCGCGCGCACTGCGCCGGTCTGCTCGATGAGCACGGTCAGGCCGACCGTCTCGGCCGCACGGATCACCGAGTCGGCGAGCTCGGCGAAGTACGGCAGGCTCAGCTCGGGGACGGCCAGCCCGATCATCCCGGTGCGGCCCCGGCGCAGGTTCCGGGCGGCGACGTTGACCTGGTAGCCGAGCTCCGCGATGGCCATGTCGACCTTGGCGCGCGTCGCGGGGCGGATGTACGGGTAGCCGTTGACGACGTTCGACACCGTCTTGATCGACACGCCCGCCAGCTCGGCGACGTCGTGCATGGTCGCGGTCCCGGCCCGCCTCGAGCTCGCCACCTGCGCCTGTCCTCCCGTGGTCCACCCTCGTGGACGCCGTCCCCACCGCCGGCAGCACGTCGTCGTGCTGCACGCCCGGCGAACCGCACGACAAACGACTCGGGCCCGGCGCTGAGGCCGGACCCGAGATCGAACACCTACCGCCGGAGCGGAGGGGTCACTTCTTGTTGCGACGCTGGTGACGCGTCTTGCGCAGCAGCTTGCGGTGCTTCTTCTTGGCCATCCGCTTGCGGCGCTTCTTGATGACGGAGCCCATAGGTCCTCACTAACTTCAGGTGGTCGGACGCCTCGGCGCCCTGCCAAAGTGGTGGTCGATCGACGCGCGGCACGGTCGAACGCCCACGCACGGGAAAGTCCGGCCCTTACATTACGCGATCCGAGCGGTTGAACGCGACGCGCCGGGCTCAGCGGGGGTCAGGAGGTCATCCGGTCCCGCTCCACGACCGCCGTGCGCAGGTAGTGGTCGAGCGCATCCTGCGGCACCCGGAACGATCTGCCGACCCGGACCGCGGGCATCTCGCCCGAGTGCAGCAGCCGGTAGACGGTCATCTTCGAGACCCGCATGACGTCGGCGACCTCCGCGACGGTCAGGAACCGCACACGTGAGGGTTGATCGCTCGGCATCCGTCGCTCTTCCGGCCTGGTCGGCCTCCGGGCCGACGTCGGCGACCGTTGACCCAGGCCGCTGGTCCACCCTAGGCCCTGACCTTGACCCGGGAAAGCGGAACGGCCCGGAATCACCCCTGGTCAGCAGCGCTCCGGTCAGTCGTTCTCCGGATCGAGCCCGAGCAGCGGGAACACCGCCGCCCGCGTCGCCCGCACGGCACGGTCCACGTCGTCGGCCGGGTCGTAGCCCGCGCCCCACGGGCGGAACGCCGCGTCCGCGCCGTCGGTCATCCGCGCCGGGCCGCGCCGGCCGTAGCGCGCCACGACCTCCGCGTGCCAGGACTCGGGGGTGCGCGTCGCCGGGTCGACCGGCCGGTGCGTCGCGACCGCGATCACGTGCGACCAGGCGCGGGGCACGACGTCCACGACCGCGTACCCGCCGCCGCCCAGCGCGAGCCAGCGACCGCCCGCGACCTCGTGCGCGAGCTCGTGCAGCCACTGCGCCGCGACGCGCTCGGCGTCGATGCTCACGCTCAGGTTCGTGATGGGGTCCTCGACGTGCGCGTCGCACCCGTGCTGGCTCACCACGACGTCGGGGGCGAACGCCCGCAGCACGGCAGGCACGACCGCGTCGATGGCCCGCAGCCACCCCGCGTCGCCCGTGTGCGCGGGCAGCGCGACGTTGACCGCGGAGCCCTCGGCACCGGGGCCGCCCGTCTCGCGCGGGTGACCCGTGCCGGGGAACAGCGAGTGGCCGCTCTCGTGCACCGAGAGCGTCAGCACGCGCGGGTCGTCCCAGAAGACCCGCTGCACGCCGTCCCCGTGGTGCGCGTCGATGTCGACGTACGCGACCCGCTCGGCGCCCTCGTCGAGCAGCGCACGGATCGCCACCGCCGCGTCGTTGTACACGCAGAACCCCGACGCCCCGCCCGGCATCGCGTGGTGCATGCCACCCGTGAGGTTGACGGCGTGCTCGGCCTCGCCGCGCCACACCGCGAGGGCGCCCTCGACGCTGCCCCCCACGACGCGCGCAGCGGCCTCGTGCATGCCGGCGAACACCGGGTCGTCGGCGGTGCCCAGGCCACGGTCGGGGTCGCTCGTGCCGCGCTCGGAGGCCGCGCGGACCGCCGCCACGTAGGCGGGCTCGTGGACCGTCTCGAGCACGGCGTCGGTCACCGGCTCGGCTCCCACGAGCCGCACCCCGGGCCCGTCGAGCAGCCCCAGGTCGCGTGCGAGGCTCATGGTGAGGTCCAGGCGCAGCGGCGCCATCGGGTGCCCGTCGCCGAAGTCGTAGGCCAGCAGCGCGGGCGACCACACGACCTGCACGTCCGGCGCCATGGGAGCACGCTAACCTCCGGCGGGGCACATGCGTGCCAGAGTGAGACACGACAAGCTTGTCCGCGTACGGGAGGTGCGATGGCTCGGGGCCTCCCGAGGGCGATGTGGTCGGCCCGTGAGCTCGTCGACCGCCTGGCCCGGCAGTCGCCTGCGCGGCTCGCGATCGGCGTCTTCGCGGGCGTCGTCGCCGTGTTCACCGCGCTGCTGTCCTCGCCCTGGGCCACGGCCTCGGGCCAGCGGGCGCCGTTCGTGGACGCGCTGTTCACCGCGACGTCGGCCGTGTGCGTCACCGGGCTCGTGACGGTGCCGACCGGCTCGTACTGGTCGGGCGCCGGCATCGCGACGATCGCTGTCGCGATCAAGATCGGCGGCCTGGGCGTCATGACCCTCGCCTCGATCCTCGGCCTGGCCGTGTCGCGGCGCATCGGGCTGACGCAGCGCCTGCTGACCGCCTCGGAGACCAAGACCACGCGGCTCGGCGAGGTCGGTTCGCTCGTGCGCACCGTGATCGTGACGTCGACGGCGCTCGAGGTCGCGATCGCGCTCGTGCTGCTCCCCCGGTTCCACATGCTGCGCGAGGGCTGGGGCGAGGCCGCGTGGCACTCGCTCTTCTACGCGATCTCGGCGTTCAACAACGCGGGCTTCGTCCCGACCGTCGAGGGCCTCCAGCCGTACGCGACCGACTGGTGGATCCTCGCGCCGATCATGGTCGGGGTGTTCATCGGCGCCCTGGGCTTCCCGGTGCTGCTCGACATGGGCAAGCACCTGCGTGAGCCTCGCCGGTGGAACCTGCACGCCAAGCTGACCCTCACCACGAGCGCGCTGCTCGTCGGGCTGGGGGCCCTGCTCATCACGGCCGTCGAGTGGACCAACCCGCTCACGTTCGGGCCGCTCGACGTCGGCGACAAGGTCCTCACGGGCCTGTTCGCGGGGATCATGCCCCGGTCGGGCGGCTTCTCCACGGTCCCCGTGGGCGACATGCATCAGGCGAGCTGGCTGCTCGACGACGCGTTGATGTTCGTCGGGGGCGGCTCGGCGTCGACCGCGGGCGGGATCAAGGTCACGACGCTCGCGGTCATGCTGCTCGCGATCGTCGCCGAGGCGCGCGGTGACGCGGACGTCGAGGCGTTCGGGCGCCGCATCCCCCGCGCCGCGCTGCAGGTCGCGATCGCCGTGTCGCTCGTGAGCGCGACGCTCGTGCTCGTGGCGAGCCTCGTGCTGCTCCAGATCACAGACTGGAAGCTGGACGAGGTGCTGTTCGAGGTGATCTCCGCCTTCGCCACGTGCGGCCTGTCGACCGGGAACACCCATCGTCTGCCCGATGCGGGCAAGTACGTCCTCACCGTGCTCATGTTCATCGGCCGGACGGGCACGATGACGCTCGCGGCAGCCCTCGCGCTGCGCAACCGTCGTCGGGTCATCCGGTTCCCCGAAGAGAGGCCGATCATTGGTTGACAACGAGCTCACGGGGTCGATGCCCCCCGTCGGACGGGGCGGCAAGGCCTCGAAGAAGAACGCTGGCGTGCTCGTGATCGGGCTGGGCCGGTTCGGCTCGGCGATCGCCACGACGCTCGACCGGCTCGGGCAGGACGTGCTCGCGGTCGAGCGCAACCCCGAGCTCGTCGCGCAGTGGGCCGGGCGCATCCCGCTCGTCGAGGCCGACGCGGCCAACCCCGACGCGCTCGAGCAGCTGGGCGCGCAGGACTTCGGCTCAGCGGTGGTGGGCGTCGGCTCGTACCTCGAGGCGAGCGTGCTGATCACGGGCAACCTCGTGGACCTCGGCACCCCGCAGATCTGGGCCAAGGCGATCTCGTCCGAGCACGCACGCATCCTGCAGCGCATCGGCGCGCACCACGTGGTGCTGCCCGAGGCCGATGCGGGGGCCCGGGTGGCGCACCTCGTGTCGGGCAAGATGCTCGACTACATCGAGGTCGAGGACGGCTTCACGATCGTCAAGATGCGTCCGCCGCGCGAGACCCAGGGCTTCACGATCGAGCAGTCGAAGATCCGTGACCGCTACGGCGTGACCGTCATCGGGGTCAAGAGCCCCGGCCGCGAGTTCGTCTACGCGGAACCCACGACCCGCATCTCCGCGAACGACCTCCTGATCGTCTCCGGCCACGCCGACCTCCTGGAACGCTTCGCCGCCCGCCCCTAACCCCCGTTCGCCGAGATAGAGCGCGAGCGCCGAGATAGAGCCCTGGGGGGCTCTATCTCGGCGCTACGGCTCTATCTCGGTAATCGTTCGGGGGTGGGTTACTTGACTGCGCCGGAGGTGACGCCGGAGATGATCTTGCGCTGGGCGAACATGAAGACCAGCAGGAGCGGCAGGCTCATGAGGATGATGTACGCGAAGATCAGGTGCCAGTTGTTGAGGTACAGACCCGCGCTGGCCACGCTGTAGAGGTTCAGCGGCAGGGTGTCGAGCGACCCGCTGAGCACGAAGAACGCGTAGAACACGTCGTTCCACACGTACAGGCAGATGAGGATGGTCGCGGTCGAGAGCACCGGCACGAGCAGCGGCAGGATGATCCGCGCGAAGATCTTGACCGGTCCGGCGCCGTCCACGCGGGCGGCCTCCTCGAGCTCGACCGGGATGGTCCGCACGAAGCCCGTGACGAAGAAGATCACCGTCGACATGTAGATGCCCGCGTAGACGCAGATCATGCCGATCACGCTGCCGGAGAGCCCGATCTGGCGCAGCAGCAGCACGATCGTGACGACGGCGGGCGGCAGGACGACACCCGAGATCGCGGCGCCGTACGCCACCGCCATGGCCTTGCTCGACCGACGCGCCAGGACCCACGCGGCCATCGAGCCGAGGACCAGCACGATGAGCACCGACGGCACCATGACGAGCAGGCTGCCGAAGAACCCGGCGGTGATGTTGCCGCGGCTGAAGATCTCGGTCACGTTCTGCCACAGCTGCCAGTCGCTCGGCAGCGACAGGCTCGGGGACAGCGCCTCGGCCTGGCTCTTGCCGGCCGTCACGACCATCATCCACAGCGGCAGGCCGAGCAGGAACGCCGTCAGGAGAACGACGACCGCGGGCTGCACGCGCGACCACAGGCTGCGGCCCGACGTGCCCTTGCGCGAAACGCTCACAGTGCTCACAGCACGTTCTCCCGTCGACGGAGCATCCCGATCACCGGGAACGCGAGGACCGCAACCACCACGAACAGCACCAGGCTCATCGTGGTCGCCTGGGCGAAGAGGCCCTGGCCGAAGGTGCGGAAGATGAAGATGTTGAGGATCTCGGTGCTGCGCGCGGGACCACCGCCGGTGGTCGCCTGCACGATGTCGAAGCCGTTCATCGACCCGAGCAGCGCGGTGGCGACGTTGAAGGTCAGCGCGGGGGCCAGCAGCGGGAACCGGATCTTCCAGAACGTCGTCCAGGTGCCGGCACCGTCGAGCCGGGCCGCCTCGAGCACGTCCTCGTTGATGGTCTTGAGGCCGCCCAGGTAGACGAGCATCGACAGCCCCATCCACTTCCAGGCGTGGATCAGGGCCACGACCACGATGGTCCAGGACGTGCTGCCCAGCCAAGCGACGCTCACGTCGGACCCGGTGAAGAAGCCGAGCACCTGGTTGAGCGGCCCGTCGGTCTTGAGCAGCGCCTGGAAGACGTACCCGACGGCCAGCGCGGACATGATCACGGGGATGAAGAACATCACCCGGGCGATGCGGTTGAGGCGGTTGTCCTTCTCGAGCAGCAGCGCGAGCAGCATCCCGAACACGTTCTGGAACACGGCGACGAGGACCGCGTAGACCAGCGTGATCCGCAGCGAGGACAGCAGCGTCCCGCTGGTCAGCATGCCGCGGAAGTTGTCGAGGCCCACGAACGCGATCTCGGACTTGAAGCTCGACCAGTTCGTGAACGCGTAGACGAAGTTGTAGATCGTCGGGACGAAGAAGAAGATCCCGAGGACGGCGAACGCGGGGACGAGGAACCACAGCGGGTGCGTCCCCCGGGGCTTCCTCCCAGCCGGCGGAACGTCCTGGGGTCGGCGCCGTCGGGCCTGGGGGGGCTCGACCTGCGCGTCCTGCATGGTCACCATGTCGTGAAGTCCTCACCCCGGGTGACGGGGCCGGACCTGGGGTCCGGTCCCGTCACGCGGATCGTCCGTCGTGGGTCAGAAGCCGTCGATGCCCGACGCCTTGGCGAGCTCGACGAACTGCTGCTGCGTCGCCTCGGCCGCCTGCTCCGGGGTCTTGACGCCGTTGATGACGTCGACGACGTTCATCCACAGGTCGGGGTTGGCCACGGCCTGCGCCTGCATCGAGCCGACCGAGTCGGACAGCGACGCGTGCACGTCGCGCAGGGCCTGCGGCACCGAGGCCGGCGACTCGATCGACGTGAAGAGCGAGACGGTGTTCTGCTCCTCGATGAACGTCGGGTAGTACTCCGTCATCCAGAACGTGAGGAACTGGCGGGCAGCGGCCTCACGGGCGGCGTCACCGGTCTTGAACGCGACGACGGCGTTGGACTGGTCAGGGTGCGAGGTCGCGACGTTGCCCGAGGGCGAGATCGGGAAGAACCCGATCGTCTCGTCGAGCGTGGCGGTGTCGGCCTTGGCCTGCAGCTGACCGAACAGCGCGTTGATCTGCACGGCCATCGCGGCGTCGCCGTTCAGCAGCGCGTCGCCCTGGTCCTCGAACGTCGCCGTGACGATGTCCGAGTTGAACAGACCCTCGTCGATCAGGTCCTTGAACGTGGTGATCGCGTCGACGACCACGTCGTCGGTGAAGGACGCCTTGTTGGCGTTCAGGTCGTCGTAGAAGCCGTCAGCCGCGGCGTCCGCGAGCAGGACCTGCGGCCACCACTGGGTCGACCAGCCGGTGTTGCCCTCCTCGAAGAACGGCGTCACCCCGGTCGTCTCCTTGATGACGCGCGCCTTGGCGACCATGTCGTCGAAGCTCGTCGGCAGCTCGGTGATGCCGGCGTCGGCGAAGACCTTCTTGTTGTAGTAGACGCCCTGGACGCTGGGGCTCGTGACGAGCGCGGCGTAGCGGGTGCCGTTGAGGATGCCCGTCAGGTCCTGCAGCGCGGGGTCCATGTCCTCGATCCACGGCGCGTCGTCGAGCACCTGGAGGTTGTTCGCGGCGTTGATGGCCGTGAGCATCGAGGAGGTCGGCTGCCAGAACGCCAGGTCGGGCTTGTCACCCGTGGCGACCTTGGTCTGGATGCCGTTCTCGTAGGGGTCCGGGATCGTGACGAGCTCGACCTCGGCGCCGGTGGCCGCCTCGAACGCGTCGATGACGCCCTCGGGGATCGTGTTGCTGGCCTGGGCGGCCCAGAACGTCAGCTGCACGCCCTCGAGCGACGCGGTGGCCTCGGGCCACGTGGCGGGCTCGCCGGAGCCTGCCGAGGTACCGGCGCCGGGGTCGCTGCAACCGGCCACCAGCAGCCCTGCGGCGACCAGCGTCGCGGTCGTCATCATCAACTTCTTCATCGAAGCTCCTCGATCTCGGGCCGGCTGCCCAGACGGTGCCAGCCCTGGCTGTGTGTGGTGCGCCGCGCCGTCGCAGGGGACGGCGCGGGGGTCAGGAGTGGCGGACCCGCAGGACCCGCGCGGTGGGTGCGGCGCTCGGCGTCACGTGCAGCACGCCGTCCTCGCGCGACCAGCGCGTGGTCCAGGTGCTGGCCCGGGGGAACAACGTCTCGACCTCGACGTCGCGGCCCGCGAGGTGCGCGAGCGGGAGCGCGATCTCGGTCGCGTCCTCGCCGCGCGCCCACACCGTGAGGTACGTGACCTCGTCGGTCGCGAGGGCGAGAGCCACCTCGGGCGCGTCCCACACGGGCAGCCCCAGGGGCCACACGGGCAGCGAGCGGGCGAGGTCGTCGCGGATCTCCTGGTGCGTGCGCACGGCCTCCTGCACGAGCGCGAGCTGCGCGCCGGTCATGAGGTCGAGGCGCCCGGAGAGGTAGAGCCGGCCGAGCATGCCGGTCACGAGCGTGAAGGTGATCTCCTCGTCGCTCATCTCGGTCTGCGGGTAGGCCCAGTTGCCGGCCTGCTCGGGCAGCAGCGACGCGGGGGCCGCGGCGGCGACGGGCGGGTACAGCAGCGCCTCCTGCTGGTCCGTGGTCGACTGCAGGTGCAGGCGGGTGAGCATCGCGTAGTCCATGCGCTGGGCGCCCGATGCGCAGTTCTCGATCACGAGCCCGGGGTGGCGCTCGAGCACGCCCTCGAGCCAGGTCAGGTGCGCCCGGTTGTGCGCGAGCAGACCGGCGCCGACGCTCGGGGCGTCGAGGTCGGTGCCCGGACCTGCGGTGATGTTGTAGTCGAGCTTGAAGTAGCCGATGCCGAAGTCCCGCACCAGGCCGTCGACGACCTGGTCGAGGTGCGCACGCACCTCGGGGCTGCGCAGGTCGAGGTGGAACCGCGAGTGCTCGACGACGCGGTGGCCGTCGCGCTGCAGGAACGCCGACTCGGGCAGCCGGTCGACCATGGGGCTGCGCACGCCCATGACCTCGGGCTCGAGCCAGAGCCCGGGGACCATGCCCGCGGCGCGGATGTGGTCGATCACGGCACCCAGCCCGCCGCCGGGGAAGCGCACGGTCGAGGGCTTCCACTCCCCGACGCTGTCCCACCAGTCCTCGAGCGAGTCGTCGTACCAGCCGGCGTCGATGCAGAAGTACTCCGCGCCGGCCGCAGCGGCCGCGTCGATGAGCGGCAGCAGCTTCGCGGTGGTCGGGTCGCCCATGAGCGTGTTCATGTAGTCGTTGAAGATCACCGGCAGGCCCGCCGGCTGCGGGCGCTCGGCGCGCAGCGCACGACGGTGCTGGGTGAGGACCTGGAGGGCGCCCTGCCAGCCGGTGCCGACCGCGACCGAGACGGGCACCGTGGTGAACGACTCGCCCGGGGCGAGCGGCTGGGTCCACTGGTGCTCGGTGTCGCACGGGCCCATGAGCAGGAACGCGAGCTCTCCCGAGCTGTCGCGCAGGCGCTCGCCGAGCTCGGCGTGCCAGGCGCCGTTGTGCTCGACCTGCCACGCCCACGCGGAGCCGGTCGCGCGGTTCTCGAGCACCCCCGTGGGGATCCGCTCGCCCGACGACCACGTGCTGCGGCTCGTGACCGCGAGCGCGCCGCGGGCGTCCTGGTTCTGGTGCGAGGGCAGGGCCAGCTGGACGAGGCCGCGCTGGCTGCGCACGGGCACCCGCTCCCAGCGGCTCTCGCCGAGCCAGTCGCCGTAGGCGGTCAGGAGGTCGACGTCGTCGATGCGGTCGCCGTCGGCGCTGAACGCACCGGTGGCGAACGAGGTGACCGCGAGCAGCACGACCGGCGCCGTCCCCTCGTTGACCACCTCGGTCCAGGCCTGCACCGCGGCCACGCCGTCGGGGGCGCGCAGCGTCGAGCGCACGCGGAGCCCGGTCAGGGGGTCGACCTGCTCGACGTCGAGGCGCTGCCAGCCGGCCTCGCGGACGGTCGAGTGGGTCACGTAGCGCAGGCGCTCACCGATCGCGGACGCCGTGTGGCGGAGGTTCGCGTGTGCGTGACCGTGCCCGAGCGCGAAGACCTCGACGAGCGGCTGCGCCGGGACGAGCGTGGGTTCGGCGTCGGTCCCGCTGCCGGGCTCGAGACGCGCGAGGCGCACGGGCGCGTCGTCGTCGGAGACGAGCACGACGTCCAGGACGCCAGTACCCCAGTGCAGCATGGTCCGGTTCATCAGGGCCGAGCTCCTCTTCGTCGAGCGGGTCGCTGCGGTGCGACCCGTCCTCATGAAAGCGTTGATCAGACCGGGGCGCAAGCCCTCGGTACAACGTCTTGATAACGCTTTCATGCTTCTCGGCACAGAGGCCCTCCCGATCGGCGACGACATGCGGCAGCGCACCCCCGGGGGTGTTCGCCAGGTGGACGCGCTCTCAGGCCTGCGGCGGTGGTGCCGCGCTGCCCCGCACCACGAGGCGTGGGACGGCGGTCGAGCGCGCCTCCGACGTGCCCGTGCGCAGCTGCTCGTCGAGCAGCGCGAAGGCCCGGTGCCCCAGACCCACGAAGTCCTGACGCACCGTCGTCAGCGCGGGCGACCACATCTCCGCGAACGGCTCGTCGTCGAAGCCGACCACGCTCACGTCCTCGGGCACCGAACGGCCCGCGTCCATGAACGCCCGCATCAGCCCGATCGCGAGCTGGTCGTTGCCCGCGAGCACAGCCGTGACCTCCGGGTCACGCGCCAGGTGGACCCCCGCGTCGTACCCTGCCGACGGGTGCCAGCCCGGCGCCATCGGCTCGGTCACCGGAGCCCCCGCGGCGACCAGCGCATCACGCCAGCCGAGCGTGCGCCCCACCTCGGGGCCTGTCGACGGGATCGACACGTGGTGCACGGTGCGGTGGCCCAGACCCAGCAGGTAGTCGACAGCCTCCGCGGCGGCGCACCGGTCGTCGAGCTCGGCGTGCGGGCGCGCGTGGGTGCCCGGCCGTGTCGCCGAGACCGTGACCACGGGCACCGAGCCCGGCACGGCCCGCGCCGCGGCGATCCCCGCCGCGTCGAACTCGAGGACCACCGCCCCCGCGACCGCCTGCCCCAGCACCAGACCCACCGCGGAGTCGACCACGTCGGGCTCGTCCGACTCGACCACGGTGATGACCACGAGGTACCCGGCGGCACGCGCCGCCTCCTCGACCCCCTGGAGCGTCGCCGCGTACCCGTACCGCGTGGTGTTGCCCGCGAGCACCGAGATCATCGAGTGCCGCCCGCTCACGAGCGCGCGCGCGGCGGCGTTCGGGCGGTACCCCAGCTTCTCGATCGCGGCGTGGACCAGCGCACGCTTCTCCTCGCTCACGGGCGTCGAGCCGGTGAGCACGCGTGAGACGGTCGGCACCGAGACGCCGGCCACCCGGGCGACGTCGGCGATGACTGGCGGCCTGCGGCGAGAGGGGTCGGTCACACCCAGAGCCTAGCGACGACGCCGCAGGCCACACCTGGGACGCCTCCCCGACCCGCGTGGCGCGCGCGGCGGGCTACGTGCGACGGGTCACGTGCGGCGTCGGATGATCAGGAGCCGCTGGAGGACGACGAAGACCAGCAGCAGCGCGCCGATCACGATCTTGGTCCACCACGAGCTGAGGGTCCCCTCGAAGCTGATGATCGTCTGGATGGTGCCGAGCACCAGCACGCCCAGCAGCGAGCCGATCACGAACCCCGAGCCCCCGGTGAGCAGCGTCCCGCCGATCACCACCGCCGAGATCGCGTCCAGCTCGACCCCTACGCCGGTGAGCGCGTAGCCGGAGAGCGAGTACATCGCGAACAGCAGCCCGCCGATCGCCGAGCAGGCCCCGCTGACCACGTAGACCAGCACCTGGGTGCGGGCGACGGGCAGCCCCATCAGCTCGGCCGAGCCCTGGTTCCCGCCGATCGCGTACACGGTGCGGCCGAACCGCGTGCCGTGCAGCAGCCACATCGCCACCGCGACGATCACCAGCGCCACGATGACGCTCGGGGAGATGAACGCGTACAGCGTGCGACCGTCGAACGCCGTGCCGGTGGGCCACAGCCGGATGCGGCTCTGCGACAGGTCCACGAAGAACGGGTCGGTGATGGACAGCGAGCTGGGGCTGACCACGAAGCACAGCCCGCGGGCCAGGAACATGGCGGCCAGGGTGGCGATGAACGGCTGCACCTCGAACACCCGGATGAACAGGCCCACGCCGAGCCCGAACACGCAGCCCAGCACCAGCACCGCGGCGATCACCGGCCCGGGCGCCCACCCCGCGATCAGCAGCCGCGCGGTGACCATCGTGGACAGCGCCATGACCGCACCCACGGACAGGTCGATGCCGCCGGTGAGGATCACGAACGTCATGCCGACAGCGAGCACGATGAGGAACGCGTTGTCGATGAACAGGTTGAGGATCGTCTGGCTGTCCAGGAACCCGGTGTACCGGGTGGAGCCGATGACGAACACGAGCACCAGGGTCACGAGCGTCGCGAGCACCGACCCGTAGCGGGCCAGCGGGGACGTCCCCCTGGTGCGGGCCGTGCGGGTCTGGGCCCCGGTCTGCACCTCGGTCGCGGCCATCACGCCACGACCTCGACGGCCTCGCCGTGCTCCTGGGCCACGGCTCTGCGCCGGGCCCGGAACCTGCGCTGGACGACCGGCGACTGCAGCAGGCAGACCAGGATCACCACCACGGCCTTGAACACGAGCGTGACCTCCGGGGCGATGCCCAACGAGATGACGGTGATGCGCAACGTCTCGATGATGAACGCCCCGATCAGCGTGCCGGTGAGCGAGAACTTGCCGCCCATGAGCGACGTCCCGCCGATGACCACAGCGAGGATCGCGTCGAGCTCGATCCACAGGCCGTTGTTGTTCGCGTCGGCAGCCGTGACGTTCGAGCTGATCAGGATCCCGGCGATCGCCGCGCACAGGGCGCTGAACACGTAGACGGTCCAGATGATGCTGCGCGCGCGGACCCCGGCGAGGCGGCTGGCCTCGGGGTTGATGCCGACGGACTCGACGAGGGTGCCGAGCGCGGTGCGCCGGGTCAGCAGGGCCGTCGCGCCCAGCACCACGCCCGCGATGATCGCGGACACCGGCAGGGTCAGCAGGTACCCGGCGCCGATCGACTTGTACAGCGGGCTGTTCACCGTGGTGATCTGCCCGCCGGTGACGAGCATGGCGATGCCCCGCCCGGCCGTCATCAGGATCAGCGTCGCGATGATCGGCTGGATGCCCACCACCGCCACCAGGAACCCGTTCCAGGCGCCGAGCACGAGGCACACCAGCACCGCGGTGCCGACGGCGATCAGCACGGTCGACGCCGAGCCCGGCGTGGGCGACGCGGCGATCTGCGTGCAGGCCACGGCACCCGCGATGGCGACCAGCGCCCCCACCGACAGGTCGATGCCGCGCGTCGCGATGACCAGCGTCATGCCGATCGCCACCAGCAGGATCGGCGAGGTGTTGCGCAGGATGTCGATCATCGACCCGTACAGGTGCCCGTCCTGCATGCGGACCCCGAGGAACCCGGGCCGCGCCGCCACGTTCACCGCCAGGAGCAGCACCAGGGCCACCAGCGGCCAGAACACGCTCGACCGGACGAGCCTGCGCATCACTCCTGCCCTCCGCTCGCGATGAGCTCGAGGACGTCACGCGCTGTGACGTCCGGACCGTTGGCGATCTCTGCGACCTTGCGGCGGTCGCGCAGCACCGCGATGCGGTGGCTCAGGCGCAGCACCTCGTCCAGCTCGGCCGAGATGAACACGACAGCCATCCCCTGCGCCGCGAGCTCCTGCACCAGCTTCTGGATCTCGGCCTTGGCGCCCACGTCGATGCCGCGGGTGGGTTCGTCGAGGATCAGCAGCCGGGGCGCCGTGGCGAGCCACCGCGCCAGCAGCACCTTCTGCTGGTTGCCGCCCGAGAGGTTCCGCACGAGCGCCTCCGGGTTGGCGGGCCGGATGCCGAGCGCCTCGATGTAGTGCGCCGTCAGCTCGTCCTGCTTGCGCTGCGGGACCCGCCGGGCCCACCCCCGCGCGGCCTGCAGCCCCAGCACGATGTTCTCCCGCACGGTGAGGTCCTCCACGAGTCCCTCGGTCTTGCGGTTCTCGGAGGAGAACGCGATGCGCTCGACGATGGCGTTGCGCGGCGTGCGCAGCCGCACCGGGGTGCCCTCGACCTCGAGCGTGCCGGCGTCCGCGTGGTCCGCGCCGAACAGCAGGCGCGCCAGCTCGCTGCGGCCCGACCCCAGCAGGCCCGCCAGCCCGACGACCTCACCGGGGTAGACGTCCAGGTCGAAGGGCTCGATCGACCCCCGCCTGCCCAGCCCGATCGCCCGCACGAACGGCTGCGGCCCGGCGTCCGAGCCGCCCTGTGCCCCGGCCTCGTCGCGGGTCTCGGTGTCCAGCGCGATGTCCTCGAGGACCGCGAGCTCCCGCCCGATCATCAGCGACACCAGCTCGAGCCGGGTCATCTCGCCCGTGCGCCGCTCCCCCACCCGGGCCCCGTTGCGGAGCACTGTGAGGCGATCGGCGATCTCGTCGACCTGCTCGAGGAAGTGCGTGACGAACAGGATCGCGACGCCGTCCTCGCGCAGCCCGCGCATCACCCGGAACAGCTCGGCGACCTCGTCGGCGTCGAGGCTCGACGTGGGCTCGTCGAGGATGAGCACCTGGGCGTCCACCTGCATCGCGCGCGCGATGGCCACGAGCTGCTGCACCGCGATCGAGTGCGCCGACAGCGGGGACGCCGGGTCGATGTCCACGTTCAGGCGGCCCAGCACCTCCGCGGCCTGGCGCCGCATGCCGCGCCAGTCGATGCCCGGCCCTCGGCGCGGCTCGCGGCCCAGCATGATGTTCTCCGCCACCGACAGGTTGGGGCAGAGGTTGACCTCCTGGTACACGGTGCTGATGCCCAGGTCCTGCGCCTGCGCGGGGCCGTGGATGGCCACGACCTGGCCGCCGACGCGGATCTCGCCCGCATCCGGTGGGCGCACGCCCGTGAGCGCCTTGATCAACGTGGACTTGCCGGCGCCGTTCTCACCGAGCAGGGCGTGCACCTCCCCCGCGTACAGGGTGAGGTCGACGTCGTGCAGCGCCCGGACGCCGGGGAACTCGACAGTGATGCCGGTCATCTGCACCCGCACCTCGGGCGGCGGCGCGGCCGGCCCGGGGGTGGTGGCTGCGGGCGGGGTGGCGTGAGCCATGGGCGGTGCCTTCCGGTGGGCGCAGGCCGACGGTGCTGGCGCTGCGCGGGATGCGGCGACGTGCGGGACGCGGTGCGCACGTCGTGCGGCGGTCCGAGCCCCGCGGCTCCGGGCCGACCGCGACCGAGCCCGTGCGGGATCGGCCGGAGGGGATCCGGTCGGGCCCGCACGGGCCCTGCCAGGCCGCGCGCACCGCGGCGCGCGGGATGGCGGTCAGTACTGCCGCGTGGGCAGCGCCTCGATGGCCTGCTCCTGGGTGAAGGTCGTCTCCTCGGTGATGATGCGTGGCTCGACGGTCTCGCCCGCGAGCACAGCCCGGGTGATCTCCATCAGCTGCGGGCCGAGCAGCGGCGAGCACTCGACGATGAAGTTGATCTTCCCGTCGGCCAGGGCCTGCATCCCGTCCTTGACCGCGTCGACCGTGACGATCTTGATGTCCTGGCCGGGCACCTTGCCGGCGGCCTCGATCGCCTCGATCGCACCCAGGCCCATGTCGTCGTTGTGCGCGTAGACCAGGTCGATGTCGGGGTTCTGCTGCAGGAACGCCTCCATGACCTTCTTGCCGCCGTCGCGCGTGAAGTCACCGGTCTGCGAGGCGATCACCGTGAAGTTGGACTTGCCCGCCAGCACCTCCTCGAACCCCTCCTTGCGGTCGATGGCCGGGGCGGAACCTGTGGTGCCCTGCAGCTCCACGATGTTCGTGGGCTCGGAGCCGAACTCGTCGACGACCCACTGCCCGGCCTTCTTGCCCTCCTCGACGAAGTCCGAGCCGAGGAACGTCACGTACAGCGACGTGTCCGCGGAGTCGACGGCACGGTCGGTGAGGATCACCGGGATGCCGGCGTCCTGGGCCTCCTTGAGCACCGTGTCCCAGCCGGTCTCCACCACGGGCGAGAAGGCGATCACGTCGACCTTCTGCTGGATGTAGGAGCGGATGGCCTTGATCTGGTTCTCCTGCTTCTGCTGCGCGTCGGAGAACTTCAGGTCGATGCCTGCCTCCTCGGCGGCGTCCTGGATCGACGTCGTGTTGGCGGTGCGCCACCCGCTCTCGGCACCGACCTGCGCGAAGCCCATCACGATCTGCTCGTCGCCGCCCCCGCCTTCGGTCGAGCCCGAACCGGAGTCCGAGTCGTTGGCGCAGGCCGTGAGCCCGAGGGCCAGGGCTGCTGCGGCGCCCGCCGCGAGGGCGCGCCGCGTGTTCCTGCTGACCATGCTTCTCCTCCTTGAGTCGCACCGGTGAGGGTCCGCTTCGACCCGGTTTCAATGTTAACGCTCACATTGTTCAACCGGGGCAATCAGGAGATAACGGATCGGTAACACCCGCAACGGCGCAGGTCCACGGGGAGCCCGCGGCCGAAAGGAGGCCCGCCGGCCTGCCGCTCTTGCTTGGATGGCGGGATGACAGCGGATCTGCTGAGTGCGATCGACCGGGTGAACCAGGCGCACCCCTGGTCGCACAACGACGCGTACTCCGCGTTGGTGATGCGTCATGCGAGGCGGGCGCGTCGCGAGGGCGGCGTCAGCGCGATCGATGTCGGGTGCGGCACCGGGAACCTGCTCCGTCGCCTCGCGCTGCTCTTCCCGCGCGTGGTGGGAATCGAGGCGGCCCCTGCGACCGCGGCACGTGCTGTCTCGGCGGTGAGCTCGATGCCCGCGGCGACAGTGGTCACCGGGACGTTCCCCGCCGACGCGGAGCGCTACGACTTCGTGTCGATGGTCGCCGTGCTGCACCATCTTCCGCTCAGCGAGGGGCTCGACGCCGCCCGCGCTGCCGTCGCCCCCGGTGGACGACTGGTGATCGTCGGGCTCTACCGGGAGGAGCGAACCGACACCCTGCTCTCGACCGTCTCGCTCGTGCTCAACCCGATCGTCGGCCTCGTGCGGCATCCCCGACGCGCCGCCGGGCAGCCCGAGAACATGACCGCACCGACCGCTCCGGCGTCCGACTCGTACCGGCAGATCAAGGAAGCGCTCCGTGCTGCTCTGCCAGGAGTCAGAGTCCGACGCGGCCTGTTCTGGCGCTACACCGCCGTCTGGCACGCGGATCGACAGCCGACCCGGCGCACATGACGGGGCGGGGTGCCGACCCGGCACCCCGCCCCGTCGTCCCGGCCTGCACAGGCCGCGTGCGTCAGCGGCCGGCGACCACCGGCTCGCCCTCGGTCGACGCCACCTTGGGAGTCGCCTTGACCGTCCGGTCGTCCGACGCGGTGGTGGCCCGGCGCTTGTTGTAGACGTCGAAGGCCACGGCCAGGAGCAGCACCAGGCCCTTGATCATCTGCTGGATCGACTGGTCGATCCCCATGAGCTGCATGCCGTTGGTCATGACGGCCATGACCAGACCACCGATCATGGCGCCGACCACGGTGCCGACGCCACCCGTCACGGCGGCGCCGCCGATGAAGCCGGCCGCGATCGCGTCGAGCTCGAACATCTGGCCCGCCGCGGGCTGTGCACCGTTGGACCGCGACGAGTACACGACGCCGGCCACCGAGGCCATGAAGCCCATGTTCGTCATGATCCAGAAGTTGACGCGCTTGACCTTCACGCCCGAGAGCTGGGCAGCGCTGAGGTTGCCGCCGATCGCGTAGACGTGCCGACCGAAGACCGTCCGGGTCGTCACCACGCTGTAGACCATGATCAGCACGCCCAGGATGATCAGCACGACGGGCAGGCCACGGCTGCGCGCGAGCTGGTAGGCGAACGCCATGACGACCGCGGCGACGGCCACGAGCCGGAGCACGAACAGCGGCAGGCTCTCGACCAGCTGCTGGTAGGCGATGCGTGCGCGGCGCGAGCGGTAGGCGCTGAACGCGAAGCCGCCCACCCCCAGGGCCGCTACGACGAGCGTGAACACGTCGTAGCCCTGACCGCCCAGGAACCCGTTGAGGAACCCGCCCGCGATGACCTTGTACGAGTCGGGGAACGGCGACAGCGAGATGTTGTCGAGCACCTGGAGCGTCATGCCGCGGAACAGCAGCATGCCGGCCAGCGTCACGATGAACGCGGGGATGCCCACGTACGCGACCCAGAAGCCCTGCCAGGCACCGACGACGACGCCCACGGCGAGCGCGGCGAGCACGCCGACCCACCACGGCTGGCCCTCGCGGATCACGAGCACCGCGGAGACGGCGCCTGTGAGCGCGACGACCGACCCCACGGAGAGGTCGATGTGGCCGCCGATGATGACGATGACCATGCCGATCGCGAGGATCAGGATGTACGAGTACTGCAGGACGATGTTGGTGAGGTTGCCCGGGCTGAGCAGCACCCCGTGGGTGAGCACCGTGAACAGGCCGACGATGGCCGCGAACGCGACGAAGATGCCGGACTGCCGCAGGTTCCGCGTGAAGATCTGCTGCAGGGATGCGAATGCGTTCATCGGACCTGGTCCCTCTCCTTGGTCATGAGCTCCATGAGGCTCTCCTGGGTGGCCTCGTCGCGGGGCAGCACACCGGTGATGCGCCCTGCGGAGAGCGTGTAGATGCGGTCGCAGATGCCGAGCAGCTCGGGCAGCTCGGAGGAGATGACGAGGACGGCCTTCCCCTCGTCCGCGAGGCGGTTGATGATCGTGTAGATCTCGTACTTGGCGCCGACGTCGATGCCGCGCGTGGGCTCGTCCAGGATCAGCACGTCCGGGTCCGTGTGGATCCACTTGCTGAGGACGACCTTCTGCTGGTTGCCGCCCGAGAGCTTGCCCGCGAGGGCCATGACCGTGGGCGTCTTGATGTTCATCGACCGGCGGTAGTCCTCGGCGACCTTGACCTCCTCGTTGCCGTTGACCCACCCGGCCTGCGAGAGCTTCTCGAGGCTCGCCGCCGAGATGTTCCGGCGGACGTCCTCGATGAGGTTGAGGCCGTACTTCTTGCGGTCCTCGGTCGCGTACGCGATGCCGTGCCCGATGGCCTCGCTCACGGTGCGGGTGCGGATCTCCTGGCCGCGCAGGTACACGCGTCCCGTGATGTTGCGGCCGTAGCTGCGACCGAACACGCTCATCGCCAGCTCGGTGCGGCCCGCTCCCATGAGCCCGGCGATGCCCACGATCTCGCCGGCCCGCACCGACAGCGTGGCGCCGTCGACCACGATCCGGCCCGGCTGGGTCGGGTGGTGCACGGTCCAGTCCTCGATCCGGAGCACCTCCTCGCCGGGGTGCGAGACGTGGTCGGGGAAGCGCTGGTCGAGGTCGCGCCCGACCATGGCCTTGATGATCCGTTCCTGCGTGACGTCGCCCGCGCGCATGTCGAGCGTCTCGATCGTGCGCCCGTCCCGGATGATCGTCGTGGAGTCCGCGATCGAGGCGATCTCGCCCAGCTTGTGGGAGATCATGATCGACGTGATGCCCTGCTCCTGGAGCTGGCGCAGCAGCCCGAGCAGGTGCTCCGAGTCGGAGTCGTTCAGCGCTGCGGTGGGCTCGTCGAGGATGAGGAGCTTGACGCGCTTCGACAGCGCCTTCGCGATCTCCACGAGCTGCTGCTTGCCGACCCCGAGCTGACCGACGGGCGTGACGGGGTTCTCGTCGAGGCCCACCCGCGCGAGCAGCTCAGCGGCCGCCGCGTTGGCGCGGTTCCAGTCGATGAACCCGCGCGACGAGTGCTCGTTGCCCAGGAAGATGTTCTCGGCGACCGACAGGAACGGCACGAGCGCCAGCTCCTGGTGGATGATGACGATCCCCTCGTCCTCGGAGTCGTTGATCGAGCCGAACTCGACCTTCTCCCCCTCGAACACGATGTCGCCGTCGTAGGTGCCCGCGGGATGCACCCCGGACAGGACCTTCATCAGGGTGGACTTCCCGGCTCCGTTCTCACCGCAGATCGCGTGGATCTCACCTCGCCTGACGTTCAGCGAGACGTCCTGCAGCGCCTTGACCCCGGGAAAGGTCTTGGTGATGGAATGCATCTCAAGAATGTGGTCGCTCATGCGGCCTCGACCGTCCTTGCTCGTGCGGGCTGGGGACCTCGCGGGACGGGATCGCCGGCACGTGCGTGCCGGCGACCCCGCCCTGCGGGTAGGACCTGGTCAGGCCTGGCCGCTCGCGACCTGCGCCTCGCTCCAGTAGCCCGAGTCGATGAGCAGCTTCTGGATGTTGCCGGCGTAGACGATGTCCGACTCGAGGAGGTACGACGGCACGATCTTGTTGCCGTTGTCGTACGTCTCGGTGTCGTTCGCCTCGGGGGTCCCGCCGTCGAGGAAGGACTGCGCGGCGGTCACGGCCTGCGCGGCGAGCTTGCGCGTGTCCTTGAAGATCGTCGCGAACTGCACGCCGTCGTTGATGAGCTTGACCGAGGCGATCTCGGCGTCCTGGCCGGTCACGATCGGCAGACCGGCGTCCATGCCCGGGCCGTAGCCCGCGTTCTGCAGCGCCGTGATGATGCCGCGCGAGATTCCGTCGTACGGCGAGAGCACGCCGTCGACCTTGGTGCCGTCGGAGTACGTGGAGGTGAGCAGGTCCTCCATGCGCTTCTGCGCGGTCTCCTGGAGCCAGCGCAACGTGGCGGCCTTCTCGATGTCCGTCTGGCCCGACTTCACGACGATCGTGCCCTTGTCCATGTAGGGCTTGAGCGTGTCGATCGCACCGTCCCAGAAGAACTTCGCGTTGTTGTCGTCGAGCGACCCGGCGAACAGCTCGACGTTGAACGGGCCGGTCGCGGTGCCGGCCGTCTTGCCGTCCTCCGCGAGCAGGCCGAGGCCCACCAGCAGCGACGTGGCCTGCTGGACGCCCACGTTGTAGTTGTCGAACGTCACGTAGAAGTCGACGTTGTCGGTGCCGTTGATCAGGCGGTCGTAGGCGATGACCGGGATGTTCTTCTTGGCTGCGGCCTCGAGCTGGTTGGCCAGCGCGGTGCCGTCGATCGACGCCACGATGAGCAGGTCGACGCCCTGGGTGATCATCTGGTCGATCTGCTGCTGCTGGGTCGGGATGTCGTCGTTGCCGAACTGCAGGTTGACCTCGTAACCGGCGTCCTTGAGGCCCTTCTCGACCGCCGCGCCGTCGGCGATCCAGCGCTCGGAGGTCTGGGTCGGCATCGCGACGCCGATGGTCGTGACGCCGTCGTCGGCCGGCGCGGAGGCGTCGTCGGTGGTCTCGCCACCCGCTCCGCCACCCGAGCACGCGGCCAGGCTGAGGGCGAGGGCTGCGCCGACCGCCGCGAACTTGAGGTTCTTCATGTCCGTCTCCTCTTTGAGAACGTGCTGATGACCTTCGTGCTGACCGGGGGGACCGGTCGTCCCGGTCTGACCGGGGGCTCGTCCTGTCGGAACGCCGGTGGCGGCCGACCGTCGTGCGGTGGGTGACGGGCGTCCTACCCGTGACCCGCGGTGCAGGGGGGTCCTGCATCCGATGCATTCGGCTCTTCATTGAGCACGTCACAACCATCGGGTGGTGCATTCATTTCGTCAAGCCAAGAGCGGGCGATCTCAGGTTGCAGATCAATAACGGCCCGCGACGTCACAAAGAATGTCGGTCAGCACAGACGCCCGGGCCTCGCAAGGAGGTCCGGGGCGTCTGCATTCTTCAATTGTCGAACGGTGGGACCGCCCGGCTCAGGGCATCAGATCCCCTGCGCCAGCCGGTAGTACGCCGCGTTCCAGCGGATCGCGTCCTTGAAGCCGCGCCGCGTGGTGTCCTTGTCGATCACCAGCAGCTCGGTGCGGGCGATCTCCGCGAAGTCCTCCCAGACCTCGAGGCCTACGGCCGTGGTGAGCACAGTGTGGTGCGCGGCACCGGCCGTCAGCCACGCCTCGGCCGACGTCGCGAAGTCGGGCTCGGGCACCCACACCGCGCGGGCGACCGGAAGGTTCGGCAGCTCCTCGTCGGGGGCCACGACGTCGACCACGTTCGCGGTGAGACGGAACCGGTCGCGCATGTCCGACAGCGCCACGACGACGCCCTTGCCCGGGTCGGTGTCGAAGACCAGACGGACCGGGTCCTCCTTGCCGCCGATGCCCAGGGGGTGGATCTCGAGCTTGGGCTTGGACGTGGTCAGCGTGGGGCAGATCTCGAGCATGTGCGCGCCGAGGATCTTCTCCGCGCCGGGCACCATGTTGTAGGTGTAGTCCTCCATGAGGGAGGCGCCGCCGGGCAGCCCCTCGCCCATGACCTTCGCGGCCCGGACCAGCAGCGCCGTCTTCCAGTCCCCCTCGGCGCCGAAGCCGTAGCCCTGCGCCATGAGGCGCTGCACGGCCAGGCCGGGCAGCTGGCGCAGCGCGCCCAGGTCCTCGAAGTTCGTGGTGAACGCCGTGGCGCCCAGCTCGCCGAGGAACGACAGCAGCGCGAGCTCCTGACGTGCGCCGTAGCGCAGCGACTCGTGGCGCTCGCCGCCCTTGCACAGCTCGGGGACGACGTCGTAGAGCTCCTCGTACTCGGCCACGAGCGCGTCGACGTCCGCGTCGGAGACCGCGTCGACGGCCTCCACGAGCTCGTTGACGGCCCACGTGTTCACCGAGACGCCGAACCGCAGCTCGGCCTCGGTCTTGTCGCCCTCGGTGACCGCGACGTTGCGCATGTTGTCGCCGAACCGCGCCAGGCGGGTGTCGTGCATCGTGGCCCAGCCCGCGGCGGCCCGCACCCAGGTGCCGATCGACTGCGCGACGGCCGGGTTCGAGTGGTGCCCCACGACGGTCTTGCGGGCCACGCCCAGGCGGGACTGGATGTACCCGAACTCGCGGTCGCCGTGCGCCGCCTGGTTGAGGTTCATGAAGTCCATGTCGATGCTGTCCCACGGCAGCTCGACGTTGGCCTGCGTGTGCAGGTGCAGCAGCGGCGTGCGCAGCGCGTCCAGGCCCGCGATCCACATCTTGGCGGGCGAGAACGTGTGCATCCACGCGATGACGCCGATGACCTTGTCGTCGCTGTTCGCGTCCAGCGCGGCGCGACGGATCGAGGCCGAGTCCTTCAGGACGGGCTTCCAGACGATGTTCACCGGCACGTCCGAGGACGCGTCGAGCGCCCGGGCGATCTCCTGCGACTGCTCGGCGACCTGGCGCAGCGTCTCCTCGCCGTACAGGTCCTGGCTGCCGGTGAGGAACCAGACCTCGCGGTCGGCGTACGGCTTGCTCATGCGGATGCTCCTGGGTCTCGTGGTGCGGGGTCGAGCTGGGGTGCGGGCGTCAGCGCCCGTAGACGTTCTGGTACCGGTCGTACAGCGAGTCGACGTGCTCCGGCGCGATGGGCAGCGGCTCACCGAGCTGGCGCGAGATGTGCACGGTGCGGGCGACCTCCTCGACCATGACGGCCGCCTTGACCGCCGCCTTGGCGTCCTTGCCGATCGTGAACGGTCCGTGGTTGCGCATCAGCACGGCCGGGCTGCGGGAGCCCTTGAGCGTCTCGACGATGCCCTGCCCGATCGAGTCGTCGCCGATCAGCGCGAACGGCCCGATGGGGATGTCCCCGCCGAACTCGTCGGCCATCATCGTCAGCACGCACGGCACCGGCTCCGCCCGCGCGGCCCACGCCGTGGCGTAGGTCGAGTGCGTGTGCACCACGCCGCCGACCTCGGGCATGTTCCGGTAGACGTAGGCGTGCGCCGCGGTGTCGGAGGACGGCGAGCGGTCGCCGTCCACCAGGTTCCCGTCGAGGTCGCACACGACCATCGACGCGGGCGTCAGCTCGTCGTACGTCACGCCCGAGGGCTTGATCACGAACAGGTCCGCGCCGGCGACGCGCTCGGAGACGTTGCCCGCGGTCCACACCACGAGCCCCCAGCGGGGCAGCTCGGCGTGCAGGGTCGCGACGACCTCACGGACGCGCGCGACCTCGGCCTGGACCTCGGCGGAGAACCCTGCGAGCCCCCTCACGCGTCGGCCCCCAGACGGTCGGCACGTGCCTCGCGGCGGATGCCCTTGAGCCGGTGCATGACCTCGTTCGCGCCGCGGCCGAAGTAGTCGTGCAGCAGCGTGTACTCGGCGAACAGGGCGTCGTAGCGCTGCGCGTTCTCCTCGATCGGCGTGTACGCCGCGACCGTGCGCTTGCCCATGGTCTTCGCGGCTGTGCGCACGTCGGGGTACGCGCCGGCGGCGACGGCCGCGTGGATAGCGGAGCCGAGCGCGGGCCCCTGGTCCGAGGCGATCGTGCTGAGCGGCAGGCGCGTCACGTCGGCGTAGATCTGCATGAGCAGCGCGTTCTTGAGCAGGCCGCCCGCGACGACGAGCTCGGTGACGGGGACGCCCGAGGTGGTGAACGCCTCGACGATGGTGCGGGTGCCGAAGGCCGTGGCCTCGAGCAGCGCGCGGTACGTGTCCTCGGGCCGGGTCGCGAGCGTCTGCCCGACGACGATGCCCGAGAGCTCGTGGTCGACGAGCACCGAGCGGTTGCCCGAGTGCCAGTCGAGCGCGACGAGCCCGTGCTCGCCGATCTGCTGCTCGGCGGCGAGCTCGGTGAGGTGCTGGTGCACGGAGATCCCGCGCTCGGCAGCGGCCGAGACGTAGGCCGGCGGCACGCCGTTGTCGACGAACCAGCCGAAGATGTCGCCGACGCCGCTCTGGCCGGCCTCGTAGCCCCACAGCCCGTCGACGATGCCGCCGTCGACGACCCCGCACATGCCCGGGACCTCGTGCAGCTCGTCGCCGTTCATGACGTGGCACGTCGAGGTGCCCATGATCGCGACCATCTGGCCGGGCTCGACGGCGTTCGCGGCGGGGGCCGTGACGTGCGCGTCGACGTTGCCCACGGCCACGGCGATGCCCTCGGGCAGCCCGGTCCAGGCGGCGGCCTCGGCGGTGAGGCGGCCCGCACTCGCGCCGAGCTGGCCGATGTGGTGCTCGACCTTGTCGGCCACGAAGCCCGCGAAGTCGGGGTTCAGTGCGGCGAGGAAGTCCTCGCTCGGGTACTGGCCGTCCTGGTAGATGCCCTTGTAGCCCGCTGTGCAGGCGTTGCGCTCGTAGCGACCACCCAGCTGCCAGACGATCCAGTCCGCGGCCTCGACCCAGTGCTCGATCGCGTCGTAGACCTCGCGGTCCTCCTCGAGGATCTGCAGCCCCTTGGCGAACTCCCACTCGGACGAGATGAGACCGCCGTAGCGGTTGATCCAGGACTCGCCGCGCTCGTGCGCGAGGGCGTTGATGCGGTCGGCGTGCGACTGCGCGGCGTGGTGCTTCCACAGCTTGACGTAGGCGTGCGGCCGGTCCGCGAACGCGGGCAGCTCGCACAGCGGCGTGCCGTCGGCCGTGGTGGGGACCATCGTGCACGCGGTGAAGTCGGTGCCGATGCCGATCACGTCGTTCACGTCGATGCCGTGCTCGGCCTGCGCGGCCGCGATCGCGGCGGGCACTGCCGTCTTGAGCACGTCGACGTAGTCGGCGGGGACCTGCAGGGCCCACTCGGGCGGCAGGGCCACCGGGCGGCCGGCCTCGGCTGCGGGACCTGCCGTGAGGGTCTGGTCCATGACCGCGTGGGGGTACGCGTGCACACCGGTCCCGAGCTCGGCGCCGTCGCTCACCCGCACGACCACCGCCCGGCCCGAGAGGGTTCCGTAGTCCACGCCCACCACGAGGGCTCGCTGGGGATCCACCGCCATCGTCGTCCGTCCTTGTCCGCTCGGGCTTCGGCGCCTGGGAACGATGGTCTGCGACTGGAAGGCCGCTGACGTCCGCCGGGCATCGTGGCCACCAGCGGACGCCGGCGGCCGAACCAATGTTAACGCTAACATGGGGGCGCGCGTCAACCGCGCCCGCGCCCCGGCCGCAACCCTCAGACGCGCGAGCTGGACCGGACCACGAGCTGCGCGGCGATCGTGTGCCGCGTGACCTGCCGACCCTCGAGGGCCGCCGTCAGCGCCTCCATCGTCAGGCGCCCCAGCGCCACGAAGTCCTGGCGCACGGTCGTGAGCGGCGGGATGAAGTACGCCGACCCCGTCGCGTCGTCGAAGCCCACCACGGCGACGTCACCCGGGACCCGCAGGCCACCCTCCCAGAACGCCCGCAGCAGTCCGAGTGCGAGCTGGTCGTTCGCCGCGAAGACCGCCGACGGCGCCCCCTCGCGGACCATCGCCCGCCCCACCGCGTAGCCCCGCTCCGCCGTCCAGTCCGCCTCGACCGGCGCCGGCGCCACGACACCCCGCGCCGCACACTCGGCGCGCCACCCCGTGAGCCGGTCGCGCGCGTCGAACCAGTCGGACGGCCCCGCGACGTGGACCACCTCGGAGTGCCCCGCGTCGATGAGGTGCCGGGTGGCCTGCCGCGCCCCGTCCAGCTGGTCGACCGAGACGGTGTGCAGGTGCGCTGCCTCGGGCTGGGCCGCCGAGCTGATCATCACCACGGGCACCGGCGCGTCGAAGTCCTCGACCGCCCGCATCACCTCGACCTGCGGCGCGATGATGACGATGCCCTCCACGCCCTGCCCCATGAAGTGCTCGAGCGTGCGGTGCATCGTCCCCGCGTCGAACTGGCTGATCGTCGCGACGCTCACGAAGTAGCCGCCGTCGCGCGCGGCCTCCTCGAGCCCCACGAGCGTGCTCGTCGGCCCGTACAGCATCGACCCTGTCGTCACCACGCCGATGGTTCCCGACCGTCGCGTCACGAGCGCCCGCGCGGCGCTGTTGCGCCGGTACCCGAGCTCGCCGATCGCCGCGAGGACACGCTCGCGCGTCTCCGGGCGCACGCTCGGGTGGTCGTTGAGCACGCGGGAGACGGTCTGGTGCGAGACGCCCGCGACCTGAGCGACGTCGCTCATCGCCGGCGGGCGCCGGCTCCCCGCGTCGTTGCCCACCGGGCTCAGCCCGCGTACTCGGCGCCGAGCTCGCGCGAACGGTCCCGCGCAGCCTCGGCCGCCGCGACGATCCCGGCACGCACGCCGTGCGCGTCGAGCTCGCGCACCGCGGCCACCGTCGTGCCGCCCGGTGAGGACACGCGCTCCCGCAGCACCACCGGGTGCTCGCCGCGCTCCTGCGCGAGCGTCGCCGCGCCCTGCACCGTGCCCACCGCGAGGGTCGTCGCGAGCTCGCGCGTCAGGCCGAGCAGCACGCCCGCCTCGGCCATCGCGTCGATCAGGTAGAACGCGTACGCCGGGCCCGACCCCGAGATGGCCGTGACGGCGTCGAGGTCCTTCTCGGGCACCTCGACCACGACGCCCGTCGCGGAGAGGATGTGCCGCGTGAGCGCCAGGTGGTCGGCGTCGGCGTGCGTCCCGGGCGAGATCGCGCTGACCCCGCGCCCGACGACGGCGGGGGTGTTCGGCATGACCCGCACGACGGGCGTGCCCTCGGGCAGCCTGCTCTCGTAGAAGCTGATCGGCAGGCCCGCCGCGATGCTCACCACGAGCGTGCCCGGGCGCAGCGACGGCGAGACCTCGGCCAGGACGTCGGCCACCACGTTCGGCTTGACCGCGATCACCAGCACGTCGGCCCGCTTCGCGACCTTGGCGTTCGCGTCGCACGACCGCACGCCGTACCGCTCCGCGAGCTCGTTGGCCCGCACCGCGTAGAGCTCGGTCACGTCGACGTCCTCGGGCGACCACCCGGCCTGCAGCAGCGCCGAGACGACGGTCTCGCCCATGACCCCGCCGCCGAGCACAGCCACCTGCGGACGGCCCTCGTCCGTCGTCCCGTCAGACATCGTCAGCCTTCCTCACCGCACCGCGGCACCGGGCGGTGCCACCCGACGAGCGTAGCCACCTGCACAGCGACGTCCACGCACGCCTCACGCGGTGCGACGGCTCTCACGCGGTGCGACGGCTCTCATGCGGTGCGACGGCGCAGCGTCGTCGCACCCACGACCACCGCCGCCACGACGAAACCCGCGATCACCAGCACGTCGCCCCGCACGTCGACGAACGTCGCCCCCGCGGCGAGCTGCTGGAGGGCGTCGATGCCGTAGGTGAGCGGCAGCACCCGCGAGATCGCCTCGAGCACAGCGGGCATCTGGTCGCGCGGCATCAGCAGACCGCACGTGATGAGCTGGGGGAAGATGATGAGCGGCATCATCTGCACGGCCTGGAACTCGGTGCGGGCCGCCGCCGACGCCGCCAGCCCGAGCGTCGAGCCGAGCACCGCGTCGAGCACAGCCACGAGCACCACGACCCACAGCGACCCCGCGACCTGCATGCCGAGCAGACCCACCGTCACGGCCGTCAGCACCAGCCCCTGCACCACGGCCAGCAGCCCGAAGGCCAGCGCGTAGCCGGCCACGAGGTCACCACGGCCGAGCGGCGACGCCATGAGCCGTTCGAGCGTGCCCGACGTCCGCTCGCGCAGCGTCGCCACGCTCGTGACCAGGAACATCACGATCAGCGGGAACAGCCCGAGCAGCAGCGGCCCGAACTGGTCGAGCACGTCCGTGCCCTCGAACATCCAGGCGACGAGCCACAGCAGCACGCACGGCAGCACCATGATCAGCGCCACCGTGCGCGGGTCGTGGCGGATCTGGGCCAGCACGCGGCGCGCCGTGGCCGCCGTCAGGCGAACGCTCATCGGAGGCCACCTCCTGGTTCGCCGTCGGACCTCTCGACCAGAGCCAGGAACGCCCGGTCCGCATCCGGAGCACCCGTGCGCGCCAGCAGCCCCGGCAGGGAGTCGTCGGCCACGACGCGCCCCCCGCGCAGCAGCAGCAGGCGGTCGCACCGCGTGGCCTCGTCCATCACGTGGCTCGACACCAGCAGCGTCGTCCCCCGGTCCCGCAGCCTGCCGAACAGGTCCCACAGGTCACGCCGCAGCACCGGGTCGAGCCCGACGGTGGGCTCGTCGAGCACCAGCAGCTCCGGGGAGCCGAGCAGCGCGGCCGCGAGCGACACCCGCGAGCGCTGACCGCCCGAGAGCGTGTCGACGCGGCGGGACGCACAGTCCGTCAGGTCCACCTCGGTCAGCACCCGGCCCACGTCGGAGGCCGGCGCCCCGACCACCGTGGCCAGGTACCGCAGGTTCTCGGTCACCGTGAGGTCGCCGTACACGCTGGGCGCCTGCGTCACGTACCCGACGCGTCGTCGCAGGTCGGGGCTGCCCGCCGGGCGTCCCAGCACCTCGACCGTGCCCGACGTGACGACCTGCACGCCGACCACCGCGCGCAGCAGCGTCGACTTCCCGCTGCCGCTCGGGCCGAGCACACCGACCACCGCACCGACCGGGACCGTCAGGTCCACGCCGTCGAGGGCGACGGTCCCCCGTCTGCCACCACGGACCACCCGGAGCCCGGTCGTCTGCACAGCGACGTCCGCCGCGGGGTCCAGGTCCGTCACAGGACGAACACTGGCCCCGCGGCGGACGCCGTGCAAGGGACCCTCGGTTCCTCAGGTCAGGCCGAGGCACCCGACGTGCTGGTGCCTTCCGGGCTGTCCGCGCGGTCGGTGCTGTCCGGCGCCGACCGGCGCTCGCGGGTCGACCCGTCGTCCGGCGAGGACCGATCGCCCTGCGTCGCCTGGTCGTCGGGCGCCGCCTGGTCGTCGGGCGTCGCCTGCTCATCGGGGGTGGCGTCGCCCTCCGGGGCGGGCGCGGTACCGCGCTCGTCGGCGCCCGGGGCACCGTCGCGACCATGCTGCCGCTGCTCGCCACCCGGCACCCGGTCCCCACTCATCCCTGCCGGGTCGCGCGGGCCGTCACCCAGATCGGCGGCGTGCCCCACGAGCACCCCGCCGGCGAACAGCACCACGGCCGCCACCGCCGAGGCCAGCACGGTCAGCACCGTGTGCGAGCGCCGCGGGGGTGTCGACGCAGGCGCGGCCGCGGGCGACGCTGCGGCCGGGACGGCCTGCGGAGCGTTCTGCGGCTCGCGCGGGTCCTGGGGCTCCTGCGGGTTCTGCGTGTTCTCCATGCCGTCTCCTTTCCTGCACGTGGCTCGTGCGTACGGACGGCCCGGGCGGCACCCGTTGTTCGCGGTCTCGCTCACCCCGAGCCGTACCACGATCCTCACGGCTCGACCTGAGCCGATCGCAGGTCTCCCCTGTGGCTCGCCTGTGAGCCGTGGTGGACGAGGGGGCGCCCACCACGGCTCACGGTCCGACCGGCGACGAGTCCGGGAGGTCAGCTTCCCGGCGGGACACCGAACCCTGCTCCGCCGCCCGGAGGGGCACCGCCCGGGAACGTCCCGCCGCCGGGCACCTGGCCCGCTCCGGGCCGCTCGTCGGTCGATCCGCCCAGACCCGAGAGGCCCGTGCTGGTGCTCGACGCGTCGTCCGAGACGAGCTGCTGCGTCAGGTCCGCGAGGACGACCTCGTCGCCCTCCGCGAGGCCCGAGGCGATCTCGGTGAGCTCGGCGCCCACGGCTCCGCGCTCGACCTCGACATCCGTGGCCACGCCGTCCTCGAGCCGCTGCACCGTGACGGTCGAGCCGTCGAGGTGCACGGCCGAGCTCGGCACCGTGAGCACCGCGTCCCCGCCCGCGACGGTGATCCGCACCTGCGCCGACGAGCCGTCGTAGAGCTGCACGTCGGTCGGGTCGACCGCGAGCGCGACCGTGTACGAGGGCGTGGAGGTGCTCGACGCGTCGAGGATCCCGATGCTCGTGACGGTCGCCGTCAGCTTCTGGTCGGTGGCCGCGACCTGCACGTCCGCGTCCTGGCCGACCTCGACGATGTCGATCGAGCCGATCGGCACCGTGGTGGTCACGAGGTACCCCGTGGCGCCGATCACTGTGATCGTGGCGGTGGTCGACGACGCGGTGACGGTGTCGCCCGCCGCGATCGCGACGGCCGCGACGGTGCCGGCGATCGGGCTCGTGAGGTCGACGAACGCGAGCCTGCTCTGGGCGAGCGTCACGTTCGCCTCCGCCAGCTCGATCGCCGCGCGGTCCGCGAGGATCGTCGCGGCCGAGGCCACGCTCGTCGTCGCGCCCGCACCGGCCGGCGTCCCGGAGGATCCGGTGCCCGCCGCCGCGGCGCCCGACGATCCTGCGCCTGATGTGCCGCCTGTCCCTCCGGCGCTGCCCGTCGTGCCGCTGCCGGTCGTGCCACTACCGGTCGAACCGCTGCCCGTCGCGCCACTGCCTGTCGAACCCCCGGTCGATCCGCCGGTCGACCCGGAGCCGCCCGTGCCGCCCGTGCCCCCGGTGCCCCCGGTGCCCCCGGTGCCGGACGCCGCGTCAGCGGCGACCGCGGCCCGCAGCGCGGTCACCGCGTCGTCGAGCTCGGTCGCGCGCTGGAGCAGCGCGGACTGCGCGGTCGAGACGTCGGTCTGGGTCGCGAGCGTCCCGGTGATCGCCGCCTGGCAGTCCGCGAGCGCCTGGGTCACGGCGTCCACGGCTGCGGTGCCGGTCGTGCTGCTGGTGCCCGTCGTCGCCGCGTCCGTCGCGGTCACGCCGATCGAGACGGCGTCGGTCGAGGTGGCGTCGCTCGACGTGGTGGGTGCGGCGCTGGGTGCCGCCGTGGGACCGGACGTCGCGGTCGGCGAGCTGGTCGGGTCCGTCCCGGCGGTGCCGCCGGTGTCGTCGTCCGCGAGATCGTCGTCCACCACCGCGAGGAAGGCCCGGCACGCCGCCTGGGACGTGCCCACGGCTGTGGTGCTGGTCGCGAGAGCGGTCGACGCCGTGTCGTACCGGGTCAGCAGAGCCGTCTGCGCCGCCACCACCGCGGCCTGGGCCTGCGTGACCGCCGCGGACGTGGCCGTTCCGGGGACGCCCGCGCTCGGGGCAGCGGTGGTCGTCGCTGCGGGCGTGGGCCCGCTCGTCGACCCGGTGCCGGTGGCCACGACCGACGTGCTCGCGGTCGTGGCACTCGCGAAGACCGATGCCGATGTGCTCGTCGTCGTGGCCGCGCTCGCCGTCGACGTGCTCGTGGCCGACGAGCTGGACGAGGAGCTGGACGAGGAGCTGGTCTGCGAGTCGAGGTCGTCCTCGAGCTGCTGCTCCGCGTCGGCGAGCTGTGACTCGGCCTCGTCGATCGCGTCCTGGAGCGACTGCGGGTCGAGCGAGGCGAGGACCTGGCCCGCCGTGACGGTGTCGCCGACCGCCACCGCGACGCTCGCGACGGTGCCTGCGGTCGAGAACGACGCCGCGGACGACGCGGCGGAGGAGACCGTGCCGACCGCGTCGATGGTCTGCGAGACCGAGCCGAGGGCCGCTGTCGCGGTGCGGTACCGGCCCGAGTCGCTGCCGCCGACGGCCAGCGCGACGCCGCCACCCGCGCCGACCACGACGATCGCCGCAGCCGTCCAGATCGCGACCGCCCGACGACCGCCCCACGCCCCACGGGCCACGCGACCGCGCGGACGTCGCGCACGTCGGGGCTCACGCATCGCCGGACCCCTTCGTGCTGGTCTGGCCGTCGTCGCCGCGGGGCCCGCCGGGACCGCCGCCCATCATGCCGCCGAAGCCGCTCGTGCAGCCGTCGTCGCCGGGGTCGGAGACCGTGATCGACGTCGCCGCGACCTGCCCGCTCGAGTCGGCCTCGCCGCGTGCTGTCGCGCACAGCCCGACGACCGCAGCGGTGCTGTCCGCGGCGCTCGTGGTCGTGTAGGTGGTCGCGTCATCGACCGTGACCGTCGCCGTGGCGGCGGTGCCGTCCTGCGTGGTGGTCGTGAGCGTGAGCGTCGTGCCGTCGACCGCGGTCACGAGACCGCTGGTGGCACCGCCGAAGCCGCCGCCCGGGGCACCCTGCCCGCCCGTCCCGCCGGTCGGCATGCCCGAAGGCACGTCGGTGGGCATGCCGCCGGGCATGTCCGTCGGCATCCCGGACGGCATGTCGGTCGGCGCGCCGTCCGGACGCCCGGCCCCGTCACCGCCGGGTGCGCCGCCGCCCATCCCGCCCATCCCGCCGAAGCCGGACGTGCACTCCCCGTCGACCGCGGCGGTGACCTGCACGGACGTCGCGACGCTCGTCACCGCGTCGGACGGGTCGCCCGCGGTGAACGCGACGACGCACGATCCGACCGCCACGTCCGCGAGCGAGCCGGTCGCGATGCGGCTGAAGGTGGTCGCGTCGGTCCAGGTCACGGCGGTCTGACCGTCGTCGCCCTGCACCTGCATGAGCGCCCCGGAGACGTAGGCGATCTCGCCGGTCGTCCCGCCGCCGCCCTGCATGCCGCCGCCCGGCATGCCACCGGCACCCTGCTGCGGCTGATCGCCCGCCGGGGTCGCCGCCGCGCTGGTGGCGGTGCCGGCCGAGTCGCCCGAGCAGCCGGCGAGCAGGAAGGTGAGGACGATCGGCGCGACGAGGAGCGCGCGCGGACGGGTCGAGGTCATGAGGATCTCCTGAGGTCGTGGACGGTGGTGCGCGCGCACCGGGTAGGGGTCGTGCGTGGGCGGGTCCTCATTCGGACCTCAGGGCGTCGATCGGGGCGAGCCGGGCGGCGCGGGTGGCCGGGTACACGCCGAAGACCAGGCCGATGACCATCGCGACGACGACCGAGCCGACCACCGCCGGGTACGAGACCACGATCGACGTGTCGAGCAGCCCGGGCAGCCCGCGCGCGGCGAGGATGCCCAGCAGCGCACCGATCAGCCCCCCGGCGAGGCCGAGGATCGTGGCCTCGACCAGGAACTGTCGCCGGATCGCCCACGGCGGGGCGCCGAGGGCCTTGCGCAGCCCGATCTCGCGGGTCCGCTCGGTGACCGAGACGAGCATGATGTTCATGACGCCGATCCCCCCGACGAGCAGCGACAGGCCGGCGATGCCGGTCAGCAGCACCGTGAGCGTGCGGTAGACGGCTGTCGCGGTCGACACGAGCGAGTCCTGCGAGTCGATCGTGAAGTCCGCAGAGTCCACGTCGGTGATCCCGTGCAGGTTGAGCAGCAGGTTCGTGGCCTCCTGGTAGGCGGCCGAGAGCTGGTCGGTCGAGGCGGCCTGCACGTAGATGGTCGAGATCGCGTTGCGCGACGATCCGCCCACGAGCTGCTCGGCCGCGACCGACAGGGGCACGACAGCGAGGTCGTCGAGGTTGGCGTCTCCGCTCGATCCGGCCGAGGCGAGCACGCCGACCACAGTCAGCTGGATGTCCGAGATCGTGACCGTCTGGCCCACCACCCGGGTCGTGCCGAAGAGCTCCTCGGCCGTCTCCGAGCCGAGCACCACGACCGGCGCACGGTTGGCCTCGTCCTCGTCGGTGAAGAACACCCCGACGGCGACCTCCCGGGAGCGGACCTCGGCCCACGACGTGGTCGTCCCGGTCACCGTCGTCGTCCAGTTGGTGTCGTTCGCCTCGAGGGCCAGCGACGTGGACTTCTCGGCCGCGACCGCGCCGACGTCGGGCGTGTTCACGCTCGACGCGAGCGCCTCGGCGTCCGCACGGGTGAGCGTCGCGCTCGAGCCGAAGCCCCCGCGCATCCCGTCGGAGTCGGTGCTGCTGCCGGGCGTGACGATCAGCAGGTTCGACCCGAGCGAGCTGATCTGCGCGCTCACGTCCTGCTGCGTCCCGAGCCCGAGCCCGACCGTGAGGATCACTGCAGCGATGCCGATGAGGATCCCGAGCACGGTGAGTGCCGAGCGCATGGTGTGCGCCCGGACCGCGGCCCAGCCCGTGCGCAGGGTCTCGGTCCAGCTCACCGGGGGTTCACCTCGTCAGTGTGGATGAGACCGTCACGCACCCAGACGATGCGGTGCGCCCGCCGGGCGACCTCGAGCTCGTGGGTGATGAGCACGATCGTGCGCCCCTGCCCGTGCAGCTCGTCGAACAGGCCGAGCACGTCGTTGGTCGACGTGGAGTCGAGGTTGCCGGTGGGCTCGTCCGCGAGCAGCAGCGCGGGTTCGCCGACGAGGGCGCGCGCGACCGCGACGCGCTGCTGCTGGCCGCCCGAGAGCTCACCGGGCTTGTTCGCCAGCCGGTCGCCGAGCCCCACGCGTTCGAGCGCGGCCGCGGCCAGCTCCTTGCGCTGCGCCCCGGGGACCTGGCGGTACATGAGCGGCAGCTCGACGTTGCGCCAGGCCTGGAGCGACGCGAGGAGGTGGAACTGCTGGAACACGAACCCGATGCGCCGGTTGCGGATCTCCGCGAGCTCGACCTCGTCGAGCTCCGAGACGTCCTCACCGGCGAGCCGGTACGCGCCGCGGGTCACGGTGTCGAGGCAGCCCACGATGTTCATGAGCGTCGACTTGCCCGATCCGGACGGTCCCATGATCGCCACGTACTCGCCCTGCTCGATGCGCAGGTCGATGCCCCGCAGGGCCTCGAACTCGATGCTGCCGGTGCGGTAGGTCTTGGTGACGCCCTCGAGCTCGATGACGGGTGCGTCGTCCCGCTCGGCCGTCGTCGGCGCCCCGAACGGCAGGGTCTGCGTCTCGTCGAGGTGGTCAGCCATTGCCGCCACCGCCCATCTGCCCGCCGCCCGGCATCTGGCCGCCCTCCGGCATCTGGAAGCCGTCGGGCGGCTGGAACCCGTCGGGCATCTGCCGGTCCTGCGTCTGGTCGGAGCCGTCGTCGCCGTTCCCGCCGCCCGCCTGGAAGACGGTCAGCACGACCTCGTCACCCTCGGCGATCCCCGAGAGGATCTCGATGACGTCGCCGGAGGTCTCGCCCGTCTCGACGGGCACGGTGACCTCGTTGCCGTCGGCGTCGAGCTGGGTCACGACTGTCGCACCGTCGACGGTCGTCACGGCCAGGCTCGGCACGGTCAGCACGTCGGTGCGGCGCTCGTAGATGATCGAGACGTCCATCGAGACGCCGTCGTGCAGGTCGTCGGGGTCGCCGGTCACCGTGACGACCACGGGGTAGGCCGCGACGCCGGACGTGCTCGTGGAGATCAGGCCGATCTCGCTCACGACCCCGTACACGGTCCCGGTCATGTCGTCCGAGGTCATCTCGACCTGGTTCCCCACGGCGATGAGCGCGACGTCGGTCTCGTCGACGGTGACGTCGACGTCCCACGAGTCGGTGCCGATGATGACGAACTGCGCGGTTGACGCTGTCGAGCTCGTGCCGCCGCTCATGCCGCCCGCGCCCGCGCCGACGCCAGACGACGATCCCGAGCCGGTGACGCTCTGCCCGACCTCGAGGGACACGCTCGTGAGGAGCCCGGCCACCGGCGCGACGAGCGTCGCGTCGTCCATGTTCTCCTGCGCGGTGTCGACGCCTGCCTGCGCGACGTCCACCTGCGCCTTCGCCGCGGCGATCTGCGCGTCGGACGTGGTGGTGCCGTCGTCGTCGTCCTCCGCGTCGGACAGCTTGGCCTCGGCCTTCGCGAGCGACGCCTTGGCCTCGAGCAGGTCGGCGTTGAGGGTGAGGGTGTCGACGGTCGCGAGCGGCTGGCCCGCGGTGACCACCTGGCCCGCGGCGACGAGCACCGACGTGACGGTGCCGCTGACCTCGAAGCTCACGTCCTCCTGGACCGTGGGGGTGAGCGTGCCGGTCGCGGTGACCGACTTCTCGAGCGTGCTCAGGCTCGCCGCGACGGTCTGCGTCGTCGAGACCGGCTGCGCTGCTGCGTCGTCCCCGTCACGGAGCCAGAACCACCACGCGGCAGCGCCGGCGACGGCCACCACGACCATCCCGGCGACCACCCAGGTCACCGGGCGACTCCTTCTCCAGCGCTGCTGCATGATCTCCCTCACGACGACGGCTGCGTCTTCCGAAGCGAAATCTAGGAACAGCCGCTGGACCCGCCCCAGCAGCAACCTGTGCACCACCTATGAGCGCGCCGGGCCGGCCCCTGTCCTTTTGGGGCCTTTCGTGCACAATTGCCCGATGGAGAAGAACCTGACGACCGGCACCACGTCCCCGACGGCCGAGGCCGTCCTCCCGAGCCCCGCGCTCGTCGACGCCCTGCGCGGGGTCGTCCGCGGCGCCGTCGTGACACCCGCTGACCTCGACTGGGACGCGGCCCGCGCCGCATGGAACGTCGCGATCGACCAGCACCCCCTGGCGGTCGTGCACCCGCTCGACGTCGCCGATGTCGAGGCCGTCGTACGGGTCGCGGCGCAGCAGGGCGTCCCGGTCAGCGCGCAGCCGCGCGGGCACGGCGCGACGGCCGCGCTCGACGGCACCATCCTGGTCCGCACGCACGTCTTCGACGACGTCGCCGTCGACACGGCCGCCCGCACCGCCCGGGTCGGCGCCGGGGTGCTGTGGGGGCGTCTGCTCAGCGCGCTCGACGGCACGGGTCTCGTCGCCCTCGCCGGGTCCAACGCCCACGTCAGCGTCGCGGGCCTGACCCTCAACGGTGGCCTGTCCTGGTTCGGACGGGCGTTCGGCACGTCCGCCTCGGCGCTGCGCGCGATCGACCTCGTGACCCCCGACGGCCACGTGCGCACGGTCGACGCCGATCACGACCCGGACCTGTTCTGGGCGCTGCGCGGAGGTGGCGGCGACTTCGGCATCGTGACCGCTGTCGAGATCGACCTGTTCGAGGCTCCGGCGATCACGGGTGGACGGCTCGTCTTCCCGGGGACCCATGCGCGCGAGGTCCTGGCGGCCTGGGCGGAGCTGACCCGGACCGCGCCCGACGAGCTCACCACCTGGACGGCCCTGCTGAGCTTCCCGGACGCCCCGTTCCTGCCCGAGGAGATCCGCGGGCAGAGCTTCGTGACGGTCGACGCGGTGCTGGTCGGCACGCCCGACGAGTCCGCCCGCCTGCTGGCCCCCGTCCGCGCCGCGGCTCCGCTCATCCGGGACACGACCCGTCCGCTGCCGCCGAGCGAGCTCGGGACGGTCGCCGAGGAGCCCGAGGAGGCCATGCCTGCCCTGTCGCTCGGCCAACCGCTGTCCCGCCTCGACGCCGCCGTGCTCGACCACCTGGTCGCGACGGCCGGCCCGGGCAGCGACACCCCGCTGATGCTCGTCCAGATCCGCCACCTCGGCGGCGCCCTGCAGACCGGCGACACAGCAGCCGGAGCCGGGATGCGGGTCGACGCCCCCTACGTGGCCATGTCCGTCGGTGCCGTACCGACACCGGCGCTGGCTGCTCCGGTGGCCCAGGCGCTGACCGCGCTGGTCGACGGCTTCGGTGACGCCCGCACCACCGGCTCGGTGCTGACGTTCCTCAACGCGGGCCAGAGCGTGACGGACGCCTACGACCCGGCCACCGTCGCCCGCCTGCGGGACGTCAAGCTCGCGGTCGACCCCGCCGGGACGATCCGCAGCAACTACCCCGTCCTCGACTGACCCTCGCCCCCGGGTCAGACCGCCCGCAGCAACCCGTCCTGCACGAGCCCCCGGACCGCGGGCAGCACGTCTGCGGCGACATCCTGCGCGGGGACCTCGAGGAGCGCGCCGAGCGCACCGACGATCTGCCCGACCGTGAGCTCGCCGTCGCACGCCCCGACGAGCCCGGCGAGGGCGGTCCCTGCGCGCACCGTCCGCCCGAACCCGCCGCCCTGCCGGAGCAGCACCACGCTCGGGTCCGTCTCGCCCGGGGTCAGGTACCGCTCCTCTGTGACGTCGCCGGCCACGACCAGCCGCTCGTGCGCCAGGTCGGCGTCGCTGCGCACGGCGAGCCAGTCGTGCGCGGCGAGGCTCGCCTCGATGGTGGCACCGAGGGGCTGCTGGACGGTCCCCGTGACCTCTTCGATGCGTCGCAGCGTCGCGGTGCCCGAGATGGGCCTGCGCAGCGTGATGATCCCGAACCCGATCGCCTCGACGTCGCGTGACGCGAAGTCGTCGAGCCACGCGGCGTACCGCTCGGCCCACGCGGCACGGTCACGGTCAGGTGTCGTGCCGCCGTCGCGGATCCACGTCTCGGCGTACTGCGCCGGGTCCTGGAGCTCGCGCTGCACCACCCAGCCGTCGAGCCCGGACTCCTCGACCCACCGGCCGACGCGCTCGGACCAGTCCTCCCCGCGCCGCACCTCCCAGTTCCCCAGCAGCTGCGCGACGCCGCCCGGCGCCAGCACCGAACCCACCCCGGTCACGAGGTCACGGACGATCGCGTCGCCCGCGCGCCCTCCGTCGCGGTACTCGTACAGCGGCACCTGCGTGCCACCGCGGGGCGTGATCACGAACGGGGGGTTCGAGACCACCAGGTCGAACCCCGCCTCTCCCGGACCCTGGACGGGCTCGAGCATCGATCCCTCACGCAGCTCGAGCCGATCGGGCCCGATCCCCGCGAGGTCGGCGTTGAACCGAGCGAACGCGAGCGCCCGACGCGAGATGTCGGTGCCGACCACGGTGCGCGCGTGCCGGCTGGCGTGCAGCGCCTGGATGCCGCACCCGGTCCCGAGGTCGAGCACGCGCTCGCGCCACCCCCGCACCGTCACCTGGGCCAGCGTCGTCGACGCGCCCCCCACGCCGAGCACGTGGTCGGTCCGCAGCGGCGCACCCGTCGCCAGCTCCCCGAGGTCGGAGGCGATCCACCAGTCCACCGCCCCCGCCAACGCTGCCGATGCCGACGACGACGACGCATCCGGCATCCCGGAGCTGCCCGGGCCGCCGACGTCCAGACCGTCGACCACCTCGTACGGCCGCAGATCGACCCGTGCCCGCACGGGGTCGCTGCGCTGCGCTCCTCCCGCCTCCACCAACCCCAGCCGTTCGGCGCCGTCGACGCCCAGCGTCGCGAGCGCGTGATCCGCCTGCCCGCGCGTGACCTCGACCCCGAGCACGAACAGCCGCACGAGCGTGGCGCGCGGGTCGTCGACCGCCTGGGTCGCGCGCAGCGCCGGAACAGCCTCTTCGCGATGGAGGGCGGCAGACGCCACCGGCCCCAGCAGCTCACCGACGCCGTCGACGGTGAATCCCGCGCCGGCGAGGTCCTCCCGCAGAGAGCCCATGAGGTCGACGTCCGGACGGGGCGTATCGATGGCGGTCACGCCCCATTCTCGCGCGCCCCGCTCCGGCCCACGCCACCCGACAGCGCCGACACCCTCCGGCGCACACCTGGTATGAGAGATCTCACGCCCGGGCCGGAGATCACACGACGAGTGACGACGGGCACTTCCCTGGGGAAACAGAAAGAGCCATCCCCGAAGGGATGGCTCTTTCTGAATGATGTTCCGGCGGCGACCTACTCTCCCACACCCTGGCGAGTGCAGTACCATCGGCGCTGAAGGGCTTAGCTTCCGGGTTCGG
>NZ_JBISBW010000012.1:0-115120 GCF_044392165.1 Cellulomonas sp. P22
CACCACGGCTGTCGAGCGGAAGGTCAGCTGCCGACCTTCGCGTCCGCGGCGAGCGGCGCCTCCGCGGGGACGGGGCCGGCCGCCGAGTTGGCAGAGAGCCGGGTGAAGCCGAGCGTCAGCACGAGACCGACGAACGCAAGGCCGATCGCGATGACGAACGGCTTGGTGTAGTCGCCCTCGGCGCCCATGCTGGCGGCGATCCGGGGGGCGAAGAACGCAGCGATCGAGTACGCGGTGAACACGATGCCGTAGTTGACGCCCTGGAACCTGGGACCGAAGTTCTTCATCGTCAGCGCCGGGAAGATGCCCATGACGCCGCCGAAGCACAGGCCCAGGCCGATGATGCCGATCGCGAAGCCCACGGTCGACGAGACGAGCACGAGCACGAGCATCGACAGCGCGACGGTGCCGTAGATCATCATCAGCGCGTTGGTGTAGCCGAGGCGGTCGGAGATCGCGCCCCACACGATGCGGCCCAGCATGTTGCACGCCGCGTAGATCGAGACGAACGCCGCTGCGGTGCCGGCGCTCAGGCCGAACATGGCGCTCTGACCGATGCCCGAGGCCTGCGAGGCGATCATGAGGCCCGAGAACGCGCCGACTCCCATCATCAGGAAGATGAGGAAGAACCGCGGGGTGCGCACCATGCCGGTCCAGGGGAGGTTGACGGCCGGGCCGGCACCCGCGGGCGCCGTCCAGCCGGCCGGGGTGAAGCCCACCGGCGCCGTGCGCAGGAAGAACGACGCGACGATCACGATGACCGCGTAGACGGCACCCATCCTCAGGAACGCGGCGTCGACGCCCGCGCTCTTGATGAGCGCCCGGGCGACGGGCGCGGCGATGACCGACGCGGCGCCCATGCCACCCGTGATCAGGCCCGCTGCCATGCCCCGCTTGTCGGGGAAGAGCTTGAGGGTGTTGTTCAGGCACCCGGAGTACGCCAGGCCCTGCCCGAGGCCCGCCAGCACGCCGTAGCTGAGGTACAGCATGGTCGTGGTGGTCGCGGCGCCGGCGAGCATGAAGCCCGCGGCGAACATGAGTCCGCCGACCATGATGGGGATCCGGACGCCGCCCTTGTCGACGATCCAGCCGCCCAGGATCATCGGGATCGGCCCGATGGCCGCGTTGATGGTGAACGCCATCATGACCTCGGGCATCGTCCAGCCGCGCAGCCCGCTGAGCGGGCCGGCGAAGACGGAGAACGAGTAGATCGCGCCCGTGCACATGAGGATCGCGACGGACCCCCACAGCACCGCCCACCTGTTGATCGTGGTGCTCGGTGTGGACATTGTCAGGCCTTTCCGACAGGCGCGGGCGTCATCGCCCGCGCGGTGGGGGTGTGGGTGGTGCTCAGGTGCGAGGCGAGCTCGCCCCAGGTCTGGCGGAAGATCCCCGCGGGCATGAGCCGCAGGTCGGGGGAGACGGTCGGGACGAAGCTCATCTGGTCCAGGACGTCGGCCTGCAGGTCGATGCCGGGTGCGATCTCGATGAGCGTCATGGTGCCCGCGCCGAGCTCGAACACGGCGCGCTCGGTGACGTAGAGGACCCGCTGCCCGCGCGCGGCGGAGAACGGGCCGCTGAACGTGATCTGCTCGACCTGGTCGAGGAACTTGCGGGTCCGGCCCTCGGTGGTGATCCGCAGCTCCCCGTCGACGACCTCGATCTCGAGGCCGCCGGCGGTGAAGGTCCCGGCGAAGACGAGCGTCTTGGCGGACTGGCAGATGTTGATGAACCCGCCGCAGCCGGCGACACGCGAACCGAACTTCGAGACGTTGACGTTGCCGACAGCGTCCGTCTGGGCCAGGCCCAGCACCGCCACGTCCAGGCCGCCGCCGTCGTAGAAGTCGAACTGCGCGTGCATGTCGACCAGGGCCTGCGGGTTGTAGGAGTGCCCGAAGTCCCTGAGCCCGGCCGGGACGCCGCCGATCGCGCCCGCCTCGGTCGTGAGCATGATCTGGTCGCTCACGCCCTCCTCGGCGACGACGGTGCCGACGTCGGCCGGGATCCCGACACCGAGGTTGAGCACGGTGTGCGGCGCGAGCTCCATCGCGCAGCGCCGGGCGATGATCTTGCGCTCGCTGAGGGCGATCGGCTCGACGTCCGAGAGCGGGATCCGCAGCTGACCCGAGAACGACGGGTTGTAGTGCGTGTTCTCCGTCTGGAAGTGGTTCTCGGGCTCGGAGACCACGAGGTAGTCCACAAGGATGCCGGGGACCTTGACGTCGTTGGGGTCCAGGCTCCCGCGGGCGGCGACCGACTCGACCTGGGCTATCACGATGCCGCCGCAGTTGTGGACGGCCTGCGCGATGGGCAGGACCTCCATCTTGAGGCCTTCGTGCGTGAGGGTGAGGTTGCCGTCCTCGTCGGCGACGGTGCCGCGGATCAGAGCGACGTCGAGCGGGAACGAGGGGTAGAACAGCCACTCCTGCCCGGCGAGCTCGACGACCTGGACGATGTCCTCGACCGAGGAGGGGGACATCCGGGCGCCCTCGACGCGGGGGTCGACGAACGTGCCGAGACCGACCTTGGTGATGACGCCGGGGCGCTTGGCCGCGATCTCGCGGTAGAGCTGGGAGATGACGCCCTGGGGCAGGTTGTACGCCTCGCAGCCGTCGGCCTCGATGAGCTTGGCCACGGCGGGCGACGCGATGGCGATCCCGCCGATCCAACGCTTGATCAGGCCGTCGTGCCCGAGGTGGCTCATGCCCTTGTCGCGGCGGTTGCCGACGGCGCTGGCGTGCATGACCGTGAGGTCGCGCGGGGCGCCGTGCTCGAGGAACCTCTGCTCGATCGCGGCGAGGGTCTCTTCGTTGACGCAGGCCAGGCCGAACCCGCTCAGGGCGACGGCGTCGCCGTCCTTGACGAGCTCTGCAGCCTGAGCTGCGGTGATCACGTGAGCCATGTGCCGGTCTCCCTTGACGCAACGGTCGGCTGGTCCGCCGAACAGCCGCAACGATTCCGGACGACTTGCGTCTGGAATCAGGACCATCGTCCTGAGATCGGGGCACCACCCAGCCCCCACGATGGTTCGCAGCGGCCACCAGTGCCGTCGTCGCACACCTTCGTGGTGAGGCGGGCCCTGACGGAGAGGCGTACGACCATGGACTTCGGACTGACCGACGAGCAGCAGCTCCTGCTCGAGAGCCTTGACGAGCTGCTCGAGCGCGACTGTCCTGAGTCGTACATCGCCGAGCTCGACCTGACCCACCAGCCGCCCACGACGTTCCGCAAGGCGATGAACGAGGCCGGCTTCGGCTCGCTCGGCTTCCCCGAGGAGTTCGGCGGCACGCCCAGCGACGCCGTGACCCTCGTGATGCTGGCCGAGCGCGTCGCCCGGCAGGGCCTCAACAACGGCTACGGCCTCGAGCTGCTCCAGGCCATGGACATCCTCGAGTTCGGCTCGGACGAGCAGAAGCAGGAGATCCTCGGCCTGCTCGCGGCCGGCGAGGTGCCCTTCGCCCTCGGCTTCACCGAGCCGGGCGCCGGCTCGGACAACTCGGCCATGTCGACCACCGCCGTCCACCACGACGGGATGGTGACGTTCAACGGCACCAAGACGCTCATCACGAACGCGCTCCAGTCGAAGTACCTGCTGCTGATGGCCAAGAACCCCGGGGGCGACGACCCGCGCCGGGCGATCTCGATGTACCTGGTGCCGATGAACGCGCCGGGGGTCACCACCAACCAGCTCGACAAGATCATGTGGCACATCTCCGACTCGTGCGAGATCTTCCTCGACGACGTCACGCTCCCCGAGAGCTGCCTGGTCGGTGTCCAGGGCAACGGCTTCAAGCAGCTCATGCGCAACTTCGAGCTCGAGCGCCTGGTCATCGCCGCCAACTGCCTGGGCATGGCCCAGTGCGCGTTCGACGACGCGGCCACCTACGCCGCCCAGCGCGTGCAGTTCGGCAAGCCGATCGGCTCGTTCCAGCTCATCCAGCTCAAGCTCACCGACATGGCCATCAAGCTCGAGAACATCCGCAACTTCGTCTACAAGACGGCGTGGATGGTGGACCAGGAGCTGCCGCTCAAGAGCCAGGGCGCGCTGTGCAAGCGCTACTCGGCGATGGCGGCCTTCGAGGTCGCAGACGAGGCCATGCAGATCTTCGGTGGCGTGGGCGTGACCGTCGGCACCCGCGTCTCGCGGCTGTGGCGCGACCTGCGTGGCCACCGGTTCGGCGGCGGGACCGACGAGATCATGGTCCACATCGCGGGGCGCCAGATCGTCAAGGACCACAGCTGAGTCGTCCGTCCGGAGAAGGAGAACCCCCGATGAAGATCGTCGTCGCCTACAAGTGGGCAGCGAACCCCCAGGACGCCGAGGTCCGCCCCGACGGCACCGTCGACCTGAGCCGCGCCAAGGCAGCCGTCAGCGAGTACGACCCCGTCGCGTTCGAGCTGGCCCGCCGGCTCGCCGACGCCACGGGCGGAGAGGTGGTCGGCCTGACGGTCGGCGACAGCTCGATCGACAGCCCCCTGGCCCGCAAGGCCGCGCTGTCGCGGGGCCTGGACCGTCTGGTGATGGTCGCCGACGACGCCCTGGCCGGCGCCGACGGCACACGTCTCGCGGCCGTGCTCGCCGCGGCCGTCACCGCCGTCGGCGACGTTGACCTCGTGCTCACCGGCGACTCGTCGGTCGACGTCGCGCAGGGGCAGGTGTCGATGACCCTCGCGGGCCACCTCGGCTGGCTCGCGCTCGGCGCCGTCTCGTCCGTGGCCCCCGCCGAGGGCGGGCTCGTCGTCGAACGGGACCTGCCCACCGGCGTGACCACCCTGAGCCTCACCGGCCCCGCGGTGCTCGCCACCACGAGCGACGCCGCCGTGCCCCGGGTGCCCGGGATGAAGGACATCCTGGGCGCCGCCAAGAAGCCGGTCGAGGTGCTGGCCCTGGCCGACCTCGCCGTCGAGCCCGCCGCGGTCACCCTGAGCACGCTCAGCACCTCGCGTCCGGCCGAGGCCACCCGTGGCGCCGTGCTGTTCGACGGGGACGCCGCCACCGCCGCAACCGAGCTGGTCGGCGCGCTGCGCCTGGCCGGCGTTCTGTAAGAGAGAAGGAACCATGGACGTCTCAACGCAGGCATTCGTCCTGGTCGCCGGCGACCCCGCTGTCAGCGGGCTCGTCGACGTCGCCCGGACGCTCGGGTCCGAGGTCGTGGCTGTCGTCGCGGGCGGCCGGGACGTGGCCGACGCCGTCGCCCCCGCCGTCGACCGCGTGCTGTGGCTCGGCGACCCCGGCGGGGTCCCGGTCGAGGCGTTCGCGCCCGACGTCGCCCGGCTGGTCCTCGAGGCGGCGCCGCGCGTCGTCGTGGGTGCCACGACGGCGGCTGGTCGTGCCCTGCTCGGGGCCGTGGCTGCGCGGCTCGGCGCCCCGGTCCTCGGTGGCGTCGCCGCTGTCGAGCTCGACGGCGAGACCGTCGTGGTCTCGCACGGCGTGCTGGGCGGCATCGCCGAGCACCGCACCGCCGTGACCGGTGGGCCCGCGGTCCTCGCGGTCCAGCCCGGGACGGTCGTCCCCGCGGGCGCCGGACCCGTTGTCGAGGAGCGCACGTCCGAGCCCCTCACGGGTGCGCAGACCACCGAGGTGCGCGCCAAGGTGCACGTCGGCGTCGACCTCGGTGCGGCCGCCACGGTCGTCGGGGTCGGACGCGGGCTCAAGGCGCGCGAGGACCTGGCCCTCATCGAGGACCTGGCCCGCGCCGTCGGGGGAGAGGTCGCGTGCTCGCGGCCCCTCGCCGAGGGCGTCGACTGGGTGCCCAAGGAGCGGTACATCGGCATCTCGGGCCAGCACATCGCCCCCGCCCTGTACGTGGCGATCGGCATCTCGGGCCAGCTGCAGCACATGGTCGGCGTCCGCGACGCCACGACTGTGGTCGCGATCAACAGCGACCCGGCGGCCCCCGTGTTCGCCCAGTGCGACTACGGCATCGTCGGCGACCTGTACGACGTGGTGCCGGCGCTGACCGCGGCGCTGCAGGCCGGCGCATGAGCACCGAGGCCGTCGAGCCGGACTTCGACGTCGTCGTGGTCGGGGCCGGTCCGGCGGGTGCCGTGACCGCGTACCGGCTGGCCCAGGCCGGGCTGTCGGTCGCGATGATCGAGCGCGGGGAGGCTCCCGGGACCAAGAACCTCTCGGGCGGCGTGCTGTACGGGCGCGTGCTCGACGGCCTCTTCCCCGGGTTCGCCGACCAGGCACCGGTCGAGCGCCGCATCACCCGGCACGTCACGACGTTCCTGACGCCGGACTCGGCCGTCGGCATCGACTACTCCGGCCGCGCGCTGGCCGAGCCGGTCAACGCCGTCACCGTGCTGCGGGCGAAGTTCGACCCGTGGCTGGCCGCGCAGGCCGAGGAGGCCGGGGCGTACCTGATGGCCGGCGTACGGGTCGACGGTCTCCTGACCGAGCCCGGCCCGGACGGCAGGACGCGGGTGGTCGGCGTCCAGGCGGGCGACGACCAGCTCCGGGCGCGCGTCGTCGTCGCGGCCGACGGCGTGAACTCGTTCCTGGCGCGCAGCATCGGTCTGCGCCACCAGGAGCCCACGAACCACATGGCCGTGGGGGTCAAGGCCGTCATGGCCCTGCCCCGCACGGTGATCGAGGACCGGTTCGGGGTCAGCGGGGACCAGGGCGCGGCCCACGCGATCGTCGGTGACTGCACCGAGGGCATCGGTGGGGGCGGCTTCCTGTACACCAACACCGAGTCGCTGTCGGTGGGCGTCGTGCTGCGGCTCGACGACCTGCTGCGCTCGGGGCGCACGGCCGCGGAGGTGTTCGAGCGCTACGTCGAGCACCCCGGGCTCGCGCCGTACCTGCGGGACGCGAAGATCGTCGAGTACGGCTCGCACCTGGTCGCCGAGGGCGGCTACGCGATGGTCGGCGAGGTCGCCACCGACGGCCTGGTCGTCGTGGGTGAGGCGGCCGGTCTGACGATCAACAGCGGCCTGACCGTGCGCGGCATGGACCTGGCGATCGGATCGGGCATCGCGGCGGCGGACGCCGTCGCCGAGGCCGTGGCGGCGGGCGACGTGTCCCGCGAAGGGCTCGCCGGGTACCGGCGGCGGCTCGAGGAGAGTTTCGTCATGCAGGACATGAAGACGTACGCCCGCGCGCCGAAGTTCCTGGAGCGGACGGGCATGTACGGGGCGTACGGAGAGCTCGCAGCGAGCATCTTCCACGACGTCTTCGCCCTGGACGGCACCCCTCGACGGCACCTGGTCTCGACGGCCCGGGCCGCGCTGAAGAAGTCCCCGGTGGGCATCCGCCAGCTGGTCAGTGATGGATGGGCGGGAGTGAGAGCACTGTGAGCACCACGGTCCCCGAGCGGCTGGCCCGCAACCGGTTCGTCCTCGACGAGGAGGAGTCGCACATCGTCATCGACCAGGAGATCTGCCGCGCGACCGGCACCGGCAAGGCGCTCGTCGCGGTGTGCCCCGCCGGGGTCTACCGCGAGCAGGACGGCGAGGTCGTCGCCGACTACGCCGCGTGCCTGGAGTGCGGCACGTGCCTGGCGGTCGCCGCACCCGGATCCCTGACGTGGCACTACCCGCGGGGCGGGTTCGGCGTCAGCTTCCGGGAGGGCTGAGCAGCGGCCCCCCGGGCGCCTCAGGCGCCCGGGGGGTGTAGCCCACGGCCGCGAGCTGGCGGTCGACCATCTCCTCGATGTACCGGGGCACGGTCTGGCGCACCCGGTCCACCAGGTGCGGGGGCGTGACCAGCACGTGCATGAGCATCGAGCCCTCGACCGCGTCCAGGAGATGGATGGCCGACGCCCCCGGGGGGAGCTCCCCGGTGTGCACCGCTGCCTCGACGCGCCGACGCTGCGAGAGCACGAAGTCGGTGATCGCCTCCCGTCGGATGTCGGAGAACACCTCGGGGTACGCCCGCGACTCGACGTACAGGCGGAGCATGGCCAACCCGTACGGGCCGAGGTAGAGCTCGGCGCGGTCGTTGGCGTGGGTGATGAGGTAGTCGCGCAGCGACTGGGGAGGGACCGGCTCGGCAGGGGCCTGCTCGTCCGGGGCGGTCGTCGGCGCGGTCGGTGCGTCGGGGGACTGCCCCTCGTCGCCGCCCTGGATGCGACGCAGCGCCGAGGCGAGGAGCTTCTCCTTGTCGGGCCACCGCAGGTACACCGACGACTTGCCCACCCGGGCGCGGCCGGCCACCTCGTCGATCGTGAGGCCTGACCAGCCCTTCTCGCCGTACACCTCGAGGGCGGCGCGCAGCGCGCGGTCGGCGAGCTCCGGGTCGCGGGGGCGCCCTCGGCGTCGAGGGCGTGTGGCGGCGTCGTCCTCAGGCTCGCACGTCGTCACGCGTCCACACTAGTCGGCGTCCGGCGCGGGGCCGTCCCACTCGGCGACCTGGCCGAGCGCGGCTTCGAGCGTGGTGACGGCGTCGGACGTGCTGGTGCGCGCCACGACGAGCGCGCTGATGCTCAGGGACGTGAGGACCCGTGCGCGGCGCAGGGCCCCGGCGTCGTCGAGTGCGGGGTAGCGCGTGCGGAGCGCGTGCCGGAACGCGTCGACGAGCTCGGCGCGGTAGGCGTCGACCACGGCTCGTTGTGCGTCGTCGCGCGACGCGAGGCCTGCGGTGCTGTCGATCAGCAGGCAACCGCGCCGGCCGGCGTCCTCGGGGCGCTGCGTGAGCGCCCTGACGAGCCTCTGCAGGTAGACGAGCACGGCGTCGGGATCGCGGGGCTCGGCGGTGAGGACCCGCAGGCGTGGGCGGACGACGGTGTCGAGGTAGTCGCGCACCGCCGCGTCGAACACCCCGCGCTTGTTCTCGAACGCGTGGTAGAGGCTCGAGCGCGCGAGGCCTGTCGCCAGCTCGAGATCGGGCACCGAGGTGCTGTCGTAGCCCTTGTCCCAGAAGACGTCGCGGGCGGCCTGGACCACCTGCGTGGTGTCGAAGCCCGGGTGCCGTCCCATGTCGCGTCCGCCCATCGTGTGTACCGAACTTGTGTACCGAGGCTTCCACCTTATAGTGGAACGGTTGGTCCAGAAAGCCTGGGCCTGAGCGAGGGGCAGTGCCATGACGGCGACAGGGCTCGTGCTGGCGGCGGTCGCCGCCCTCATCCACGTCTACATCTTCACGATGGAGTCGCTCACCTGGACGTCCCCGCGCACGCGGCGGACCTTCGGGACGTCGCCCCAGGAGGCCGCCGCCACGCAGGAGCTGGCCTTCAACCAGGGCTTCTACAACCTGTTCCTGGCGGTGGCCGTGATCGTCGGCATCGTCGTGACCGCCGCCGGCACCACGACCGTCGGCCTGACGCTCGTCCTGACCGGCGCGGGGTCCATGGTCCTGGCCGGCCTCGTCCTGCTGGCGTCCTCGCCCGACAAGGCGCGCGCCGCCCTCGTCCAGCTCGTCCCACCGGCGCTCGCCGTCGTGGCGACCGTGGTCGCGCTCGTCGTCTAGGCCCCGGCCCGCCTGCCCCGCACCACCCCTGATTCGGAGATCCCCTCATGACCACACCCACCACGCCCACGCGCAGCACCCAGGTCCAGCTCGTCGCCCGCCCGCACGGCTGGCCCACCCACGACGACTTCCGCACCGTCGTCGTCGACCTCCCGCCGCTCGGCCCGGGCGAGGTGCGCGTCCAGAACGAGTTCATCTCCGTGGACCCGTACATGCGCGGACGCATGAACGACGTGAAGAGCTACACCCCGCCGTACCCCCTCGGCGAGACCATGGTCGGCGGCGCCGTCGGCCGCGTCGTCGCCTCGACCGACGAGCGCGTCGCGGTCGGTGACGTGGTGGTGCACCAGTTCGGCTGGCGTGACGTCGCCCAGGGGCCGGCCGCCGCGTTCCGCGTCGTGCCGGAGCTCCCGGGCGTGCCGTTCTCGGCGCACCTCGGCATCCTCGGCATGACGGGCTTCACCGCCTACGTGGGCCTGCTCGAGATCGCCCGCATGCAGCCCGGCGACACGGTGCTCATCTCGGGCGCCGCAGGCGCCGTCGGCACGGCCGCCGGGCAGATCGCCCGGCTCAAGGGCGCCGGGCGGGTCATCGGATCGGCCGGCTCCGCCGAGAAGGTCGCCCTGGTCACCGAGCGCTTCGGGTACGACGCGGCCCTCTGCTACAAGGACGCCCCCGTGCGTGAGCAGCTGCCGGCCCTCGCGCCCGACGGCGTCGACGTCTACTTCGACAACGTGGGCGGCGACCACCTCGAGGCCGCCCTCGACGTGATGAACCGCGGCGGGCGCATCGCGCTGTGCGGCGCGATCGCCGGGTACAACTCGACCGACCGCGCCCCCGGCCCCGACAACATGGCGAAGGTCATCACGCAGGGCCTGACGCTGCGCGGGTTCACGCTCGGCGACCACATGCAGCACTACGCCGACTTCGCGCGCGACATGGGCGAGTGGTTCGCCGCCGGCCAGATCGACCACGACGAGACGGTCGTGGACGGCATCGACCACGCCGTCGACGCGTTCCTCGACCTCATGCGCGGGGCCAGCACCGGCAAGATGGTCGTCCGGATCGACCCCCGGGCGTAGCGCGGCCCGCGTGTCGTCCCTCCACCAGGCCCCGCCGCGCAGGCGGGCGCCCTGGTGGGCGGACGGAGATCGATGGACGACGTGGTCGGCATGATCGAGACGCTGGTCGGCACGCCCTGGGGTGCCGCGGTGGCGGTCGTGGCCGTCGTCGCGGTCCTGGCAGCGCTCGCCGGTCGGCTGCGGCGTGGCCCACGGCCGGTCCCCGGCGAGGTGTGGTTCGCCGAGGTGCCGTTCGAGGACCGGCCGGGGAGCAAGGACCGGCCCGTGCTCGTGCTCGCCGTGACAGGCCGCACGTGCTCGGTCGCGGCGTTCACCTCGCAGGACCGCAGCGCGCGCCGTGACCACGCACGGGTCCCGGACGGCGTGACCGGGCTGGCGAAGGCGAGCTGGGTCCGGCTGCGGCCGACCACCCTGCGGCGCTCGGCGCTCCGGCGACGGGTCAGCAACCACGGGCCTGCGATCGTGCTCTGGTACGAGGGAGCCGTCGCGCGGGAGCAGGCGCCGCGCGTCCGGTGAGGAGCAGCACCTCGTCGGTGCCGAAGTGGCGGATGACCAGCGCCGGGTCGGTCTCGGCAGTCCAGCGCACCGGTTCTGATCCCGTGCGCGCGTCCGGACCGCGCCCAGGAATGTCGGTGGCACCTGCGAGGTTGGCACCTGCGGACGTCCCGATGCGAGAGAGGCACTGCCCTGACCACCACACGACACCCCGCGACCGAGACCGAGACGGGGATCGGGTTCCGGTCAGCGCGCGGACCGGTCCTCATCGCGGTCATGGTCACCACTGGCCTCATCGCGATCGACTCCACGATCCTCGCGACAGCGGTTCCGACGATCGTCGCCGACCTCGGGGGGTTCTCGAGCTTCCCGTGGCTGTTCTCGATCTACCTGCTCACCCAGGCGGTGAGCGTCCCGATCTACTCGAAGCTCTCGGACACCGTGGGCCGCAAGCCGATCATCCTGATCGGGGTCGGCCTCTTCCTGCTGGGGTCGGTGCTCTGCGGGCTGGCCTGGTCGATGCCCGCGCTCATCGTGTTCCGGGCAGTCCAGGGCCTCGGCGCCGGGGCCGTGCAGCCGATGGCCATCACGATCGTCGGTGACCTCTACACCCTCGCCGAGCGGGCGAAGGTCCAGGGCTACATCGCGAGCGTGTGGGCTGTCTCGTCCGTCGTCGGGCCGACCCTCGGTGGCCTCTTCTCCGAGTTCCTCACCTGGAACTGGATCTTCTTCGTCAACATCCCGCTGAGCATCGCGGCGGGCTGGCTGCTGGTGAAGCACTTCCACGAGACGGTGCCCAGTCGTGAGCACCGCATCGACTGGGCGGGCGGTGCGCTCCTGACCGTCTCGACCAGCCTGCTCATCCTGGCGCTGCTCGAGGGCGGGAACGCCTGGGCGTGGGACGCGCCGCAGAGCATCGGGGCTTTCGGGATCGGGCTCGCCGTGCTCGCCGTGTTCGTGGTGGTCGAGCGTCGCGCCGCCGAACCCGTGCTGGCACCGTGGGTGTTCTCCCGCCGGCTCTTGGGCACCACGGCGCTGATCGCGGTGGGCGTCGGCGCGATCCTCATGGGCGTGACCACGTACGTGCCGACGTTCCTCGAGGCGCTCCTCGGCTCGTCGCCCCTGGTCTCGGGGCTGACGCTCGCGACCCTGACCATCGGCTGGCCCATCTCGGCCTCCCAGGCGGGACGCCTGTACCTGCGCTGGGGGTTCCGCACCACGGTGCTGATCGGCGCCGCGATCGTCGTGCTCAGCTCGGCCGCGCTCGCGGTGACGTCGACGACCCCGTCCGTCCTCGCCGTCGGGCTCTCCTGCTTCGTGATGGGGCTGGGCCTGGGCCTCGTCGCCGCGCCGAGCCTGATCGCCGCGCAGTCGAGCGTCGGGTGGGGGGAGCGCGGGGTGGTGACCGGCGCCAACATGTTCGCCCGTTCGATGGGCAGCGCCGTCGGCGTCGCGGCGCTGGGTGCGCTCGTCAACGCGCGCATGCACGGAGCCGACGCGCAGGCCGACCCGCAGGCGTTCGGCGTGGCGGCGACCGCAGTGTTCGTCGCGGTGGCCGCCGTCGCGCTCGCGACGACGGTGGCGGCGCTCGCCATGCCGCGGACCGGGCGCCCGGTGACGCAGGTGGTGCCCGATGCGGAGCTCGCCGCGCCCTGACACCAGCGGCGATCGGCGAGCCCCGTGCACGGCCCGGCGGTGCGGCGGTCGGCAGTGCTCAGAGGGTGCGGACCACCCGGGCCGGGTTGCCGACCGCGACCACGCCCGCGGGCAGGTCCTTCGTGACGACCGAGCCGGCGCCCACCACGGTGTCGGCGCCGATCGTGACGCCGGGCAGCACGATCACGCCGCCGCCGAGCCACACGTTGTCGCCGATGACGATGGGCTTCGCGGCCTCCCACTTGTCGCGCCGCGGCCCCGGCTCGACGGGGTGGGTCGGGGTGAGCAGCTGGACGTTCGGACCCATCTGCACGTCGTCGCCGATCGTGATCGGCGCGACGTCGAGCGCCGTCAGACCGAAGTTGGCGAAGCATCGGGCACCGATCGTGATCTGCGTGCCGTAGTCGACGTAGAAGGGTGGGCGGATCTCGGTGCCCTCGCCGATGCTGCCCAGGAGCTCCTCGAGGAGCCGGCGGCGCAGCGGTCCCTGGCGCGCGGTCGTCGCGTTGTAGGCGTCCATGAGGTCGAGCGCGGCGGCGCTCTGCTCGCCCAGCTCGGGGTCGTCGGCGATGTAGAGGTCGCCCGCGAGCATCCGCTCGCGCATCGACCTGGCGTCGGTGGTGTCGGTCATGCGACCACCCTACGGAAGCGGGTTCACGCCCCTGGCGCGTGTGGGTGCCGGGCGAGAGGGTGGCGGCATGGATGACAAGGAGACGTTGCACCGGTACCTGCGCGGCCAGCGGGCCGATCTGCTCGGCAAGCTCGACGGCCTGAGCGACTACGACGTGCGTCGGCCGCTCACCGGCACGGGGACGAACCTGCTGGGGCTCGTCAAGCACGTCGCGACCGTCCAGCTCGGTTACCTGGGGGAGGTCTTCGGGCGGCCGTCGGAGCGTTCGTTGCCCTGGGAGGACGCAGAGCCCGACGCCGACATGTGGGTCACCGCCGACCAGACCCGCCAGCAGATCATCGACCTGCACCACTACTCGGCCGCGCACGCCGACGCGACGGTCGAGGCGCTGGCGCTCGACGCCCCGGGACTGGTCCCGTGGTGGTCTCCCGAGCGCCGCGCGGTCACGCTCCACCAGATCCTGGTCCACCTGTGCGTGGACACCGCACGGCACGCCGGGCACGCCGACATCCTCCGCGAGCACCTGGACGGCGTCGCAGGCGGGCGGCCGGGCGACCCGAACATCACGTCGCGCAGCGCTGGGGAGTGGGCGGCCTACCGGGCACGGATCGAGGCTGCCGCGGTGCAGGCCGGGAGCGCGCCGCCGGCGACCTGACCCCTGGGCGTCGGGCGTGGAAGGTGAGGTCGACCTGAACCCGCGTCCGCTGGGCGGAGCAGTGCGCGGCGTGCCCATGTCGGCGTGCAAGGCTCTGTGCACTGCACGTGGACATCGAGAGGAGCACCGACGTGGTCGACCTTGCGTACGTCATCGCCGGATCGGAGGCGACCGGCGGCGCCGGCCTCCAGGTGGACCTGAAGACCTTCCAGCAGCTGGGGGTCTTCGGCCTGGGGACGGTGACGTGCATCGTCTCGTTCGACCCCGAGAACGGGTGGGGTCACCGGTTCTTCCCTGTCCCCGCCGAGGTCATCGCCGCGCAGATGGAGGCCGCGACCGCCGCCTACGCGCTCGACGTGGTCAAGATCGGCATGCTGGGCACGCCCGCGACCATCGAGGTCGTCGCCGAGGGCCTGCGCCGTCAGCCGTGGCGGCACGTCGTGCTCGACCCGGTGCTGATCTGCAAGGGTCAGGAGGCCGGCGCCGCGCTCGACACCGACAACGCGCTGCGCGAGCAGGTGCTGCCGCTCGCGACCGTCGTCACCCCGAACCTGTTCGAGGCACGCACCCTCTCTGGCATGGACCGCATCGAGACGGTCGCCGAGCTCACCGAGGCCGCCCGCCGCATCCAGCAGCTCGGCCCGCGCTACGTCGTCGCGAAGGGCGGGGTCGACCTGCCCGGCGACGACGCCGTGGACGTGCTGCTCGACGGCGACGAGGTCACCGTGCTGTCCACGCCCAAGATCGGCCAGGAGCGGGTCTCCGGCGCGGGCTGCACGCTCGCCGCCGCCATCACCGCCGAGCTCGCGAAGGGCACCGACGTGGGCGCGGCCGTGGCGATCGCCAAGGAGCTCGTCACCGCCGGCATCGAGGCACGCGTCTCGGGCCGTGCGCCGTTCGAGACCGTGTGGCAGGGCGCCGTCCGCGTCTGACGCGGGGGTGTGGCGGGGACCGGTCCCAGCGTGCCGTAGAGTTGGTCCTACCGACGCGGGGTGGAGCAGCTCGGTAGCTCGCTGGGCTCATAACCCAGAGGTCGCAGGTTCAAATCCTGTCCCCGCTACGCATCAGACCTGTGACGTCAGGTCCGGCCGAAAGCCCTCAGGGACTCCCTGGGGGCTTTCGTCATGAAGTCCTTCGCTGTCGTGGGGGACAACCGCTGTGCAGCGATCGTGATTCTCGTCGTCCTCGGTGCCTGCTGGTGCCATCATGGCGACGATGAAGCAGCCTGCGCGTGCGGACCGCTACCTGCTGGACGGCGCGTGGCTCCCCGTCACGCGGGGGTTCACGTTCCTGAACGCGGACGCGCCGCGGTGCGCCCAGCTGATGGTCGACTGGCGCGGGGCCGCGACCGCCCAGCTCACGGGCGCGTCCCTGCAGATCCGGCGAGTCGAGGGGACACTTCCCGAGCTGCTGTCCGCCCTGCTGCCGTTGGTGTTGACCGTGAAGACCCGGTGTCTGTTCCTGCCCACCCGGCACCCGGAACCCTGGACCGCGTTCCTGGACAACAACTGGGGGGGTACGGAGGCCGGTCCCTACGCGACAGGGTTCGCCGCCCAACCGCACGGCGTCCGTGCGGTGGCGCTGCTGGACTGCCCCCAGACCTACGACAGAACCACCAACGCCGGAGACTTCGGCGTGCGCAGGGCGGTGATCACCGAGCCGGATCCCGGGTCACGCTTCGGCTACCGCGGCGGGTCGGTCGGCGTGCAGGTCGGCGAGTCCGGGCGACGCTGGGAGCTGCAGCCACCGACCCCCGACTGGCCGCTGCCGGACCCGATCGACTACTCGGCGCGCCGCGTCGCGGACAAGTTCAGCCAGGCACGCCTCCATCAGGTCGCCGCGCACTACGGGATCCGGATGGCCGACGAGGACTTCTACGCACCCGACGGCTGGGCCCTCGTCGTCGAGGCCGTCGGCGGCCACGCCGTGCCGGGCAACCGCGAGCGGACCCTGGCCCAAGCCCAGGCCAACGACTCCGGCAAGCGCTACTGAGTCCGCACGGGGCAGCGCCGTCACCGCCGCCGAATCGATGAGAGACGCCGTCGCACGGGCATGACGCCCCCGGCGCCCGGCCGGCTCAGCGTGAGCACGGCGCAAGCCGATGGGGCTCACAATCCGTGCCCCGTGTAGCGCCCCGCGGGGCGGTTTCGCTGCGCCCGCGTGCCCTGACCGACGTCGTCGGGGAGTGGCCGCGAACTCGGGCCCTCCGGACGGCTCGATCTGCGAGGCTCGGTGCGTGACGCGTCTGTCGTACCGCACGAGCCCGGTCGAGCACGTCGTCCTGCGTGACGGCGTCGTCGTGGTGGCGGTGGACGACGAGCACCGCGTCGCGCTGATCCGTCACACGGCCCCGCTGCACGGGGAGATGCTCTCCGTCCCCGGCGGGATGGTCGAAGAGGGCGAGAGCTCACGGGCGGCGGCCGAGCGGGAGCTCGCGGAAGAGACAGGGCTCTCGGCGGCGGACTGGGAGCGGGTCGGGGAGTTCGTCGGCGCCCCGGACGGAGACGAAGAACGGGTTGGTGCCTCCGGCGGGCGGCACGGTCAGGCGTCGTCGCCCCACGGCTGGAACGACCAGCCGGTCTCGTCCACCACGATGGACGGCCCATCGAACGACCCGGAGTCCTGATCCCTCTCGTTCATGAGCTGCGCGGTGAGTCCGCCCGTGGCTCCGGGCGAGACGGTCACGGTGAACTCGAAGACCGGTCCCTCCCCGACCAACTTCTCCGGATCGACGACGATCTCGGGTGACGTCCCGGTGAGGAGGACGTAACCGCGGCCCTGGTTCCAGCACAGCTTCACGGGCACGGCGGTGTCGAAGGGGTGGTGCGTCTCGTCGTAGGAGAAACCCGCGCCGAGCCCCGGGTCCCCCTCGGTCGAGGCGTAGTTGCACCCCGACAGATAGCCGACCTGTTGCTGCGGCTCGCCCGCCTGGCATCCGGCACTGAGCAGGATCAGGGCCGTTGCGCCGATGACCAGGCGGTACCGAAGGGTCACGCCGTCACGATGCCACATCTCTGTCTCTGAGCAGCCCACATGTGGCACGACGACGCAGCGCTTCACGCCGGTCAGGATCACCGACGTCGGCGCGATCGCATCGGTGGCCGCCAGCTCGGGCTTCTCGGCTGTCGTCCTGCGGGACGGCACACGACTGCCTGCTGCGATGTTCTCGTGACCATGACGAGGGGTGTGCAGATGCACAGGCACGTGACGTCGACCAGCGGAAACGCACGTAGGCCACCAGGCTGTTCCACCGCCCCGGTGATCCCCCCGCTACCAGTGAAGTAGCAGTTCAGAGGCTCTTTCGCTCGATAGAGCGAGAGGGCCTCTTTCGTCGATGTGGGCAGGTTGCGTCCGCCGGAACGCTCTCACCGGGTCCGACATCGTCAGGGGCGTCACTGCGGGGCCGAGTGACAGGATCAGTCGATGGAGCTGAAGGACTTCCTGGACCACGTGAACCGCGGAGCGCTGATCGTCGGCGGGTCGGAGATGCATGCCTTCATGCATCAGGCGAGCCAAGAAGCTCTGCGGATCATGGCCGAGCTCAACGGCGAGTACCGCACTCCGGATGAGGTGCGCCTCCTCTTGTCGACGTTGACCGGGACGACCGTTGACGAGTCAGTGACCGTCTTTCCACCGTTCTACTGCGAGTTCGGCAAGAACCTGACCTTCGGGAAGGGCGTCTTCGTCAACATGGGCTGCCGCTTCCAGGACACCGGTGGCATCACCATCGGGGAGGGGACGCTCGTGGGGCACGGCACCACCCTGACCACGTTGAACCATGCTGTGAACCCGGACCGGCGGGCAGACATGACGCCGGCTCGGATCGTGATCGGCCGCAACGTGTGGCTCGGTGCCGCGGTCACTGTCGTCCCGGGCGTGACCATCGGTGATGGTGCGATCGTCGGAGCCGGCGCTGTCGTGACCACAGACGTGCCAGCCAACGCGATCGTCGCTGGAGTACCCGCGAAGCTGATCCGGATGACCGGATTCGTCGCCGCGCCTGAGTGACTCGAGCACCGGTCCCGACGAGGGACGCTGCTCGTCCCGGCCGGCGCGCCGCGGCGCGCGCATGCTGGACGGGTGCGCGTCGTGACCCTGGACGTCGACCCGGACCTGTGGTTCCTGCTCGCGCCGCGGCGCCGGGGCGGGCCGTTCACGATGCGCGCGCAGGACACCGACACCTGGGGGCACGTGGTCCAGTCCGCGGGTGTCCCGCTCACCGAGGTGGGTGAGCTCGTGGTGGACGGCGCCGTGGTCGCGGCGAGCGGGCGGGTGGTCGACGGCGTGCTGCGCGTGGCGCCCGTCGCGCGTCCGCAGGCCACCGGGGAGTCACCGCCGCGCTTCCTGCTCGACGTGCACCTGGGTGGGCTGGTGCGCAGGTTGCGGCTGCTCGGCCTCGACGCGGCCTACCGGCCCGAGGCGGACGACGCCGAGCTGGTGCGGATGGCCGCGGGGGAGGGTCGGGTGCTGCTCACCCAGGACCGTGGCCTGCTGCGCCGCCGGAGCCTGCCGCACGGGGCCCTGGTGCGCGGCACGTCGACCGACGACGAGCTCGACGACGTGCTGGACCGGTTCGCGCCGCCCCTCGCCCCGTGGACCCGGTGCACCGCCTGCGGCGGGTCGCTCGCCGCGACGACCGCCGAGGACGCCGCCGACGACGTGCGCGCAGGGACCGCGCGCACCTACCGAGACTTCGCGCGGTGCGTGGAGTGCCGTCAGGTCTACTGGCGCGGGGCGCACGCCGCCCGGATCGTCCCCGTCGTGGCGCACGCGCAGCGGGTCGTGGCGCGGCGGCTCAGACGCGGTACTGCTCGTCGGTGACCTGCTCGGCCCACTCCGTCTCGGGCGTGCCGGCGGCGGCGCCCGCCTCCCACATCGCCAGGTGCGTCATCAACCGGTCGGGCACGGCGCCGTGCCAGTGCCACTCGCCCGGTGGTGTCCACAGCGTCTGACCGGGCTGGACCTCGACGACCAGGCCGTCACGGGTGCCGACGCGGGCCACACCCTCGGTCACGTGCAGGCTCTGGCCGTTCGCGTGCCGGTGCCACGCGGTGCGTGCGCCGGGCGCGAAGTGCACGGCGTTGACGCGCAGACGTGCGGGCAGGGGTGGGGCGGCGAGGACGTCGAACCACACGTCGCCCGTGAACCACGCGTCCGGGCCCTTCTGGGTGGGCTGCTGCGGGACGATCTCCATCGGTGGTGCGCCTCCTCGGTGGGGTTGTGCGAGCGTGACGCCGCCAGGTGTGCGGCGCACGGTGAGCGGTTCAGGGGACGAGCATGACCTTGAGCGCCTCGCGGGTGTCCATGGCCCGGTAGGCGTCGCTCACGTCGTCGAGCGCCAGGGTGCGGTCGAACACCCGGCCCGGGTCGATCCGGCCCGACAGCACGTCCGGCAGCGCGTCCTCGATGTACGCGCGCACGGGAGCCGGGCCGCCGTTCAGGGTCACGTTGTTGCCGAACAGCGACCTGAACCCGACGGGTGCCTCCTCGTACTGCGGGACGCCGACGCGCGAGATCGTGCCACCGGGCCGGACCAGGCCGTAGGCCTGCTCGTACGCGGGCAGCAGCCCGACGGCCTCGATGACGACGTGGGAGCCCTCGCCGCCGGTGAGCTCGAGGACCTTCGCCACGCCCTCCTCCCCGCGCTCCGCCACCACGTCGGTCGCGCCGAACTCCACGCCCAGATCGGTGCGGCTGCGGTGCCGGCCCATCAGCACGATCCGGTCGGCGCCCAGACGCTTCGAGGCCAGCACGGCGGACAGTCCCACGGCACCGTCGCCGATCACGGTGACGGTCCTGCCGGGCCCGACCCGACCCATGTGGGCGGCGTGGTGCCCGGTGAGGAACACGTCCGAGAGGGTCAGCAGCGACGCGAGCATCGCGTCGTCGGTGTCGGCCAGCGCGACGCCGGGCTTCACCAGCGTCCCGTCGGCCTGCGGCACCCGGATCGCCTCGGCCTGCGCCCCGCCGACGTCGCCGGACGCGAAGAAGCCGCCGTGGACGCACGAGGTCTGGACCCCCTCGCGGCAGTACACGCACGTGTTGTCCTGGAACGCGAACGGGGAGATCACGAGGTCGCCCGGGCGCACGGTCACGACGTCCGCACCGACGTCCTCGACGACGCCGAGGAACTCGTGGCCCATGGGCGCCCCGACCACGGTGGCCTGCATCGAGCGGTAGGGGTGCAGGTCGGATCCGCAGACGCAGGCCCGCACGACGCGGACGACAGCGTCGGTCGGGTGCTGGATGGTCGGGTCGGGTGCGTCCTCGACGCGCACGTCGCCGGCGCCGTACAGGAACGTTGCTCGCATCGGAGAGCCTCCGGAAGTCTGGGTGCGGGGATCAGCGCGGCCGTCGATCGCCGCGCTCCCCTCAGGAAACCCCATGGCGACGGCGTGAGCGAGTCCCTGGTGTCACAGGTACCGGCAGGGCCTCCCTCGTCCCGCGGGGTGCCCGTAGGGTCGACGGCATGGACCAGCGAGCGGAGATCCGCGACTTCCTCGCCTCGCGCCGGGCGAGGATCACCCCGCAGCAGGCCGGCCTGCCGGTGTACGGCTCGAACCGGCGGGTGCCCGGGCTGCGGCGCGAGGAGGTCGCGATGCTGGCGGGCGTCAGCGGCGACTACTACGTGCGTCTCGAGCGCGGGAACCTCGCGGGCGTCTCGGAGGGCGTGCTCGAGTCGCTCGCGAACGCCCTGCAGCTCGACGAGGCAGAACGGATCCACCTGCACGACCTGGCCCGCGCCGCCCAGCGCCGGACGCCGCGCCCCCGCCGCCGCGCGTCGACCCCGACGGTACCCGCGAGCATCCAGACGATCCTGGACGCGATGACCGGGGCACCGGCCGTGGTGCGCAACGACAGGCTCGACATCCTCGGGGCGAACGTCCTCGGGCGGGCGCTGTACGCGCCGCTCTACGCCGATCCGACGGGCCCGGCGAACCACGCCCGGTTCGCGTTCCCGGACCCCCGCGCGCGCGACTTCTGGGTCGACTGGGAAGGCGCCGCCGACGACACGGTGGGCATCCTGCGGGCCGAGGCCGGGCGGGACCCGTACGACACGGCGCTGACCTCGCTCGTCGGCGAGCTGTCGACCCGCAGCGAGGAGTTCCGCACGCGCTGGGCGGCCCACGACGTGCACCTGCACCGGGGCGGGGCGAAGAAGATCCAGCACCCCGTCGTCGGGCGGCTCGACCTGATGTACGACGTGCTGCCGGTCGCGCAGGCCCCCGGTCTGACCCTGCTCGTCTACACGGCCGAGGCGGGCACGTCGACGGCCGACGCCCTGCAGCTCCTCGCGTCGTGGGCCGCCACGCGCGAGCTCGAGGTGGCCGAGCAGACCCCACCGGGCAGCGGCCCGCGCGGCACGAGCGCCTGAGCACCACGACGACAGGAGGAGCAGCCATGCAGGCACGCACGCTCGGACAGGGCCTGGAGGTCTCGGCGATCGGCCTGGGCTGCATGGGCATGAGCCAGAGCTACGGCCCCAACCCCGGCCCGCGCGACGAGATGATCGCCGTGCTGCGGGGGGCCGTCGACCTCGGCGTCACGTTCTTCGACACCGCGGAGGTGTACGGCCCGTTCGTCAACGAGGAGCTCGTCGGCGAGGCCCTCGCACCGCTGCGCGACCAGGTCGTCATCGCCACCAAGTTCGGCTTCGCGATCGGCGACGACGCCCGAGCCTCCGGGCTCGACAGCCGTCCCGAGCACATCAGGGCCGTCGCGGAGGCGTCGCTGCGCCGGCTCCGCACCGACGTGATCGACCTGTTCTACCAGCACCGCGTCGACCCGGACGTCCCCATCGAGGACGTCGCGGGGACCGTCAAGGAGCTCGTCGCGGAGGGCAAGGTCCGCCACTTCGGCCTCTCCGAGGCTGGTGCCGCGACGATCCGCCGCGCGCACGCCGTGCAGCCCGTGGCCGCGCTGCAGAGCGAGTACTCGTTGTGGACCCGCGACCCCGAGGCCGAGGTCCTGCCGGTGCTCCAGGAGCTCGGCATCGGCCTGGTGCCGTTCAGCCCGCTCGGCAAGGGGTTCCTCACCGGCACCGTCGACGCCTCGACGGCGTTCACGGACGGCGACATCCGCACCAGGATCCCGCGGTTCACCGAGGAGAACCGGCAGGCGAACCAGGCGCTCGTGGACCTGCTCGGCACCGTCGCCGCACGTCACGGGGCCACTCCTGCGCAGGTCGCCCTCGCGTGGCTGCTCGCGCAGGAGCCGTGGATCGTGCCGATCCCGGGCACGCGGCGCCTCGGCCGGCTCGAGGAGAACATCGGCGCTGCCCGGCTCGACCTCGGCGACGACGTCGAGCTGCTCACCGCCGCGGCCGACCGGATCGGCGTGGCCGGCGCACGGTACAACGAGGCCATGATGCGCATGACCGGGCGCTGAGTATCGTCGGAGACGCTCAGGGCCGCCGGTGACGCCGGAAGCTGTGAGGCCTGCACGTTCCACCGACGGAGGGCTCTGGCGATGACGCGTGTCGTGGTGCTGGGTGCAGGTTTCGGCGGGCTCGAGGTTTCCGCACGGCTCTCCGAGTCGTTGGGCGATGCGGTCGAGGTCGTGCTCGTCGACCGGGCCGAGTCGTTCGTCTTCGGGTTCTCCAAGCTCGACGTCATGTTCGGCCGGGTGCCGGCCGAGCACGTCCGGCACAGGTACACCGACATCGTGAAGCCCGGGGTGCGCCTCGTCACCGCCTCGGTGCTGGCGATCGACCCGGTCGCGCGGCGGGTCGAGACCGACGCGGGCACGTTCGACGCCGACGTCCTGGTCGTGGCTCTCGGTGCCGACGTGCACCCCGAGGCGACGCCGGGCCTGGTCGAGGGTGGCCACGAGTTCTACACCGTGGCGGGTGCGTTCGCGCTGCGGGACGCGCTCGCGGACTTCGACGGCGGGCGCGTGGTGGTGGGCGTGACGTCCACGCCGTTCAAGTGCCCGCCGGCCCCGAGCGAGACGGCGCTGCTGCTCGACGAGCTGCTCACCCGGCGCGGTGTGCGCGAGACTTCCGAGATCACGCTCGTCATGCCGTTCGGGATGCCGATCCCGCCTTCGCCCGCCGCGTCCACGGCGCTCCTGGCGGCGTTCGGTGAACGGAAGATCGTCTGGCACCCCGAGGCGTTCGTGCAGTCCCTCGACCCCGCGGCTCGGGTCGCGCACCTGAGCGACGGTTCGACGCTGCCCTACGACCTGTTCCTCGGAGTGCCGGTGCACCGGGTGCCCGAGGTGGTCGCCGCGTCCGGCATGACGGTGGACGGGTGGGTCCCCGTCGACCCGTTCACGCTCGAGACGCGCTTTCCCGGCGTGTACGCGGTCGGTGACGTGACGAGCGTCGGGACGCCCAAGGCGGGGGTGTTCGCCGAGGGGCAGGGCGCGGTCGCCGCCGACCGGATCGTCTCGTCGTTGCGGGGGGCCCGACCGCGCGCCGAGTACGACGGCCACGGGGTCTGCTACCTCGAGGTCGGTGGCGGCGAGGTCGGCAAGGTCGACGTCTTGTTCCGCCCGGGGGAGCGGCCGTCGGGTGCGCTCGTGGGGCCGTCGGTGGACCTGGCGGCGGAGAAGAGCACGTTCGGTGCGACGCGGGTCGCGCGGTGGTTCGGCAGGACGTGGAGCCCGCTGGGCTGACAGGCCCTGCGCGCGGGCCGTAGCGGGTGCAGCCTGGAAGCAGGCCCGGGCCACGGTGCCAGGTGAGGAGTTTCACGATGAGTGCCCCTGTCGTCGTCGGGTACGACACGTCCGAGCAGTCCGTCGCCGCGGTGCGGTGGGCTGCCCAGGAGGCGCTCCGCTCGCGGAGCGAGCTCGTCGTGGTGCACGTCTGGGGCTTCGCGCACCAGCCGGAGAGCGCGGCGAGCCGCACGTGGCTCCGCGAGCAGGTGCTCGCGGGGGTGCAGGCCGTGGCCGACGAGGGCGCGTTCCTGGCGGCCGAGGCCGCGCCGGGCGTGGTGGTGACCGCCGTCGTGGGGCACGGCTCGCCCGCGCAGGCGCTCGTGGACCGTTCCACCGAGGCGCGGATGCTCGTGCTCGGCAGGCACGGCACGGGCTGGTTCCAGGAGATGGTGCTCGGTTCGGTCGCCGTCGCGGCCGTCCAGCACGCCACGTGCCCGGTCGCTGTCGTGCCCCAGGAGGCCGTGGGTCGCGACCCGCGGGGGCTCGTCGTGGTCGGCACCGACGGATCGGCGGGCGGCGACGGTGCGCTGGTCACGGCCGCCGAGCAAGCGGTGCTGCGCGGAGCCGACCTGCGGGTCGTCACGACGTGGACCTCGACGCCCGTCACCTCGTCCATGTCGTACTGGGTCGAGGCCTACCCGGACGTGACTCCCGACGAGGTCGCGATGGCCGCGGCCGAACGGGTGCAGGAGACAGCCCGTGAGGGCTTCGCCCAGGACTACCCGGACCTCGAGGTGTCGTGGGACGTCGCGGAGGGCCCCGCGTCGCACGTCCTGGTGCGGGCGTCGTCCGACGCCGACCTGACGGTGGTCGGCGCGCGGGGGCTCGGTGGTCTCGCGGGGCTGCTGCTCGGCTCCGTCAGCCGGGGTGTGGTCCGGGGTGCGCACAGCCCGGTGCTGGTGACCCGCTCGTGAGCGGCTCTCACCCGGAAGGCTGATCGGCACCACGCAGGAGGAGTCGCCCCGTGATCGGGGCGACTCCTCCTGTCTGTCCAGGTCTGTCCGTGTCGCCGCCGCATGAGCGCGGTGATGAAGCTCAAGCGCGGCGAACCGGTTCGACAGTCGGTGCGTGTTTACGGCTTGCGGGACGCGAATCGACGCGCATAGTGTGCGAACCGGTTCGACAGCGAACTGGTTCATCGATGATCCGGAGGCACAGATGGCGACGATCGGCGACGTGGCGAAGGCCGCGGGGGTCTCGCGCAGCACGGCGTCCTACGCGCTGTCGGGCAAGCGAGCGATCTCGCTCGAGGTGCGGCGTCGTGTCGACGACGCGGTGCGCGAGCTCGGCTACACGCCGAACGCCGGCGCCCGGGCCCTGGCCACCTCCCAGACGATGGTGCTCGGGCTGCTCGTGCAGTTCCTCGAGGACGAGTTCGCCCCCGCGATGCTCCAGTACATGCTCGGCGTCTCGAACGTCGCACGTGAGCTCGGCTACGACATCCTCATGGTCACCGACGGCGACGGCGCCCAGGCCCTGCGGCGGATCACCGACTCGCGCATGGTCGACGGCGTGATCCTCATGAACGTCGCCCACGACGACGTGCGGCTGCCCGTGATGCGTGCCGCGACCGTCCCCGGCGCGCTCGTCGGGCTCCCCGGTGACTGCACCGGCATGGACGTCTTCGACCTCGACTTCGAGGAGGCCGGCCGCACGATGGTCGACCACCTCGCCGACCTGGGCCACCGCGAGCTCGTGCTCGTGTCTCAGCCAGAGCACGTGGTCGAGCGCGGCGGTGCGTACGTGTGGCGTCTGCGCGACGCCGCACTGGCCCAGGCGCGCTCGCGGGGCATCACGCTGCACGCCGAGTTCGGTGAGTCGCAGCAGCCAGCGGTCGGGCGCTTCCTCGACGACCTGCTCGACCGCCACCCGCAGGCCACGGGCCTGCTGGTCCACAACGAGGCTGCCGCGGCCGCCCTGCCGTCGGTGCTGCACGCCCGCGGGCTCCAGGCCCCGCGCGACCTGTCCGTGGTCGGGCAGTACTCGGACGAGTTCGCCCGCACCTTCTCCCTGCCGTTCTCGTCGATCGAGAGCGCCCCCGACCGGCTCGGCCGGATGGCGGTGCGTCAGCTCGTCCGGCGCATCGAGCAGCAGGACCCGACCGAGCCGCACGTCGTGCGGTTCGTGTCACCCGAGCTGGTCGAACGGGGCAGCACGGGTTCGCCCGCGCCGTCCCGCGCCGACCAGCGCTAGCAAGTCCGCTCCCTGGGGCAACGCCGCCCCGAGATCACCGTGTTCAAGGAGGAATGACGTGATGCGCAAGACAACCATCCGCAGCTGGGGCGTGCTGGGGGCGGTCACGCTCGCGGCGATGAGCCTGACGGCGTGCTCGTCCGACGCGGCGTCCGACGACGCCGGCGGCACCTACACCTGGTGGGACCCGTACCCCCAGCACGACGCAGCCTCCGACTGGGGCAAGCGCGTCGAGGCGTGCGGCACCGAGGCCGGTGTCACGGTCGAGCGCACCGCGTACGACACGACGGCGCTGACCAACCAGGCGCTGCTCTCGGCTCAGGAGGGCACGTCGCCCGACGTGATCCTGCTCGACAACCCGGCCGTCTCGACGCTCGCCGACACCGGCATGCTCAACACGATGGAGGAGTTCGGCTTCGACACCTCCGCGATCGACGCGAACCTCATCGCCGCGGGCCAGATCGACGGCGACACGTTCGGCATCCCCGTCGGGGCCAACACCCTGGCCATCTACTACAACCAGGACGTGCTGGACGCCGCTGGCGTCGACGCGGCGTCGATCACCGACTGGGCGTCGCTCACCGACGCCCTTGCGAAGGTCACCGCGTCGGGCAAGAAGGGCATCACGTTCGCGGGCATCGGCACCGAGGAGGGCTCGTTCCAGTTCCTGCCGTGGTTCTGGGGCGCGGGCGCCGACCTGCGCGAGCTCGACTCGCCCGCGGCCGTTGCCGCGCTCGAGCTGTGGACCGGCTGGCTCACCGACGGCTACGCGCCGAACTCGGTCATCAGCAACTCGCAGAACACGACCTGGGAGGAGTTCCTCACAGGTGACTTCGGGTTCGTCGTGAACGGCACGTGGCAGATCAACAGCGCAGCCGAGGCCGGCTTCGCCACGGGTGTCATCCCGATCCCCGCCAAGGACGGCGGCGCGGCTGCGGCCCCGACCGGCGGCGAGTTCATCACCATGCCCGTGCAGAAGGACGAGGCGCGCTACGAGACGACCCGCAAGATCGTCGAGTGCATGACGACGACGGACGGGTTCGTCGAGACCGGCACGACGTTCGCGTACTACATCCCGCCGACGGCCGAGGGCCAGGAGGCGATCCTCGCGGCCAACCCCGACCTGGAGCCGTGGGTCGCTGCCGTCAACGCCGCGAAGGGTCGCACGAGCGACGACCTCGGCACGGACTACCCGAAGGTCTCGGAGCAGCTGTGGACCGCGGTGCAGGAGGCGCTCTCGGGCGTCGAGACGCCGCAGGCCGCGCTGACCCAGGCCCAGGAGGCCGCCGAAGCCGCGATCGGCTGACCTGGTAACTGCTGCACCGAGCGCGAGGACATGAGCTGATGAAGATGACCCAGACCGCACAGGTCGGGGCCGGCGCAGCGACGCCGGACGGGGTGGCGGCGCGAGCCGTCGCCGCCCCGTCCGGGCGGGCGAGCAACCGGTCGCGATCGACCCGATGGGCGGCGGTCGGCTTCGCCGCTCCGCTCGTGGTCTACCTGCTGGCGTTCTACGCGTTCCCGCTCTGGCGGAACATCGAGCTGAGCCTGCACGACTACACGCCACGCGCGTTCGTCCAAGGGAATGCCGAGTTCGTGGGGCTCGACAACTACGCCGACGTGCTGGCTTCGCGCACCTTCTGGCCCGCGGTGCGCAACACCGCGATCTTCGTGGTGGTGTCGATCGCTTTCCAGTACGTGCTCGGCCTCGCACTGGCCGTCTTCTTCCGGCAGAACTTCCGGCTCTCCGGGATCCTGCGCGGGATGTTCCTGATCCCGTGGCTGCTGCCGCTCATCGTCTCGGCGTCCACCTGGTCGTGGATGCTCAACAGCGACAGCGGCATCGTGAACTCGGTGCTGGGGGCGTTCGGGGTCGGTCAGGTCAACTGGCTGACGTCTCCCGAATGGGCGCTGGTCTCGGTGATCGTCGCCAACATCTGGCTCGGCATCCCGTTCAACCTGGTGATCCTCTACTCGGGCCTGCAGAACATCCCGGGCGACCTGTACGAGGCTGCGAGCCTCGACGGTGCGACCGGCTGGCAGCAGTTCCGCAAGATCACGTTCCCGCTGCTGCGTCCCGTCTCGGTCATCACGCTGCTGCTCGGGCTGATCTACACGCTCAAGGTCGTCGACATCATCTGGATCATGACGACCGGCGGCCCCGGCAGCTCGTCGACCACGCTCGCTGTGTGGTCCTACCGGGAGGCGTTCGGCACGGGCCAGCCCGACTTCTCGCCTGCGGCGGCCGTCGGCAACCTGCTGATCCTCATCGCGCTCGCCTTCGGGTTCGTCTACCTGCACCTCCAGCGCCGACAGGAGCAGTCATGAACGGCCACCGCCCCTGGTGGAAGACCGCGCTCGGCGTCTTCTTCACCGCCCTGATGCTGTTCCCGGTCTACTGGATGCTCAACGTCTCGCTGACGAAGACGAGCGACATGCGGGCCGACCCGCCGCACTGGTTCCCGTGGAACCCCACGCTCGAGGGCTACAGCGACGTCATCGACCAGCAGCTGCCCCACCTGGGAACGAGCATGCTGATCGGGATCGGGACCGTCGTCCTGACGCTCGTCGTCGCAGCCCCGGCCGCCTACTCGCTCGCCCAGCTCAACCTGCGCGGCGGCAAGACGCTGAACTTCGTGCTGCTCGTGGCGCAGATGATCCCGGGCGTGATCATGGCCATGGGCTTCTACGCCATCTACATCAAGCTCGGCCTGCTCAACACGGTGTGGGGGCTCATCGTCGCGGACTCGACCGTCGCGGTGCCGTTCGCGGTGCTGCTGCTGACGACGTTCATGCAGGGCATCCCACGCGAGCTGATGCAGGCCGCGACGGTCGACGGCGCGGGCACGTGGCGCACGTTCCGGTCGGTGGTGCTGCCCGTGAGCCGCAACTCGATGATCACGGCGTCGCTGTTCGCTTTCCTGTGGTCGTGGTCGGACTTCATCTTCGCCTCGACCCTGAACCGCAACGGCGACCTGATCCCCATCACGCTCGGGATCTACAAGTACATCGGCAACAACACGACGCAGTGGAACTCGATCATGGCGACCGCCGTGGTCGCCTCGATCCCCGCCGCCGTGCTGCTCGTCGTCGCCCAGAAGTACGTCGCCGCCGGCGTCACCGCGGGCGCCGTCAAGGACTGACCACCCGTCCTTCCCCATCTCGTCCCTCCCCGCACAACCGGAGCATCACAGCCATGGTGACCTTCCACCCGTCTGCCACGTCCCTCGAGGTCCGCCACCGTCACGAGGTGCTGCGCCTCGAGGCATGGGGCGTCGACAGCGTCCGCGTCCGCGCGGCCCAGCACCGCATCCCGACCGAGAGCCACGGCGCGCTCGACGAGGCCCCCGCCGCACCGGCCCCGTCGATCGAGGTGGGGGACGCGCACGCGACGTTCCGGCACGGCGACCTCACGGTCGAGGTCGACTTCGACCTGGGCGCCGCGTACCCCGAGCCGCTGCTGACGTTCCGACGCACCAGCACCGGCGAGGAGCTGCTCGCGGAGAGCCGCGAGCACTTCTGGATGCCGGGGGCGCGCTCGTACCAGGGCAACCGCTCGGGCGCCTACGAGATCCACCAGCAGTTCGCGGCGTACGACGACGAGAAGCTGTACGGCCTGGGCCAGCGCACGCACGGCCGGCTCGACATCAAGGGCCTGTCGCTCGACCTGGTGCAGCGCAACGCCGAGGTCAACATCCCGTTCGTGCTGTCCAGCCGCGGCTACGGCCTGCTGTGGAACATGCCCGCGGTGGGCCGCGTCGAGTTCGCGCAGAACGCGACCCGGTGGAGCGTGGGCCAGGCCCGCGGGATCGACTACTGGTTCACGGCCGCGCCGACCCCGGCCGCGGTCATGGCCCGGTACGCCGACGCGACGGGCCACGTGCCCGAGCTGCCGCAGTGGGCGTCGGGGTTCTGGCAGTGCAAGCTGCGCTACCTCGACCAGGACGAGCTGCTGGGCGTCGCGCGCGAGCACAAGCGCCGCGGGCTGCCGATGTCGGTCATCGTGACCGACTACTTCCACTGGTCGGCCATGGGCGACTTCCGCTTCGACGAGGCCGAGTGGCCCGACCCGCAGGCCATGATCGACGAGCTGCACGAGCTGGGCATCGAGCTCATGGTGTCGATCTGGCCCACGATCTCCCCGCTGTCGGAGAACTTCGCGGACTACCGCGACCAGGGCCTGCTCGTCGGATCCGACCAGGGCGTCGAGTTCCACCAGACGATCCAGGACAAGGGCATGTCCACGCCCATGCCGCTCGCGTTCTACGACCCCACGAACCCGCGCACCCGCGAGTACGTGTGGGACCTGATCGAGCGCAACTACCTGTCGTACGGCATCAAGGTGTTCTGGCTCGACGCGTCCGAGCCCGAGCTCAACCCGGCCCACCCCGGCAACCTCGCGCTGTACGCGGGCCCGGGCGCCGAGGTCGCCAACATCTACCCGCGCGACAACGCGCAGCTCTTCGCCGAGGGCATGGCAACCGCGGGCCAGGAGCCCACGGTGCTGCTGTGCCGCTCGGCGTGGGCGGGCGCGCAGAAGCACGGGGCGGCCGTGTGGTCGGGGGACATCCCCGCGACGTGGCTCTCGCTCGAGCAGCAGATCCGGGCGGGGCTCAACATCGCGATCTCGGGCATCCCGTGGTGGACCACCGACATCGGCGGCTTCCATGGCGGCGACTCGCGCGACCCGGCGTACCGCGAGCTGATGATCCGCTGGTTCCAGTTCGGCGTGTTCTGCCCGCTGTTCCGGCTGCACGGCGACCGTGAGCCCCGCACGCCCACGTCGTACGCCCAGACGGGCGGGCCCAACGAGGTGTGGTCGTTCGGCGACGAGGCCTACGAGATCATCGCGGACCTGCTGCACCTGCGGGAGCGCCTGCGCCCGTACATCCACGAGCAGATGCACCTGGCCGCGACGGACGGGCTGCCGCCCATGCGTCCGCTGTTCGTCGACCACCCGGACGACCCGGGCGCGTGGGAGGTCGAGGACGAGTTCCTGTTCGGCCCCGACATCCTCGTCGCGCCCGTCTCGCGCCCCGGCCAGCGCAGCCGTCCGGTGTACCTGCCGCGCGGCGCCCGCTGGGTCGACGCCGCGACCGGCGAGGTGCACGAGGGCGGCCAGACGATCGAGGCCGACGCGCCCATCGAGCGCATCCCCGTGTTCACCCGCGAGGGGTCGGACGTGCCGCTGCACGCCTGAGCCTGCCCGTCCGCGCCGCCTCGACCCCGCGCCCCGCGCTCCCGTGACCCCCAGACCAGGAAGTTGACCGCCGTGCTCCCCAGCTCCACCGACGCCCGCCCCGGGACCGTCGGCACCGACCCGACCGGGGGTCGTCCCGTGGTGCCCGCCCACGGCACCCGGCGTCCGCTCGGGCTCGCCGAGATCGCCCTGACGGACGGCTTCTGGTCGACCCGGCAGCAGACGAACGCGGCTGCGACGCTCGCCCACTGCGAGCAGTGGATGGAGCAGCTCGGCTGGGTCGCGAGCTTCGACCGCGTCGCGGACGGGACGATCGGCCCCGACCGTCCCGGCTGGGCGTTCGCGGACTCGGAGGTCTACAAGCTGCTCGAGGCCCTCGCGTGGGAGCACGGCCGCACGGGCTCGACCGTGGAGGAGGACGCGTTCGTCCGGCTCGGCGCGCGGGTGGCCGCCGCGCAGGACCCGGACGGGTACCTCAACACGTGCTTCGGGCACGGGGCGCAGGCCGCGCGCTACTCCGACCTGGAGATGGGCCACGAGCTCTACAACACCGGGCACCTGCTGCAGGCCGCGGTCGCCCGGGTGCGCACCGTCGGGGTCGACGCGTTCGTCGAGGTCGCGCGCCGCGCCGCCGACCACGTGTGCCGCGAGTTCGGGCCCGGGGGGCGCGAGGCGATCTGCGGGCACCCCGAGATCGAGGTCGGGCTCACCGAGCTCGGCCGGGCGCTCGACGAGCCGCGCTACCTCGCGCAGGCCGCGCTGTTCGTCGAGCGGCGCGGTCGGGGGCTGCTGGGTCCCGTGGCGTTCGGGCCGGCGTACTTCCAGGACGACGTGCCCGTGCGCGAGGCCACCGTGTGGCGTGGTCACGCCGTGCGGGCGCTGTACCTGGCGGCCGCCGCGGTCGACGTGGCCGTCGACACCGACGACGCCGAGCTGCTCGCGGCGGTCGAACGGCAGTGGACCACCACCGTCGCGCGCCGCACCTACCTCACGGGCGGCATGGGCTCGCACCACCAGGACGAGGGCTTCGGCGAGGACTGGGTGCTGCCGCCCGACCGCGCCTACTGCGAGACCTGCGCCGGGATCGCGTCGAACATGGTCTCGTGGCGGCTGTTCCTGGCCACCGGCGACGTGCGGTACGCCGACCTCATGGAGCGCACGTTCTACAACGTGGTGGCCACGTCACCGCGCGCCGACGGCCAGGCCTTCTTCTACGCCAACCCACTCCACCAGCGCACCGCCGCGCACGACGCGGTGGACGGCGAGGTCAACCCGCGCGCCGAGGGTGGCCAGCGCGCCCCCTGGTTCGACGTCTCGTGCTGCCCCACGAACGTGGCCCGCACGCTCGCGACCTGGCAGTCGTACGCGGCGGTCGCCGAGCCCGACGGGCTCACGCTGCTGCAGTACGCGTCGGGCACCGTGCACGTCGAGCTGCCTGGGGCAGGTCCGTGCGGGGGAGAGGTGCTCGGGCTCGACGTCACCACGACCTACCCCGACGCGGGCACCGTGACCGTTCGGGTGACCGCGGCCCCTGAGCGGGCGGTGCGGCTGCGGCTGCGCGTGCCCGACTGGGCCGACGGCGCCGTCCTCGAAGAGGGCGGTCACGAACGGCCCATCGAGCCGGGCTTCGCCGAGGTCGCACGCCGCCTGGTGGTCGGCGAGGAGCTGCGGCTCGAGCTGCCCATGGCCGCGCGGCTGACCTGGCCCGACGAGCGGATCGACGCGGTGCGCGGCTGCGTGGCCGTCGAGCGCGGACCCCTCGTGCTGTGCGTCGAGTCGACCGACCTGCCGGGCGTCGACCTCGACACCCTGCGGATCGACCCCTCGGTCGCGCCGCGGGCCCACGGCGACGGCGCGGTCGTGAGCGGACGGCTCGTCGACCCGGCGCCCGCCACCGGGTCGCTGCCCTACGCCACGGCCCCCGGGCACCCGGCACGGAACGAGGACGTCGAGATCACCCTGGTGCCGTACCACCGCTGGGCCGAGCGCGGCGCCTCGACCATGCGCGTCTGGCTGCCCCGTACTTAGGGTGGGCTGGTCTTGGATGAAGAACAAGGCCGGCGATGAATCATGGGCGACTCATTCGCCCTCCGCTGTGCCGGTGGCTCAGATATGATTCATCAATGGACAACCGCGTAGATGAATCATCTGTGACGCAGCGGTTCTACCGAGCGCGGGATACCACCAGCCTCGGACGCGCAGTTCAGGGCGCGCGGACCGCCCGCCGCTACACCCAGGACGAGCTCGCCAGCATGATCGACTCGTCCCGCCCCACCATCTCCCGACTCGAACGAGGGGCCGCCGCCACTTCGACCGATACCCTCCTGGACGCCCTCGCGGCGTGCGGGTACGAGCTCGTCGTCGTCCCCCGCGGGGCTCGCATCACGGTGACCTCATGACCCGCGTCCTGCACGTGTGGCTGCGAGGTCGGCACCTCGCGGAGCTCGAACAGCTCCGCAACGGGCGCCTGCGCATGCGGTACGACGACAGCGCGCTGGACACCTACGGCATCGGCGCCAAGCCGCTGTCGCTGTCGCTGCCCCTGACGGACAGGCGCGTCCAGGGAGACCACCTCGAACGGTTCCTCGACAACCTCTTGCCTGAAGGCGCGGTGCGCGGGGCCCTGGAGCGGCAGCACGCCATCCGACCGGGGGACGCGTTCGCGCTGCTGAGCCAGATCGGCCACGAGTGCGCGGGCGCCATCCAGCTCACCACCGAGGCGGAACCACCTGGCGACGGAACGCTCTTCGACCTGTCCTCCGCCGAGGTGGACCGGGTCGTGGCCCAGCTCCCGACGCTGGAACCGCCCGAGGGGCAGGTCGTGTCAGCGTCGCTCGGTGGTGTTCAGGCGAAGGTGCTGCTCACCAAGACCGCTCACGGGTGGGCGTGGCCGGGAGATGGTGCGATGTCTACCCACATCATCAAGCCGGAACCAGTCACCGACGTCGCCGTGCGCGACCTCGTCCGCTGGGAAGAGTGGGCGCTGCGCCTGGCTCGCGGCGCGGGCCTGCCAGCTGCGAACGCCGAGCTCGCGGACTTCGACGGGCGCCTCGCCCTCGTCGTCGAGCGGTACGACCGTGCCGACGGCGCGCGCCTCCACCAGGAGGACCTCACCCAGGCGCTCGGTGTCTCCGCGCGGGACAAGTACGAGTCCTCCCCAGACGACAGGCGGCTACGGCGGATCGCGCGAGAGGCCGGAGCGGAGTCCCTGACCCCCGCCGGGTTCGTCGCTGACGAGCTCGCACAGGTGACGTTCAACCTCATCGTCGGCAACGGGGACGCGCACTCCAAGAACTACTCGATGATGATCGACGAGACCGCGACGTTCTCCATGGCGCCTCTGTACGACGTCGCGCCGGTGTACCTGCTCAACTCGGTCTTCCAGGGCTTCGGGCACCACCTCGACGAGCAGGCGCGCCTGCGGTACCTCACCGGCGGGCACCTGCTCCGTGAGGCGAGCACCTGGGGAGTGCCGGACATGATCGTGACCGACGTGATCGAGACCGTCGCCTCCCGTGTTCGCGACATCGTGGAGGGCTGCGACGCCGACGGGATCGACGTCGCCCCTTTGGCCCATGAGATCAGGGCGCGAGCGGGTGCGATCCTCGACCTCCTGACCTGAGTCGCCAGCCCTTGACCCAGCCAGACCTTCGTCGTGACGCCGCTCACCAGGACGGTGCCGCCGCTCATCGTGAGGAGCCGTTGACCGCTACGAGGACGTCGGTTTCCGCCCGCGGCTCAGCATCGACACGAGAGGCTGGGTAGAAGTCGGACTTGCCGGAGGGGTGCGGAGGGTGTCGTGCAACACGAGAAAACAGGTCAACGGGACGCCGTGGGGGTCGCTCGCGCCATGACCGACCTGCCGGCCGCCATGGTCGAGATGATCGTTCAGTTCTTCGGTCGCGGGCCTCAGCCCTCGTACGGCAAGGCGTTCGAGATCATCGAGAGAGACCCCTACCGGCGCGTGCGAGAGCGATTCAACGCGGACTGGGGTGCCTACGACTTCACGGACCACAACAGCGACGTGGCCAGCGTCGTCAACCTCCCGGGACACCCTCGGCGCCTAGCGGTACGGCTGTCGATCGTCGGGTCCTACGCCTACGTGAACGACTACGGCGGGCGAGCGGTCGACGACCCGGAGATCGCCGGGACACTCGCGGCGGAAGGGTTCCTGGTCCTCCCGCGAGAGCTGCTCATGCGTCCCGTCCCCCTCTGGGAGCCCGAGTTCCCGGTCACGGTGTGGGAGCTCCTGTTCCAGTTCGACGAGGAGCCACCGTGGGAGGCGCTGGCCCGGTTCGCCGACGACGAGACCGGCACGACAGGCACGGGTCCCGCCTGATCGGCAGCGGAGATCGGCCCGGTCTGGCACGGTCCGTCGTGGCCAAACGGCCAGCCGCAGCGCCCTGTTCCCGCTAGTTTGTCGGCAGGAAAGCCAGCGCTCGTCGGCCGGTGCGCGGACGTGCGTCCAGACTGCACCGGGGAGCGACCGAAACATGCTGGCTGTCGACGTTCGCGGGATCGCACGGACATTTGAGGGGCGGCGTGACCGCTCGACGGTCCGGGCGCTGGGCGGCGTCGACCTGTCCGTCGAGCAGGGGTCCGTCCACGGGCTCCTCGGACCCAACGGCGCCGGGAAGACCACCCTCGTCAAGATCCTGTCGACGGTCCTGCTGCCCACCAGCGGCACCGCCCGCGTGCTGGGCATGGACGTCGTCGAGGACGTGCGCGAGGTGCGGCGGCACGTGGGCGTCGTCCTCGGCGGTGAGCGCGGCCTGTACACCCGCGTCACCGCACGACGGAACATGCACTTCTGGGGCGCCCTCTACGGGCTCGGCAACCGGACCACCCGCGAACGGACCGAACGGCTGCTGGACATGGTGGGCTTGACCGCGCGCGCGGACCAGCCGGTCGAGACGTTCTCACGGGGCATGAAGCAGCGGCTGCACCTCGCGCGGGGACTGATCCACGAGCCGAAGGTGCTCTTCCTTGACGAGCCGACGACGGGCATGGACCCGGTCGCCGCACACGAGTTCCGTGATCTGGTGCGCGCCCTGCAGGGCGAGGGCAGGTCCGTCCTGATCACCACGCACGACATGGCCGAGGCCGAGGCCCTCTGCTCGCGGGTCACGCTGATCGACAAGGGCGAGGTGATCCTCGACGGCGACCGGCAGGACGTCGCGCGTGCGCTCGGGACGACAGAGTGCGTGGAGTTCACCTGCGCGGACCCGGCGGTCGTGGCAGCGCTGCGGGAGCAGCCGTTCGTCGCCTCGGTGGAGCCGGCCCCCGACGCGGCCGACGGATGGCAGGCGTTCCCGCACGAGGACGCCACGGCGAGCACCATGCGGTGGCTCATCGACCGCGACGTGCTCTCCGCGCGCCAGGCGACACCGTCCCTCGAGTCGGTCTACCTGCGTGTCGTCGGCCCGCGTGGGATGGTCCTGTGAGCGCCCTGCGCCAGGTCGGGGCTGGTCTGCGGCTCCAGCTCGCGATCAGCCGGCGCAGCCCGGCCCAGTTCCTGGTCCTGGTCACCGCCCCGCTGTTCACGGTCATCTTCCTGTCCCTCGCCGTGCACTACGACAACCCGGATCAGGTGACCAACGCCGTGATCGGCCCCGGGCTGATCGGCCTCTGGGCCATCTCGCTCGACGTCGCGTCCTCGATCCTCGCCGAAGACCGCTGGTACGGCCGCCTCGAGCTGCTCGTGGGCGCCCCGGGGTCGCTCGAGCTGGTCGTCGCGGGCCGCATCGTCGCGGTCGCGCTCGCGGGGAGCCTGGCCTTCCTGGAGTCCTGGCTCGTCGCCACGTGGGGCTTCGGGCTCCGGATCCACATCGCGCAGCCCGGCGTCGCGGTGGCCGCGCTGGTCGCCACGACGGTCGCGACCGCGTGCACCGCGACGATGCTCGCGGCGCTGTTCATGGTCTCGCGCACGGTGCACGTGTTCCAGAACTCGATGAGCTACCCGGTCTACATCCTGGGCGGGGTCGTCGTCCCGGTCTCTGCGCTCCCCGGATGGCTCGGACCGGTGAGCGACGTGATCTTCCTGTCCTGGAGCGCTGACCTGCTGCGCGACGCCGTGGACGGCGTCGCTGGCGACGTGGGGTGGCGGCTGCTCGCCATCCTCGGGCTCGGCGGCGCGGCTCTCGGTGCGGCGACCCTCCTCATGCGCGCGGTCCAGGACCGCCTGCGCCGCACGGCGACGGCGGCCTTCGGATGAGCGCGCCGCCCATCGCGTCCCGAGGCGCGGCCCGCGAGCTGGTGCGCGAGACCATCGCCTTCGCGTGGGCGGACATGCGTGCCATCCACACGTGGAAGACCTACACGTTCGGCTGGCTGACCCGTCTGCTGCTCCAGGTGGTCTTCTTCGCCCTGGCCGCCGGCTTCGCTGGCCGGGAGTCGGCCCTCCAGTACTCGCTGGTCGGCAACGCCGTGGCCCTGGGCACGCTCGAAGGCATGATCATCGTGACGATGATGGTGCAGGAACGCATGTCGGGGACGCTGCCCCTCCTCGCGATCGCACCGACCAGTCACGTGCCGGTGTACCTCGGACGTGGCGTGCAGTGGCTGGCCAGCGGCATGGTCTCGTCGACGCTCGCCTTCGTCCTGCTCCCGCCCCTGGCAGGCGTCCCGCTCCCGTGGCCGCGTGCCGCGGCGGCGCTCCCGATCATCGCCGTCGTCTGCGTGGCCAGCTACTCCTTCGGGTGCGTCCTGGCGAGCGTCGCCCTGCGGCACGTCGGCATGACCTGGGTCATCCTCAACCTGGGGTACCTGCCGATCATGGCGTTCTGCGGCGTGAACGTGCCCTCGACCTTCTGGCCGCCCGTCGTCCGAGCGATCTCCGAGGTGCTCCCTCTGACGCACGGCCTGCGTGGCGTGCGGGGTGTCGTGGCGGGCGCACCCGTCGGCACCGTGCTCGTCGACGTCGCCCTGGAGGTGCTCGTGGGCGCGCTCTGGATGGCCGTCGCCGTCCTGTCCATCCGGCGCGTGGTCACCCGGGGCGTCGCCGACGGGACGCTCGACCTCGGCGCATGACCCTCGAACCTAGAGGTCGGCCGACGCCCAGGCCAGGCCCGCCGAGCGCTGCCCCGGAGCAGCGTCGTGCGGATCCAGCGCAGGCGCCCACGCCTGCCGCAGCTCGACGACGTGAGGCAGGCGTGAGTCCCATGGTGGCGAGGCGCGCCCGCGTCATCAAGACCGCCCTCCTCGTCCCGTTCGCGCTCGTGTGTGCAGGTGCTCCAGTTGCCGCCGAAGGGGATGTCGTCGTCGCCTCCACGGCTCAGATCGCCGCAGTAGATGACGCGCTGCGCTCGTACCTCCTGGTGAGCGACGAGGTGTGGACGGGTCCACCCGATGCGTCGCAAGAGGGTGCGGGATCGGGGGCCGGGTGGACCGAGTGGCACTCCCTCAACAGCCGGGTCCGGGACGCGATGGCCGACGTGGGAGCCCCTGTCGTGTCGGCGACGTCCACGGCCGACGTCATCGTCGTGACCCCACGCGGGGACCGGGCCCTGACCGTCCGTGCTGAGATCAGCACGGTCTTCGCCTACGGCACCGCCGGGTCCGACGGCTCACCCAGCGGCGTCTGGACCGACGAGCACGAGCTGGTCGTGGACGTCTCCGGGGCGACGCCGGTCGTGCTGACCGACCGTGTGGTCGATCCGCCCGCCGACGACACCCCGGGGACGCCCTCCGGCGACGCGCCCGTCCCGTCCTCCGCCGACAGGTGAGGGCGGCGTCGCCCGCCCCAGGACGGCGGTGGCTCAGCGACCGGGACGTCCGCCGCCGCCCATCGGGCCGCCACCGCCCATGCCCGGCGTGACCTCGCCGGCGGTCCCGGTGGCCGCGACGGTGGCGCCGCTCGGGTCGCCCGACGCCGCGAGCGGGCCCGTGCCCGGCTCGGTGACCGAGCCGCCGACGGCCGCCCGGTAGGTGTCGCCCGCGACGACGTCGGCCGAGGAGTAGACGACCGAGGAGAACGCCTTGGTCGACTCGAACGTCGCGATCGCGTCGCCGTCGGCGTCCAGCACGTGCACGACAGTCCCGGCGGGCTGCGTCTGGTTGAACGTGAGCCCGACGAAGGACTGCGAGGACGACGCGGAGGGCGTCTGCGCCATGCCCGAGGCCCCGACGGCGACGAGCTCGCCGCCCGAGATGTCGAACGTCCCGTCGTAGTCGAGGGACGCGTTGCCGTTGTTGGTGGGGCCGCTGACCACCACCGTGCCGCCGCTCATCGTGAGCGAGCCGTTCACGTCGAGGCCGTCGCCGTCCGCGTCGACCACGATCGTGCCGCCCGTGATGGTCAGGGTGGCGGTGCCGACCTCGCCGCCACCCTGGCCCGGGTCGCCACCCGGCGCCGGGCCGTCGCCCCCCTGGTCCTCGGCCGCGTCGTCGGTCGACTCGGCGGCGTTGATGCCGTCGTCGCTCGCCACGACGGAGACGTCACCGCCGGCGAGCGTGATCGCAGCGGCCTCGAGCCCTTCGTACGAGCGGGTCACCTCGACCGTGCCGTCGCTGATCTGCAGGGCGTTGTCGGCGTGGATGCCGTCGTCGCCCGCGGCGAGCGTCAGGTCACCGCCGTGCACCGAGACGACCCCGTTCGAGTGCACAGTGTCGTCGGGGGAGTCGACCATCACCTGGCCGCCGCCGATCACCACGCTCACGTCACCCACGAGCCCCTTGGGGGACGCGTCGGCGGCGAGGGTCGCGGTGCTGCCGCCACCCGCGACGACTGTGAGGGTGCCGTCGGCGACGAGCACGTCGGTCGCGGCGGCCACGCCGTCGTCGCCCGAGGTCACGTCGACGTCGCCGTCGGCGAGGTAGACGTAGCCGAGCGCCGCGTCGTCGGCGTTGTCGGACTTCAGGGCGTCGCCGCCCGCGTCGACGTCGATCGTCCCGCCCGTCACGACGAGGTAGTCCTTGCCGCGGATGCCGTCGTCGACGGCCGTGACTGTGATCGTCCCGGAGTCGATGACCAGGCCGTCCTTGCCGGTGATGCCGTCGTTCGCGTTGCCCTCGACGTCGAGCGAACCGGTGCCCGTGATCGTCAGGTCGGCCGTGCTGTACAGGGCCGCGTTGGGCTCGTCGGTCTCGGCGTCCGGGTAGACGTACGTCGCCGCGTCGGACAGGTGGTTCGTGGACCCGTCGGCGAGCACCACCACGGCCTCGTCGGCGTCCATGATCTGCAGGGGCGAGGTGGTCGACGACGAGATGTCCGCGCCGTCGAGCACGACGCGCACCACGCCGTCGGCCGCGCTGTCGACCACGACCTGGCCGTCGCCGAGCGTGCCCGTCACGCGGTAGGTGCCGGGGGCGGTGATCGTCACCGTCGACCCGTCGACCTCCACCCCGTCGCCGTCGAGGCTCGCGCCGGATCCCGTGAGGGTGATCGCGACCTCGTCGGACTCGTCCCACCCGGCCTCGGTCGCGTGGGGCTGGGTGTTGGCGGCGAGGGCCTCCTCGACGGTGATGTCGGCGTCGGCCGCGGCGACGGCGCTGGACGTGCCCTCGCCGGTCGTGGACGTGCCCGAGTCGTCGGCGGACGAGCAGCCCGCGAGGACGGCGGCGAGGACCGCAGCGGGTGCCAGGTAGGTCAGGGTCGAGCGTCGCATCATGTGCTCCAGGGGGTCGGGGATCAGGCGGCGGGGGCGACGTACCGGTCGAGGACCCGGCGCCAGGGCGTCGACGGCAGCTCGGGGTGCAGGGCTGCCATCCCGGTGCCGTACTTCGAGATCCGCACCGGGCGGAACCCGTGGCTCCACAGCAGGCGGTCGGTCGAGGACGGGGTCGAGCCCGTCTTGGTCTCGATCACCGCGAACCCGCTCAGCGGGAGCTCGTCGCCCGTCGCGACGTCGGTCCACACCAGGTCGGTGTCGATCGTGGTGCGGCTGTTCGTGCACGGCAGGTGGATCGTGGTGCGGCGGTAGCGGCTGACGAGCGTGGGGGCGAGGTCGGACTCGCTCGGGTACGCCACCTCGGCGTCGTCGAGCACGTCCTCGGTGAACTGGCGGGAGTCGGCCGTGAGCCGGTCGCGGTCACGCGGCTCGTGCGGGTGCCGGTTCTTGACCGTCGTGCCCCGCGGGCCGCGCGTCTTGACCTCGACCCAGCACTGCGCCGAGTCGACGTACGTGCGGGTGCGGACCTTGAACCGGCGCCGCCGGCGCCGCGCCGCGCCGAGGTAACTCGTGAGCTCCGGGGTGTCGAAGTACACCGACTCGTACGCGAAGTCCCGCTCGCCGCCGATCTCGAGCACGCGGGCACCCGGCTCGAGGCCCGGCAGCAGCCGCTCGAGCGCGTCGAGCGGCACCACGTACTTACGGTCGACCCGGGTCTGCAGCGACGCGAGGGTGTCGAGCTCGGCGAGGCCCACCGGGCGCAGCAGGTCGAGGGTGGCGCTCGCGACGGTGGTCATCGGGCCACCTCGCCCCAGCCGGGGGTGCCGACGAGGGCCGGTGTGGTGGCCTGCCCGGCGGGCAGCTCGAACCGCACGTCGACGGTCGTGGTGTCGTTGACGAGGTCGACGCGCTGCACGCTCACGCCGTGCACGCGGGCGCCCAGCAGCTGCTCGAGGTGCGCGACCAGCGCGGCCTCGTCGGTGAACGCCGCGTCGAGCACCACGAGCTGGTGGCGGTAGCGGCGCAGCACCCGGGGGCTGTCGGCCACGGCGATCACGAGCACGATGAGCGCCGTGAGCGCGACCCCCAGCGGGATCGAGGCGCCCGAGAGCCCTCCGATGAGACCGAGCGCGAGCGCCGAGAAGTAGTACGCGACCTCGTGCTGGCTCAGCTCTGTCGATCGGAGCCGGATGATCGACAGCACGCCGAACAGGCCGAGCCCGAGCCCCGCACCCACCGCGCTCTGGGCCAGCGCCCCGGCGACCGCCAGGACACCCACGTTGACGCCCAGGTAGGCGACCACGAGGTCACGGCGGCGGTGGCGCGGGAAGTACAGCCCGAAGGCGAGGATGCTGATGGCGATCAGGTCGACCGCGTACAGGACGTACTGCGACATGTGGGGCCCTCCGAGGGTCTCTTTCGGCGATGCTCCATTGAGCGACGGGCCTCTGTGGAGCCCCTGTGAGGACGCTTTGGGTAGGGTGCGGATCCGGTGTCACGACCGCCTTCGCCGGACCAACGTCCTCCCGCGACGGAGTCGCTGACCCGCAGGCTTGGCCGCGGGCACCGTCGCCCGCCCGGGACGTCATCGGAGGACCCATCGTGCGCACTGCCGAGATCGACGCTTTTGGCCCGTGGATCAGTGAGGTGACCACGCCTGACGAGGTGCCCGCCCTCTTCCGTGGCCACCCGGTCGACCTCACCAGCGCGCTCCGGGTGCTCAAGGTCCCGCGCGTGATCGACCGTCGCGACGTGGTCCCCGGCATGGACCTGTACGACCACCTCCTCGTGGTCACCCCGGACGACCTGACGGTGCTCAGCAGGACCCCGGGCGGCACGACCCGCCGTGTCGTGGCCCACCGTGACGTGTGCGCGATCGAGCACGGCACCGACCTGCTCGAGGGGTGGCTCACGCTCCACGACGCGACCAGCCCGGTGCCGCTGCGCGTCGCCTACAACGGGTCCTCGCGCGAGACCGTCGAGGATCTCGTCCAGCTCGTGCGCGCGCGGCACCTCGCTGCCCGTCCCGACGCCGTCAGATGGGCCGACGTCCCCGACGGCCTGGCGACCCCCGGGCTGCGTGACCTCGGCGAGGCCGACATCGCGCTGGTCGGCGCCGTGCTGACGTTGCTCGAGTCCGAGTACGGCACCCGTCTGCTGGCGACCCACGGGCGCGTGCCGGTCGCGCCGCTGAGCGCACCGGCCCGCCTGGTGCGACTGGTCCGCCCGATGGTGCTGCACGCCGCGGCCGTGTGCGCCACCGAGCGCGAGCTGCTCGTGGTGCACCGCCGTCACGCCGTGGCTCGCACGAGCCATCCCGAGCACTCGCTCGCGACGACAGTGGTGCCCCTCGGGCAGATCGAGTCGATCGCTGCGGGCGACGACGCCCGGGAGGCCGACGTGCGGGTCGTCACGATCCGGTGCGGGGAGGCGGCGATCGAGATCCGGGTGCCGCGCGGGGCGCCGACCGAGCACGCGCTGCTCGACGCCGCGGGCGGGGTCGGCGCGTCGGGCTCGTCGAGCTGCGGCATCAGCTGACGGCACGCGCAGCGTGGGGCCGGGACCGTGTCCCGACCCCACGCTGTGCGGCTGTCGTCAGGCCTTGAGGAAGCTCAGGAGCGCCTCGTTGACCTCGTCGGCGTGCGTGAGCAGCAGGCCGTGCGGTGCGCCCTCGATCTCGACGTACTCGGCCTGCGGCACCCGGGCGTGGAACGGTCGCGCGGTGGCGTCGATCGGCAGGATCCGGTCGGCGGTGCCGTGCAGGATGAGCGCGGGCACGTCGATGGCGTCGACGTCGGCGCGGAAGTCGGTGAGCCACGTCGGGACCACCGCGTACGCGGCGGAGGGCTCGGAGCCGATGGCCGTGGTCCAGGCGGCGCGCAGCGCGGCCTCGCTGAGCCGGTTGCCGAGCGTCTCGTCGGTGTTGAAGAAGTCGGCGAAGAAGTTCTCGAACCAGGCGTACCGGTCGGCCGTCGCGGCGGCGCTGATGCCGTCGAAGACCTCCTGCGGGACGCCGGTGGGGTTGTCGTCGGCCTGCAGCAGGTACGGCTGGAGCGAGGCCAGGAACGCGGCCTTGGCGATGCGCTCCGAGCCGTAGGTGCCGAGGTAGCGGGCGACCTCGCCCGATCCCATCGAGAAGCCGACGAGGACCGCGTCGTGCAGGTCGAGCGCCTCCAGGAGGGTGTTCAGGTCGGCCGCGAACGTGTCGTAGTCGTAGCCGGTCCGGACCTTGCTCGAGCGGCCGAACCCGCGACGGTCGTACGTGATGACGCGGTGGCCGGCGTCCAGGAGCGCGGTGGTCTGCTTCTCCCACGAGGCGCCGTCGAGCGGGTAGCCGTGGATCAGGACGACCGGCTGCCCGGTCCCGTGGTCCTCGTAGTAGAGCTCGATGGCGGTGGAGTTCTCGGTGCCGACGGTGAGGTGTGCCATGGACGTTCTCCTTCGAGAGGGGCCGGGGCGGATGCACCGACGTTTTCCTTGCGAACAACTACATCGTGCACGATGTAAGTGGGAACGTCAACCCCGGGCGATGACATCGTGCACGATGTCATCGTGGCATCGGCCTGCAAGGCGTAGACTCGGAGGCATGAACGAGACGGTCGACAGCCCTCCCACCCCGGACGCCGACGCCCTCGCGCGGTTCCTCTGCTTCGACCTCTACGCCGCATCCCGGGCCATCACCGGGGTGTACCGGCACCTGCTCGACCCGCTCGGGCTCACCTATCCCCAGTACCTCGTGCTGGTGGTGCTGTGGCAGCGCGAGAGCGCGACGGTCCGCGAGGTCATCGAGGCGCTCCAGCTCGACTACGGCACGGTGTCGCCGCTGCTCAAGCGGCTCGAGGCCCGGGGCCTGGTCGAGCGTCGCCGCCGGCCCGAGGACGAGCGTTCGGTCGACGTGACGCTGACCGACGCGGGCCGCGCGCTCCAGCACGAGGCCGCGGGTTTCGCCCAGGTCGTGACAGCGGCCCTCGGCCTCGACGAGCAGGACTCCGAGCAGTTCCGCCGGATGCTCGGCCGGGTGCGGACGTCGGCCGCGAGCGAGGCGCGTCGGCTGTCCGGGGCGAGCAGCGAGCCGGTGGCCGGTTCGCCGGCATCCACCCGGGACGACTGAGCAGCTTCCCGTCAGGGTTGCGTCAAGGCGGTGGGGGAGACCGCTAAGGAGTCGTCAACGTCGGGCTGCGGGGGCCTCACCCGGGCATAGGACGGTCCTGTGCGCAGGTGCGCACCGGTCCGTCGCGTCACGCGGACCGCCCGACTCCCGAAGGTGCTCCGTCATGGCCGATCTGGCCTTCCTCGCGCTCACGGTGGCGTTCTTCGCCGCCGTCGCGCTTGTCGCACGCACGCTGGACCACCCGTGACCGGGGCCGACTGGGTCGCCCTCGTGGTCACGGCCGCCCTGCTCGTCTACCTGTTCGTCGCCCTGGTCCGCCCGGACACGACCCGATGAGCGCGACGTGGGCCGCCCTCGGCCAGATCGCGCTGCTGGTGGCGCTGCTCGCCGCCGTGCACGTGCCGCTCGGTGCGTACATGGCGCGCGTCTTCACCTCCCCCCGGCACCTGCGGGTCGAGCGGGCCGGGTACCGCCTCGCGCGGGTCGACCCCGACGCCGACCAGCGATGGAGCACGTACCTGCTCTCGCTGCTCGGCTTCTCGCTCGCGTCGGTGCTGCTCCTGTTCGGCCTCGCGCGGCTGCAGAACCACCTGCCGCTGTCGCTCGGGATGTCGCCCATGGACCCCGCCGGGGCCTGGAACACCGCCGTCTCGTTCGTGACGAACACGAACTGGCAGTGGTACTCGGGTGAGCAGGCCGCGGGGCACCTGCTGCAGATGGCGGGCCTCGTGGTGCAGAACTTCGTCTCGGCCGCGGTGGGCATCGCCGTGGTCGTCGCCCTGATCCGCGGGTTCGCTCGCTCGGGCGCCGATGGTCGCGTCGGCAACTTCTGGTCCGACCTGATGCGCTCGACCGTGCGCATCCTGCTGCCGATCGCCGTGATCGGGGCGGTGCTGCTCGTCGTGACGGGCGTGATCCAGAACCTGGCGGGCCCGACCGAGGTCACCACGCTCGCGGGCGGCACGCAGAGCGTGCTCGGGGGGCCGGTGGCCTCGCAGGAGTCCATCAAGCTCCTGGGCACCAACGGCGGCGGGTTCTTCAACGCGAACTCCGCCCACCCGTTCGAGAACCCGACCCCGATCAGCAACCTGTTCCAGATCTTCCTGATCCTGCTGATCCCTTCCGCGCTGCCGCGCACCTTCGGGATCATGGTCGGCGACAAGCGCCAGGGCCACGCGATCCTCGGGGCGATGGCCACGCTGTGGGTCGCCGCCGTGGGGCTGCTGACGTGGGCCGAGATGGCCGCGCCGGGCGCCGTGCCGCAGCTCGTGGGTGCCGCGTCGGAGGGCAAGGAGACCCGCTTCGGTGCCGCGGGCAGCGCGCTGTTCGCCGCGGCCACGACCGGGACGTCCACCGGCGCCGTCAACGCGATGCACGACTCGCTGACCGCGCCGGGCGGCGGCGTCACGATCTTCAACATGATGCTCGGCGAGGTCGCCCCGGGCGGCGTCGGCTCCGGGCTCTACGGGATGCTCGTGCTCGCGATCGTCGCTGTCTTCGTCGCGGGGCTCATGGTCGGGCGCACTCCCGAGTACCTGGGCAAGAAGATCGGCCGCCAGGAGATCACCCTCGTCGCGCTCTACGTGCTCGCCGTCCCTGCGATCGTGCTGCTCGGCACGGCGGTGGCCATCGCGACGACCGCGGGGCAGGCCGGGATGCAGGAGGCGGGTTCGCACGGGCTCTCCGAGGTGCTGTACGCGTTCACGTCGGCCGGGAACAACAACGGCAGCGCGTTCGCGGGCCTGACCGTCTCGACGCCCTTCTACAACACGCTGCTCGGCCTGGCGATGCTCCTCGGTCGCTTCGTGCCGATCGCTCTCGTGCTGGCCCTCGCCGGCCGGTTCGCGGGCCAGCAGACCGTTCCCGCCGGCTCGGGCACGCTCCCGACGCACCGGCCGCTGTTCGTCGGTCTCCTGGTCGCGGTGACGCTCGTCGTCGTCGGCCTGACCTTCATCCCCGTCCTCGCCCTCGGCCCGATCGCCGAGTCCCTCTCATGAAGGACACAGTCATGCACCCGACCCTGGTGGACCCCGTGGGCCCGTCGGTCGACCCTGAACCCATGAAGCCCCTCGGCGCGCCTCGCCCGGCAGGCACCCGGCGCGCGCTGAGCGGTCGCCAGCTGCTCGAGGCGCTGCCCTCGGCGCTGCGCAAGCTCGACCCCCGCGAGCTGTACCACTCGCCGGTGCTGTTCGTCGTCGAGATCGGGGCGGTCGCGTCGACCGTGCTCACTGTGCTCGACCCGACCCTGTTCGCGGTCTCGGTGACGTTGTGGCTGTGGTTCACGGTCGTGTTCGCGACCCTGGCCGAGGCCGTCGCGGAGAGCCGCGGCAAGGCGCAGGCGGCGAGCCTGCGGGCGACCCAGGCGCAGACCACGGCCCGACGGGTGATCTCGCCGCAGGACGCGGTGGGTGGCCGGGTGCTGTCCGACCTGCCCACCGCCCCGGTGGCGTCCTCGACGCTGGCCGTCGGGGACGTGGTCGTGGTCGTCGCGGGGGAGACCATCCCGGGCGACGGCGACGTGGTCGAGGGCATCGCGAGCGTCGACGAGTCGGCGATCACGGGCGAGTCGGCCCCGGTGATCCGCGAGTCGGGCGGTGACCGGTCGGCCGTCACGGGTGGCACCGTGGTGCTCTCCGACCGCATCGTCGTGCGGATCACCGCGCCCGCCGGGCACACGTTCGTGGACCGGATGATCGCGCTCGTCGAGGGCAGCGAGCGTCAGCGCACCCCCAACGAGGTCGCCCTCAACGTGCTGCTCACGTCCCTGACCATCATCTTCGTGCTGGCCGTGGCCACGCTCCAGCCGTTCGCCGTGTACTCGGGGGCCCGGCAGTCGCTCATCGTGCTGGTGGCGCTGCTCGTCTGCCTGATCCCGACCACGATCGGCGCGCTGCTCTCGGCCATCGGCATCGCCGGCATGGACCGGCTCGTGCAGCGCAACGTGCTCGCGATGTCGGGCCGCGCGGTCGAGGCCGCGGGTGACGTGGACGTGCTGCTGCTCGACAAGACGGGCACCATCACGCTCGGCAACCGCCAGGCCTCCGAGCTGGTGCCCGTCGACGGCGTCGACCTGGCCGAGCTGGCCGACGCCGCGCAGCTGTCCTCGATGGCCGACGAGACGCCCGAGGGCCGCAGCGTCCTGGTGCTCGTCAAGGACCAGCTGGGCATGCGGGCACGGGAGGACGGCGAGCTCGTGGGCGCCGAGCTCGTGCCGTTCACGGCCCGCACCCGGATGAGCGGGCTCGACCTGCCGGGTCCGGACGGAGTGCGTCGCATCCGCAAGGGCGCCGCCGGAGCCGTGAGCGGCTGGGTGCGCTCGACCGGCGGCGGCACGGGCGCGCAGACCGCGCAGCTCGTCGACGCGATCAGCTCCTCGGGCGGCACGCCGCTCGTGGTGGCCGAGCAGATCGGTGACGGACCGGCCCGCGTGCTCGGGGTCATCCACCTCAAGGACGTGGTCAAGCACGGCCTGCGCGAGCGGTTCGACGAGCTGCGCGCGATGGGCATCCGCACCGTGATGGTCACGGGCGACAACGCCGTGACGGCCCGCGCGATCGCGCTCGAGGCCGGCGTCGACGACGTGCTCGCCGAGGCCACCCCCGAGGACAAGCTCGCGCTCATCCGCCGCGAGCAGGCCGGTGGCCGCCTGGTGGCGATGGCGGGGGACGGCACGAACGACGCCCCCGCGCTCGCGCAGGCCGATGTCGGGGTCGCGATGAACACCGGCACGAGCGCGGCGAAGGAAGCCGGGAACATGGTCGACCTCGACTCCAACCCGACCAAGCTCATCGAGATCGTGCAGATCGGCAAGCAGCTGCTCATCACCCGGGGCGCGCTGACCACGTTCTCGATCGCCAACGACGTCGCGAAGTACTTCGCGATCCTGCCCGCGATGTTCTTGGTGGTCTTCCCGCAGCTCGAGGTGCTCAACGTGATGCACCTGTCGAGCCCCGAGTCGGCGATCCTCTCGGCCGTCATCTTCAACGCGCTCGTGATCGTCGCGCTCATCCCGCTCGCGCTGCGCGGCGTGCGGTACCGGCCGGCGAGCGCGGCCGTGATGCTGCGCCGCAACCTGCTCGTCTACGGCGTCGGCGGCCTGATCGCCCCGTTCGTCGGCATCAAGCTCATCGACCTGATCGTCTCCCTCATCCCCGGGATCAGCTGACATGACCACGCCCCGCACCGCGACCCCCGTCGCACCGCACCCCCGCCCCCACACCCCCCGCTCGGCCGGGGCCACGCTCGTGGCCCTGACCCGGCAGACCTGGGCCGGGCTGCGCGTCCTGCTCCTGCTCACGCTCGTGCTCGGCTTCGCCTACCCGCTCGCCGTGACGGGGGTCGCCCAGCTCGCGTTCCCCTGGCAGGCCAACGGGTCGCTCGTGGACGCCGAGGGGACCCACGTGAACGAACCCGACCAGGCGATCGGCTCGCTGCTGATCGGCCAGACGTTCGAGGGGGACGAGTGGTTCCACCCGCGCCCGTCGGCCGGCGGGTACGACACCCTCGCCTCGGGCGGCTCGAACCTCGGGCCCACCGACCCGGGCCTGCTCGCCACGGTGAGCGAGCGCCGTGCCGAGGTGGCCGCGCAGGACGGCGTCGACCCCGCGTCGGTGCCGCCGGACGCGCTCACCGCCTCGGGCTCGGGGCTCGACCCCGACATCTCGCCGGCCTACGCCCGCCAGCAGGTCGAGCGCGTCGCGCAGGCCCGCGGGCTGTCCGCCGCGGAGGTCGCCGCGCTCGTGGACCGCACCACGCAGGGCCGTGACCTGGGTGTTCTCGGCGAGCCGCGGGTCGACGTGCTCGAGCTGAACGTCGCGCTGACCACAATGGGGTCGTGAGCACTTTCGCGCCCGGCGCGGCAGGACCGGCAGGCGACCTCGCGTCGTCGGCCGGTCCTGCCGCGCACGCGGGCAACCCCGGCCGTGGTGGACGTCTGACTGTCTACCTCGGTGCGGCCCCGGGCGTCGGCAAGACGTACGCGATGCTCGACGAGGCGCACCGGCGTGCGTCGCGCGGCACGGACGTGGTGGTCGGGCTCGTCGAGACGCATGGGCGGGCGGCCACGGCCGCGCTGCTCGACGGGCTCGAGGTCGTGCCGCGGCAGACCGTCACCTACCGCGACCAGGAGTTCGGCGAGCTCGACGTGGACGCCGTGCTGAAGCGCGCGCCGCAGGTCGTGCTCGTCGACGAGCTCGCGCACACCAACGTGCCCGGCGTCGAGCACGCCAAGCGCTGGCAGGACGTGCACGACCTGCTCGACGCGGGGATCGACGTGGTCACCACCGTGAACGTGCAGCACCTCGAGTCGCTCAACGACGTGGTCGAGGCCATCACCGGGGTCCGGCAGCGCGAGACCGTGCCCGATCACGTGGTGCGCGACGCCGACCAGGTGCAGCTCGTGGACCTCTCGCCGCAGGCGCTGCGCCGCCGGCTCGCGCACGGCAACGTGTACCGGGCCGAGCAGATCGACGCATCGCTGTCGTCCTACTTCCGGGTCGGCAACCTCACCGCGCTGCGCGAGGTCGCGCTGCTCTGGCTCGCCGACCGGGTCGACGACGCGCTCACCACCTACCGCCGCGACCACAGCATCGAGGAGCCGTGGCCGGCGCGTGAACGGGTCGTCGTGGCGGTCACGGGGGGGCCCGAGGGGGAGACGCTCATCCGCCGCGGAGCCCGCATCACGCAACGCTCGGCGGGCTCCGAGCTGCTCGCTGTGCACGTGCTGCCCACCGACGGCCTGCCCGGTGCAGCACCCGGCGCGATCGCGGCCCAGCGCGAGCTCGTCGAACAGCTCGGCGGCGCGTTCCACACCGTGGTCGGCGAGGACGTGGCCACGGCCGTGGTCGACTTCGCGCGCGGCGTCAACGCCACGATGATCGTGGTCGGGGTCTCGCGCCGCAGCCGCTGGCGTGAGGCGCTCTCGGAGAGCAACGGCGTCGAGATCGCCCGCCTCGCCGAGAACATCGACGTGCACCTCATGACCCACGAGAAGGCCCGTGCCGGGCGGGGCCCCGAGCACCGCAGCGCGCTGCTGTCGCGGCGGCGCACGATCGGCGGCTGGGTGCTCGCCGCGCTCGGACCCGTCGCCCTGACCCTGCTGCTCCACACGGTCGGTGGTGGCGTCGACCTGTCGACCGAGCTCGTGCTGTTCCTCGCCCTGACGGTCGCGGTCGCGCTCGTCGGCGGTCTGTGGCCCGCGGTGTCGAGCGCCCTGATCGGGTTCTTCGCGCTCAACTTCTACTTCACCCCGCCCACCGGCCGGTTCACGGTCTCGTCGCCCGAGAACGCGCTCGCGCTCGTCGTCTTCGTGCTCGTCGCGGCGGCCGTCGCCTCGGTCGTCGACCTCGCGGCACGGCGCACCGGGCAGGCGTTCCGGGCCCGCGCGGAGGCGTCGGCGCTCGCGGCGGTGTCCCGGTCGGTGCTCTCGGGGCAGGACTCGGCCCAGGCGCTCGTCGAGCGGCTGCGGGAGACCTTCCTGCTCGAGTCCGTGGCCCTGCTCGAGCGGGTGCCCGGCGGTGAGCGGGGCCGCAAGGAGTGGCGGGCGCTCGCGACCGACGGTCCGGCCCCGGCCCTGGCGCCCGACGACGCGCAGACCGTGGTCGCGATCGACGACACGCGCGTGCTCGCGCTACGGGGCCGGGTGCTGCCCGCGAGCGACCGGCGCGTGCTCGACGCGTTCGCCTCGCAGGCAGGCGCCGTGCTCGAGCACCGGCGCCTGCGCCAGGAGGCCGACCGGGTGCACGCGCTGCAGCAGGCCGACGCCGCCCGCTCGGCCCTGCTGGGTGCGGTGTCGCACGACCTGCGCACCCCCCTCGCGACGATCCGCACCGCCGTCGACGGCCTCACGTCGCCCGACGTGCGGCTCGACGCGGAGGACACGGCCGCGCTGGTGGGGGCCCTGGGCACCTCGACGGCCCGGCTCGAACGGCTCATCGACAACCTGCTCGACCTGTCGCGGCTGCAGACGGGCAGCGTGCGACCCGCGCTGCGCCCCACGAGCCTCGACGAGGTGGTGCCGCTCGCGCTCGAAGGTCTCGACCCGGGGCACGTCGAGCTCGACGTGCCCGAGGACCTGCCGCTCGTGAGCACCGACCCGGGCCTGCTCGAACGGGTCGTCGCGAACGTCGTGGGCAACGCGGCCCGGCACGCGCCGCCCGGCACCCGGGTGCGGCTGGCCGGCTCGGCGACGCGCCGCACGGTCGAGCTGCGGGTGATCGACACCGGGGCCGGGCTCTCGGACGAGCTCAAGGACCAGATGTTCGAACCGTTCCAGCGGCTGGGAGACAGCTCGCCGGGCGGGCTGGGTCTGGGGCTGGCCGTCGCGCAGGGCCTGGCCGAGGCGGTGGGCGCCGAGCTCACGGCCGAGGACACCCCGGGCGGTGGCCTGACCATGGTGCTGACGGTGCCGCGTGCCGAGGAGGGCTCATGAGCGGGTCGAGGGTGCTCGTGGTGGACGACGAGCCGGGCCTGGTGCGCGCGCTCGCCATCAACCTGCGTGCGCACGGCTGGGAGGTCGCGACCGGCGCCGACGGCGCACAGGCCCTCGACCTCGCGGCGTCCTGGCATCCCGACGTGGTGCTGCTCGACCTCGGGCTGCCCGACATCCCCGGGCTCGACGTCATCGCGGGCATCCGCGGCTGGAGCCGGGTGCCGATCGTGGTGCTCTCGGCCCGGCAGCACGGCGAGGACAAGGTCGATGCCCTCGACGCCGGCGCCGACGACTACGTCACCAAGCCGTTCGCCATGAACGAGCTGCTCGCCCGGCTGCGGGCCGCGGTGCGCCGCGCCGCACCCGGCGACGCCACCGAGGCTGTCGTCGTCGCGGGCGACCTCGAGATCGACCTGGCCCGACGGCGCGTGCTGCGTGCAGGCACCGAGGTGCGGCTCAGCCCCACCGAGTGGGCGATCGTCGAGGTGCTCGTGCGCAACCGCGGCCGCCTCGTGTCCCGCGAGCAGCTGCTGCGCGAGGTCTGGGGCCCGGCCTACACGTCCGAAACCGGGTACCTGCGCGTCTACACCGCGCAGCTCCGCCGCAAGCTCGAGGTCGACCCGTCCAACCCGCGCCACCTGCTGACCCAGCCGGGCATGGGGTACGTGTTCGAGGTGTGAGCGCGCGCCGCGCCCGACACGCCGAGCTCCACGTCGGCCTCGCGCCGAGCCCCGTACGCTCGGCGCGATCCCTGGAGGAAACGTGGCCAACCTGAGCCTTCTCGCCCAGTCGCACCTCGACGCCGCCCGCGCGTCTGACCACGGCCGCAGCGCCGAGCTCCTGCTGCACGACGGCCCGCTGCGACAGACCGTCATCGCACTCGCGGCCGGCACCGAGCTCGCCGAGCACAACTCGCCCAGCGCGGCCAGCCTGCAGGTCCTCGTGGGTCGCGTGAAAGTCACCGGCGTCGAGGTCGATGCGTTGGTCGCAGGCGAGATTGCGCTGCTCACGCACCTCCGGCACGCGGTGCTGGCGGAGGAGGACTCGGTCTTCCTGCTGACGACGGTGACCGGCGTGGAGCCAGCCACGGAGCCCACCAGGGCGCGGTAGGCGCGTGTTCCGCGCTGCGTTCAGTCCGAGGGGCCCGCAGCGACGTCGGCCAGGCGCTGCCGGTCGAGGACAGCGGTCCAGCGGCGTCCCGAGTCGATGACCTGGTCCTTGCGCAGCTGGCTCATCACCCGGGACACGGACTCGGGCGTCGAGCCGGTCATCCCGGCGAGGTCTGTGCGGGAGAGCGGGATCTGGAGCAGGGTGCCGCCGTCGTCGGCGCGTTCCTGGCCGAGCTTGTCGGCCAGTCGGAGCAGGGTCGCGGCGACGCGCTGGGCCACGGTGTCCGTGGAGTGGTGGCCCAGGTCGGAGCGGGCCTGGGCGAGGCGAGCCGCGACGTCGTCGAGGACGCGCAGGGCGACCGGCGGGTGCTCGGTGAGCACGGCCCGGAACGCGGCGGGGTCGATCCGCAGGGCGCAGGTGGTCGTGAGGGCCTCCGCCGACTCCGGGTAGGTCGGATCCCCGAGGGTGGTCAGGGTCCCGAAGAGATCGCCCGGGGTGAGGAGGTCGACGACGATCTCGCGCCCGCCGCCGGTCGGCCGGGAGACCTTCACCCGGCCGGAGGCCAGGACGTAGAGGTGGTCTGCGGGGGCGCCGGCGGTGAACACACGGCTCCCGGCCGCCCAGGCGAACGAGACCATCCGGGCGTCGATGGCCTCGAGCTGCGGGACCGAGAGGCCGGAGAACAGCGGGACGTGGCTCAGCACGCGCATCCGGACCGGTGCCGGGCACTGGTGGGGTTCGGCGCAGGGCGTCCGTAGCGGGATCCGCCGTCGATCCGATGGTGGCCTCGAACCGTCGTGCTGGTGGTGCGTGTGCGGGGTGCTCACATCGTCTCCTGGGCTCGGCGTGAGCGTATCTCTCCTGCCCAAGGCCCCGTCGCTGGTGACGCGGGCGTCGATTCCGTGCGGTGCTGCGGGTAACTGATCCGCGTCATGTTCGCGTGGCGGTGCGCCTCCTAACGTCGGCGTCAGTCGCCTCGGACGGGGCGGCCGAGGCTCCACCAGAAGAGGTCCGATCATGAGCTCCACCACCCCCTCCACTGCTGTGACCCGCACGATCCTGCGGGCCGAGGGCTTCTCGTGCCCGTCGTGCGTGGCGAAGATCGAGAAGCAGGTCGGACGGCTGGCCGGCGTCAGCGCCGTCACTGTGCAGTTCGCCTCGAGTCGCATCGAGATCGACCACGACCCGCAGGTCGTCGGGGTCGAGGCGCTGATCGCCGCGGTCGCCAAGGCCGGCTACGCCTCCACTGCCGCAGCGTTCTGATGACCGTCGCCCAGAAGTTGCGCGGTCGCTGGGGAGTTCCCGCAGTGAGCGGACTGCTCATCGCGGGATCCGCCGCGATCGCCACGGTGTTCGGGGCGGGGTTCGCGAGCAACGCCGTCATGGTCGCGGCAGCCGTCGCTGCCGGCTCACCGATCGCGGTCCACGCCGTCCGCGCACTGGCGGCGCGAGTGGTCGGCATCGACCTGCTCGTCACCGTCGCGTCCGTCGGGGCGGTGGTGATCGGCCAGTACTGGGAGGCCGCCGCGGTGACGTTCCTGTTCGCGGTCGGCCACGCCTTGGAGCAGGCGACCCTGAACCGGACCCGGTCGGCGTTGGCCGAGCTGGTCGCCGTCGCCCCGGACGTCGCCGTCGTGCTGCGGGAGGGCGGCCAGATCGAGGTGGCAGCCGCCGACGTCGCCATGGGGGAGACGGTCGTGGTCAAGAACGGCGCGAAGGTCCCGGTCGACGGCGAGGTCGTCGCCGGGGCCGGGGCTGTCGACCAGGCCTCCATCACGGGGGAGTCGATCCCGGTGGAGAAGGCCGTCGGGGACCAGGTCTTCGCCGGCACCGTCTCCCGTGGTGGTGTGCTGCAGGTGCGGGCGACCGGGGTCGGGGCCGACACGACGCTGGCCCGGATCATCCACCGCGTCGAGGAGGCGCAGGACGCCAAGGCCCGCACCCAGCGGTTCATGGACCGGTTCTCCCGTTGGTACACGCCCGGCATCGTCGTCCTCGCGGTCGCCGCGGGGGCGGTCACCGGCGATGTCGTCCTCGCGCTGACCCTGTTGGTGATCGGTTGCCCGGGGGCGATGGTCATCTCCATCCCGGTCTCGATCGTGGCCGGCATCGGCCGCGCGGCCAAGGACGGCATCTTGATCAAGGGCGGGGAGCACCTGGAGCGGGCGGCGAAGATCACGGCGGTCGCCGTCGACAAGACCGGCACGCTGACGCGTGGTCGCCCGCTCCTGACCGACGTCGTCGTGCTCGCCACGGGGGCGGACCGCGCCGCCGTCCTACGCTGGGCTGCGCTGGCCGAGGCCGGCTCCGAGCACCCCTTGGCACGCCCGGTGCTGGACGCCGCCCGCGCCGAAGGGCTGCCCGTCGGTCAGCTCCCGGAGGTCGCTGAGTCCATTCCTGGGAAGGGCATCACCGCGACGAGCGGGGGGCATCGCGTCCTCGTCGGCAACGTCGCCCTGCTGTCCCAGTTCGGCATCGCCGATGCCCTGGGGAGCGATCGGGTCGCTGACGAGCTCGCTGCTGCGGGGCGCACACCGATGATCGTGGCGGTCGATGGCGTCGTCCTCGGCGTGCTCGCCGTCGCCGACGAGGTGCGGCCCGACGCCGCGGAGATGGTCGCCGAGCTGCACCGTGCGGGCGTGCGCACCGTCGTCATGCTCACGGGGGACGCCCTCCCGGTCGCCCTCGCCGTGGGCGAGGCGACCGGCGTCGACGAGGTGCGGGCCGGGCTGCTGCCGCAGGACAAGCACGACGCCGTCCGGGAGCTGCAGCGCGAGGGGTACGTCGTGGCCATGGTGGGCGACGGCGTCAACGACGCCCCCGCGCTGGCCGTCGCGGACCTCGGGGTGGCGATGGGCGCGGCTGGATCGGCCGTCGCCCTCGAGACGGCCGACATCGCGCTGATGGCCGACGACCTGCGGAAGCTGCCCCAGGCCATCCGGCTGGCGCGCCGCACCGTCGCGACCATGCGGCAGAACATCGCCGTCGCGCTTGTCACGGTGGCGCTGCTCCTGCTCGGCGTGCTGCTCGGCGGGGTGACCATGTCCGTGGGGATGCTCGTGCACGAGGTGTCGGTGCTGGTCGTCATCCTCAACGCCATGCGACTGCTGCGCAGGCGGGCACGGTCCTCCGCGGCTCCCGGCACCGCGGCGGTCGGCCCGCACCACGGCGCCGAGCGCGTGGCGGAACCCGCTCTGCTCTGACACGACGACGCCGGCCCGCGCCCCACCAGCGGCTGGAGGCGCCAGGCCGTCGCGGAGGGGAAGCACGTCCTCGGCCGGGGCGGGAGAGGTGACGCGCGCACCGGCTGCGCCTCTCAGCGTCCCGGCACATGCTGGAGGCATGAAGAAGGACATCCACCCCGACTACCACCCGGTCGTCTTCCGCGACGTGTCAGGCGAGTTCGCCTTCCTCACGCGGTCCACGGCCACCCCGTCGAAGACCGTCGTCTGGGAGGACGGCAACACCTACCCGGTGGTCGACATCGAGATCTCGAGTGCGACGCACCCGTTCTATACAGGGCAGTCGCGTGTGGTCGACACCGCCGGGCGCGTGGAGAAGTTCCGGCAGCGCTACGGCGACCGGGGCAGCAAGGGTGCCGAGAAGAAGGCGGCCCCCGAGCCGCCGGCCCCCGAGGCGTCCGACTCCGGCGAGGCCTGAGAGCCGTTCCCCGCGGTCGCGCGGGCACCGCTGTGTCCGGACGCTCCCGGTTCGACGCCTCACCGACGCCTGGAGGTCGCCGGGTGTTGGGTTGGGGGTGGTGAGATCGACGCAGGACGGCGAACCCAGGACGGGGAACGATGAACCACCGCGTAGCCGAGCACCCTCGTCCGCACCATGTGCTCTGGCACCTGAGCGACACCCACCTGGTCGGTGACGGCCCGCTGTACGGCGCCGTCGACGCGACCGCGCGGCTGCGGCAGGTGCTGGCCGAGGCCGAGGCGTCGGGGGCGCGCCCGGACGCGATCGTCGTCACGGGTGACCTGGCGGACAAGGGCGAGCCCGACGCGTACGCGCTGCTGCGGGCCGTCATGGAACCCGTCGCCGAGCGGCTGGGTGCCCTCGTCGTGTGGGCCATGGGCAACCACGACGACCGTGCTAGTCTCCGCCGCGAGCTGCTGGGGGAGCCGGCCTCGGACGAACCTGTCGACCGGGTGGACGACGTGGACGGGCTGCGCATCGTCACCCTCGACACCAGCGTGCCGGGCCATCACCACGGCGAGGTGAGCGAGGCGCAGCTGCGCTGGCTCGCTGGGGTGCTGGCCGAGCCTGCCCCGCACGGCACCGTCCTCGCGCTGCACCATCCGCCGGTGCCGAGCGTGCTGGACCTCGCCGTGCTCGTCGAGCTGCGCGACCAGCACCGCCTGGCCGACGTGCTGCGCGGCACCGACGTGCGCACGGTGCTCGCGGGGCACCTGCACTACTCGACGACCGCGATGTTCGCGGGCATCCCCGTCTCGGTCGCCTCGGCCACCTGCTACACGCAGGACCTCAACGTCGCGGCGGGCGGTCTGCGGGGGCGCGACGGCGCGCAGGGCTTCAACCTGGTCCACGTGTACGACGACACGATCGTGCACTCGGTCGTCCCGCTCGGCGCGGGCCTGACGGTGGGGGAGCCCGTGACGCCCGCGGAGGCGACCCTGCGTCTGGCCGCCGCCGGTGTGGTGATCCCCGAGTCGCTCACCGAGCGGCCCCTGGCGGGAGCGGGTGACCGCCCCCGCGCAGGGGCGGCCGTCAGGCGAGGCTGACGCCCGGTCCGCTCTCCGTCGGCTTCTCCCACGGTGCGGGGATCGGGTAGTACTGCTCGAGGAACTCGGTCACGGCGCGCGTGCGCAGGTCCGCGTCGATCTCGGGGAAGCTGCCGTCGTTGAGGCAGAAGAAGTCCATCGCCCGCGAGGCCAGCAGCGACGTCATGTCCGCGAGGCCGGCCCGTGAGGTGGTGTCGACGTACTTCACGCGCGCGTTCTCCTGCGCGACGGCACGCCCCGAGAGCAGCGCGTAGTAGTGGTAGAGCGAGTTCGTCACCGAGATGTTCGAGCTCGCCCGGAAGGGGCTGGCCGCGGTGGCGGCGAACTCGTCCGGGAACTCGGCCTCGAGCTCGGCCATCACGCTGCGGCGCAGCGGGGTCGCGGCGTGCTCGAGGTGGCGGGTCGTGACGCGGCCGAACCGCTCGTTCAGCAGCCGCCGGTTGACGCGGGCGGCGTTCTCGAAGCCGCTGCGGACCTCGTTGTTCTCCCCGAGCCCGATGCGGGTGCTGGCCTCGATGAACTTGGTGATGCCGCCCGGGGAGAAGAACATCGCCGGGCTGACGGCACGGCCGAAGAACATGTCGTCGTTCGAGTACAGGAAGTGCTCGGCGAGCCCGGGGATGTGGTGCAGCTGGGACTCGACGGCCTGCGAGTTGTGCGTGGGCAGCACCGACGGGTCGGTGAAGAACTCCTCGCTGCGCACGAACGTCACCGACGGGTGGTCGGCGAGCCAGGCCGGCTTCGGGGAGTCGCTCGCCACGAAGATCCGCCGCACCCACGGGGCGAACATGTGCACCGAGCGCAGCGCGTACCGCAGCTCGTCGATCTGCCGGAACCGGGCCTCGGAGTCGTCGCCCTCGCCCACCACGTAGCTCTGCATGCGCGCGGCCCGGGCCTTCTGCCAGGCGCTGTCGGTGCCGTCGACCCAGGAGAACACCAGGTCGATGTCGAACGCGATGTCCGCCGCGTGCTCGGCGAACATGTTCTCGATCGTGGGCCAGCTGCGCCCGTACCGCTCGACCGTGCCGCGCACCGCCTCGTCGCGGTGGATCACGCGGCGGGTGAGCGAGTTCTCGACCGGCAGCACGATCTCGTCCTCGCTGAACGCCCACAGCTCGATCTGCACGCCGGTCGCCGCGCCGTACCGCAGCCCGCCGACCGGGCACACGCGGGGCCGGTAGAGCCGGAACGCGCGCGCCTTGGTCGTGGTGGACAGCGCGCCGTCGGCGACCAGCAGGGTCGGGGCCTTCGCGTCGAGCGACTTGACGTAGAACGGCTCGTCCGCACAGGCACGCGCGAGTGCGGCGCGCAGCGCCTTGCGCTCGGCCCGGTCTACTGCGATCACCGGGCGCTCGTCGTTGCCCCGCACCAGGAGGTAGCCCACGCCCGCATCGTCGAGCGCGGCCCGCACGAACAGCAGGTCCTCGACCATCGCGTCCTGCGGGGTCAGGCTCTCGTTGACCAGGCAGTAGCGGCCCTTGACCAGCAGCACGTCGGCGCGGTCGCGCAGGCGTGCCCGGGAGGCCGCGGTGGCGGGCAGCGCGGGCTCGAGATCGGTCTCGGGGGGTGCGAGGTAGACGTCGCGCGGGGCGGGGGAAGAGGAGATAGCAGGTCCGATGGTCGAAGGGGGGATGCGGGACACCGCGGCCTGAGCGAACGGCTCACCACGAGACGACCACTCCGGTGAGGCAGGCAGTGCGAGCGTACCCGGCGGTGGGCCCGGCGTCCCTGTGCGGTGGTCGGCGCTCACAGCGGGACGCGTCGGCCCAGGCCCTGCTCGACGGCGGCCGTCCAGGCGGCCCACGCCGCCTCGGCGTCCTGCACCCCGACCCCCATGCTGTGGAACACGAGGACCTGCGCGTCGTCGGTGCGGCCGGGGTGCGTGCCGACCAGCACGTCGCCGAGCGTGGTGGTGCGTGCCGGGTCGAGCACCCCGGCCTCGTCGGCCTCGACCACGCAGCCGCCGTGGGTCAGGGCCTTCGCGGCGTCGTCGAGCACCAGGAGGTCGGCCCGCGCGGTCACGTCGAGCGCGAGCTCGCGCCGGTCGGGCGCGTACGAGCCGAGGGTCAGCACCGTCGCCCCCGGGGCGATCCAGGCGGCGTGCACGATCGGCGTGCGGCTGAGCGTGCAGGTCGCCACGACGTCGGCCCCGCGCACCGCGTCCTGCGCTTCGCCCACCGCCCGCGCGGGGAGCCCGGCGGCGACCAGGTCGTCGGCCATCGCCTGGGCATGGGCGCGGGTGGGGCTCCAGACGCGGACGTCCGCGAGGGCGCGCAGCGAGGCCAGCGCCAGGGCGACCTCGCGTGCCTGCACCCCGGAGCCCAGCACGCCGACCACGCGGGCGTCGGGCACCGCGAGCACGTCCGCCGCCGCGGCGAGGCCGTGCGCGGTGCGCATCGTGGTGATCGTCGCGCCGTCGAGCACGGCCAGCGGCGTGCCGTCGTCCGGGTCGAGGATCGTCACGAGGCCCTGGACGGTCGGCAGGCCGCGCGCTGTGTTCCCGGGCACCTGCATGCCGAACTTGACCACGACCCCCGTTCGCCCGGGCACGGCGCCCGTCAGCGCGAACACGAGCTGGTCCGGTGCGGGGCCCGGGTGGTAGACGCTGCCGCCGAGTGCGTGGCCACCCGTGGCGAGGGAGGCGAACGCGGACTTCTGGGCGGCGACCGACGCGGCGAGCGGCAGCGCCGCCCGGATGTCGGCGGCGGACAGGACGAGCAGGGTGGCCACGGTCCTCACGACCTCTCGCTGGTCGACGTCACATCGGGTCGGGGTACGCACTGCCGTGAGGTGGAATCTCAGCGTCGGGGCACGGCGCCGCACAAGTCACGATTCGTGCGGTCGACCATGCAGCGTTCCTGAAAGGTTGTCGTGCGCGTGCCCCACGACGTCCTCGATCACCTCGACCACGGCCTGCACCGCGGGCCTCTCGACGCCCGCGCGCGTCCCCACGAGCACGACCTGGCGGTGCACCGGGACGGTGAGCGTGCTGGTGCGCAGCGTCCCGGGGGCGGCGAAGCGCAGCATCAAGGGCGTCGCCAGCGTGGCCCCCAGGCCGTGCGCGGCGAGGGCCAGGGACGTGGCGGTGTCGTTGACCTCGTGCACAGCGCGCGGCTCGAAGCCGGCGGTACGGCACGCGGTGCGCACCGCGACGCCGAAGTGGGTCGACGCGGGCGGGAGCACCCAGTCGAGGTCGGCCGCGTCCCCGAGGGTCAGGGTGGGCGGCAGGTCCCACCCGGGAGCCGACATCAGGGCCAGGTCCTCGCGCAGCAGGGTGCGGTGGGTCGCGCCGTCCTCACGCGGGATGGGGGCATCCGGGTAGTCGAGCCCGAGCCCGAGGTCGACGTCGCCGCGGCGCACGGCGACCGCCACGTCGTCGACCGCGAGCTCACGGCTGCGCAGCTGCACGAGCGGGTGGCGGGCGGCCAGCGCCGCGACGACGGGAGCCAGCAGCGAGGCCGCGACGGTCGCGAAGATGGCGAGCCGCACCGTGCCGACGGCCTCACGCGTGGTGGTGCGCACCGCGTCGCGTGCCTCGTCCTGCGCGGCGAGGAGCAGGGTCGCGCGCTCGGCGAGCACCTGCCCCGCGTCGGTCAGGCGCACGGTGCGGCCCACCCGGCGCAGCAACGGCACCCCGACGGTGGCCTCGAGCGTCGAGAGCTGCTGGGAGATCGCCCCGGTGCTGTAGCCGAGCGCCTGCGCCGCGGCCGACATGGTGCCGCGCTCGGCCAGCGCCTGCAGCGCCCGAAGGCCCGTCCAGGGAAGGTCCATGCACCAGATCTAAACGGTTCGCACGAGTATCTGTCGATAGACGTGAAAGATCCGGGTCCCGAGACTGAGGGGATCCGTGACCGTCCCCCCGGTGGAGGTGGCATGAGCCTGTCCGAGCACCACCGCGGCCCCGTCCCCCGCGCAGCCGAGGTCGTCGTGGTCGGCGGGGGAGTGATGGGGGCCGCCGTCGCGTTCCACCTGGCCGAGGCAGGTGTCGACGTGCTGCTCGTCGAGCGCGACGAGCTCGCCTCGGGCTCCTCGGGCAAGCCCCTCGGCGGTGTCCGCGCGCAGTTCTCCGACCCGCTCAACGTCGCGCTCGGCGCGCACAGCCTGCGGGCCTACCAGGACTTCGGGGTGCGGCCGGGCGCCGACATCGGGCTCGAGCAGGTCGGCTACCTGTTCCTGCTGCGCACCGACGCCGAGGTCGAGCTCTTCACGGCGAGCGTCGCGATGCAGAACGTGCTCGGCGTGCCCAGCCGGATCATCGGGCCCGACGAGGTGCAGCGGCTGTGCCCGTACGTCGACCCCACGCGCTACGTGGCAGCGGCGTACTCGCCCGAGGACGGCTTCGCGCGCCCCGCGGCGGTGGTCGAGGGCTACGTCACGGCGGCCGAGCGGCTCGGCGCGCAGGTGCGCACCGGGTGCGACGTGACCCGCATCGGCACCTCGGGAACGCGCATCACCGACGTGCAGACCACCCGCGGCGTCGTCCGGACGGGCACCGTGGTCTGCTGCGCCGGGGCGTGGTCCCGGGGGGTGGGTGCGCTCGTCGGCGTGGACCTGCCCGTGGAGCCGCTGCGTCGGCAGATCGCGTTCAGCCCCGCGCTCGAGCCCGCGCCGCCACGCATCCCGTTCACGATCGACTACGGCACCACGTTCTACTTCCACAACGCGGGCGACGGGCTCGCCGTGGGTATCGCCGAACCCGACCAGGACGTGGGGTTCGGCGTGGCCTACGACGACGAGCCGCTGCTCGCCGCGCTGCGCGACGCGGCCGCGACCTGCGCCCCCGCACTGCAGGGCGTCCCGCTCGACCACGGGTGGGCCGGGCTGTACGAGATGACCCCCGACCACAACGCGCTGATCGGCGAGGCCCGGGGCGTGAGCCGCTTCCTGTACGCCACGGGCTTCTCGGGGCACGGCTTCCTGCAGGCCCCCGCGGTGGGGGAGGTGGTCCGCGACCTGGTCCTGGAGCGCACCCCGTTCCTGGACGTCGCGGCGTTCCGGGCCGAGCGGTTCGCCCAGGCGGCGCTCCTGACCGAGGCGAACATCATCTGACCCGGCGCACCCGCCCCGGCCCCGACCCGCACCCGACCCCACCCGCACCCCACCCGCCCCGACCCGCACCCGACCCGCGAGGAGCGCCCATGAGGCTCGTCGAACCCTGGGAGCTGCGCGCCGCGTTCGCCCGCAGCCTCTCGGACATGTACGGCACCGAGGTGCCCGCGTACACGACCCTGCTCGACGTCGCGCACGAGGTGAACCGTGACGTCCTCGCCGCGCGCGGCGCCGACGCCGAGCGGCTCGGCAGCATCGACCGGGTCACGGCCGAGCGGCACGGCGCGATCCGGCTCGGCACCCCGCGCGAGATGGCCCAGGTCGCGAGCATCTTCGGCGCGATGGGCATGCACCCCGTGGGCTTCTACGACCTGCGCGAGGCCGCCACGAGCGCCGTGCCCGTCGTCTCGACAGCGTTCCGCCCGATCGCCGCCGACGAGCTCGCGCGCAACCCGTTCCGGGTGTTCACCTCGGTGCTCACGCCGGCCGACCGCCGCTTCTTCTCCCCGGACCTCGCGCGGCGGCTCGACGCGTTCCTGGCCGACCGCGAGGTCTTCGCCCCCGAGCTGCTCGAGCTGGCGGCCCGCGCCGAGGCCGACGGCGGCCTGGTCCGCGCCGACGCCGACCGGTTCCTCGCGCTCGCCACCGCCGCGTTCGAGCTCTCGCGCGAGCCCGTCGACCGCGCCTGGTACGACGAGCTCGAGCGGGTGTCGGCCGTCGCGGCGGACATCGGCGGGGTGCGCAGCACGCACGTCAACCACCTCACCCCGCGGGTGCTCGACATCGACGACCTGTACGCCCGCATGCAGGACCGCGGCATCACGATGATCGACGACATCCAGGGACCGCCGCGCTGGGAGGGGCCGGACGTGCTGCTGCGCCAGACGTCCTTCCGGGCGCTCGCCGAGCCGCGGGCGTTCCGAGGGCCCGACGGCGCCGTCACCACCGACACCCTGCGGGTGCGGTTCGGCGAGGTCGAGGCCCGCGGCATCGCCCTGACCCGCGCCGGGCGGGCGATCTACGACGCGGCGATCGCCGAGGTCCGCACCGCGACCGCCGGCCTCGGCGCCGCCCAGGGGCAGCACGTGGCCCGCGAGATCTGGCGCCGCGACTTCCCCGCGACCGAGCACGAGCTCGCCGAGCGCCGGCTCGGGTACTTCACGTACCGCGCGGTGGCCGGACGCGTCGTCGCCGACCCCATCGTGTACGAGGACTTCCTGCCGATGTCCGCCGCGGGCATCTTCCAGTCCAACCTGACCGCCGACGGGTCCAAGGACGTGACCCAGGAGGGCGTCGCGCTCGACGCCGACTGGATGGCCGGCGTCGTCGGGCGCACGCTGCACGACCCGTTCGACCTGTACGCCGCCCAGAGCGAGGCCTCGGCCGCGCAGGTCTGCGCGGACCTCGACCTCGACCCCGCGACCCTGAGCCCGATCGGAGCGAGACGATGACGACCTCGACCGGAACGACCCCCGACTCCCGCACGTCCCCCTCGCAGGACCCCGACCCGGCCGACCTGCGCTCCGCGGCCCTCGCGGCCCTCGCCCGCCTCGGGGCGCGCGTGCCTGCGGTCACCCCCGGCGCGGCGACGAGCTGGGCGCGGTCGCCGCTCACGGGGGAGGACCTGCTCGAGCTGCCCGTCGCGTCGCCCGCCGACGTCGAGACCGCCCTGGCCGCGGCCCGCGAGGCGTTCGTCGCCTGGCGGACCGTGCCCGCCCCCGTGCGCGGCCGGCTCGTGAAGCGTTGGGCCGAGCTGCTCGCCACGCACCAGGACGACCTCGCCACGCTCGTCACCCTCGAGGTCGGCAAGATCACCGCTGAGGCGCGCGGCGAGGTGCAGGAGATGATCGACGTGTGCGACCTCGCGGTCGGCCTCTCGCGCCAGCTCGAGGGGCGCACGATGCCCTCCGAACGGCCGGGTCACCGGCTGATGGAGACCTGGCACCCGCTGGGTGTCGTCGCGGCCATCAGCGCGTTCAACTTCCCCGTGGCCGTGTGGTCGTGGAACACGGCGATCGCGCTCGTGTGCGGGGACACCGTGGTGTGGAAGCCCTCCGAGCTGGCCCCGCTCAGCGCGCTCGGCGCCGCGGCGCTGCTGGACCGGGCCGCGGCCGAGGTCGGGGCGCCAGCCGGGGTGAGCAGCGTGGTGCTGGGCGGTCGCGAGGTGGGTGACCTGCTGGTGCGCGACCCGCGGGTGGTCCTCGTCGCCGCGACCGGGTCCGAGCGGATGGGGGCCGAGGTAGGCCCCGTCGTCGCGGCCCGCTTCGGGCGCACGCTGCTCGAGCTGGGCGGCAACAACGCGGCGGTCGTCGCACCGTCGGCCGACCTCGACCTCGCGGTGCGCGGCGTGGTGTTCGCCGCGGTGGGCACCGCAGGGCAGCGCTGCACGTCGATGCGCCGGCTCATCGTGCACGAGGACGTCGTCGAGGAGGTCCTGGCCCGGCTCGTGACCGCGTACTCCCACCTGCCCGTGGGCGACCCGCGCGAGCCCGGCACCCTCGTCGGGCCGCTCGTGAGCACAGCCGCGCGCGACGCCATGCTGGCCGCGCTCGCCGAGGCGGTGGCGGACGGCGGCACCGTGCTGGTGGGCGGTGAGCCGCACCCCGTCGAGGGGGCGCCCGGGGCCGCGTACGTCACGCCCGCGCTCGTGCGGATGCCCGCGCAGACGGCGGTCGTCCGCCGCGAGACCTTCGCCCCGATCCTGTACGTGCTGACCTACCGCGACCTCGACGAGGCCGTCGCGCTGCACAACGACGTGCCGCAGGGCCTGTCGTCGGCGATCTTCACGCGGGACCAGCGTGAGGCCGAGCGGTTCATGGCGGCCGACGGCTCCGACTGCGGGATCGTCAACGTCAACATCGGCACGTCGGGCGCCGAGATCGGTGGCGCCTTCGGCGGCGAGAAGAGCACGGGCGGGGGACGGCAGTCGGGGTCGGACGCGTGGCGCGCCTACATGCGCCGCGCGACCAACACCGTCAACTACTCGGACGAGCTGCCGCTCGCGCAGGGCGTCAGCTTCGGCTGAGCACGCACGGCGAGCGGTGGTCACTCGAGCGGCAGCAGTCCCCGCTCCGCGAAGACCTTCTTCGCGGCGAACGTCGCGTTCAGGGCTCGGGGGAAACCGCAGTAGACCGCGGAGTGCAGGAACGCCTCGATGATCTGCTCCGGGGTCAGCCCGACGTTCAGGGCAGCGTTGATGTGGACGTCGAGCTGCGGCTCGCAGCCGCCGAGCGCTGTCAGCATCCCGAGCGTCACCAGCTGCCGATCCCGCGGAGCGAGCGCGGGACGGGCGTAGATGTCGCCGAACCCCCAGGCGACGACCTGATGTCCGAGCTCCGGGGAGATGTCCTTGAGCGAGTCGATGACGTTCGTGCCGGCCGTGCCGTCGATCGCGTCGAGCACCTTCCGGCCGCGCTCGTAGCGTTCCTCGCGCGTCGTCGATTCACTCATGGGTGTGTGCTCCTTGGGTCGGGTCGTCGCTCGCGCGGAGGTCGGCGAGGTCGGCGAGGTCGTGGCGGTAGGTCGCGATCTTGGCGTCGAGCGTCTTCTCATGGCTGAGGAGCAGCGCGATCTGCTCGTGCAGTCCGGTGCGGTGCGCTTCCAGGAGCGCGAGGCGCGCCTCGGTCGTCGGCGTGCCCTCGGCCCGCAGCTCGGCGTACTTCCGCATCTGCGCGATCGGCATCCCGGTCTCGCGGAGACGCAACAGGAACCGCAGCCACTCGATGTCCGACGCCGAGTAGCGGCGCTGGTTCCCCGCGCTGCGGGCGACCGATCGGATCAGGCCCGCACGCTCGTAGTACCGAAGCGTGTGCGCCGACAGCCCGGTCGCAGCCGCCATCTGCGCGACCGTCAGGCCCGGTGTCTCGAACTCGTCTGTCACACCGAGCAGGCTAGAAGTTCGAGCGCGCTCGAAGTCAATCCCTCGGCGCCGACGTCCTCCCAGCGGCGCGGCCACAGACCAGCGGATCAGCGGTCAGGCGGGGCGCGGACGCACCAGGCTCGCGGCGAGCGCCGCCTGCGCGCGGGCGGTGTCCACGTCCTCGTCGTGGACGAGTGCGACGCCCATCCGGCGGTGCACCCGGCTGTCGGCCTTGCCGAACAGCCGCAGGTCGCTGTGCGGCACCCGCAGGGCCTCGTCGACGCCTTCGAACACGACCGCGGCCGCGTCGACCCCGCCGTGCACCACGGCGCTCGCCCCCGGGCTCAGCAGCGTGGTGTCCACGGGCAGCCCCAGGATGGCCCGCGCGTGCAGCTCGAACTCGCTCTGCCGCTGCGTGGTCATCGTGACCATGCCCGTGTCGTGCGGGCGCGGGCTGACCTCGCTGAACCAGACCTGGTCGCCGCGCACGAACAGCTCGACGCCGAACACGCCCAGCCCGCCCAGGTCGTCCGTCACGGCCCGCGCGATCTCCTGCGAGCGGCGGAGCGCGACGGGGGACATGGGCTGCGGCTGCCAGCTCTCGACGTAGTCGCCCGCGACCTGCCGGTGACCCACCGGCTCGCAGAAGTGCGTCCCCACGGTCCCGTCGGTCTCGACCGCGCGGACCGTGAGCAGCGTGATCTCGTAGTCGAAGTCGACGAAGCCCTCGACGATCACGCGACCGCCCTGGACGCGACCACCCTCCTGCGCGTGCTCCCAGGCCGGGGTCAGGTCGGCCGGGCCGTCGAGCCGGCTCTGGCCCTTGCCTGAGCTGCTCATCACCGGCTTGACGACGCACGGGTAGCCGATGCCGTCGACCGCCGCGCGCAGCTCGTCCAGCGAGTCGCAGAACCGGTACGGGCTGGTCGGCAGCCCCAGCGTCTCGGCCGCGAGGCGCCGGATGCCCTCGCGGTCCATCGTCAGCCGGGTCGCGCGCGCCGTCGGGACCACGCGCACCGCACCCTCGGCCTCGAGGTCCACCAGCACCGACGTCGCGATGGCCTCGATCTCGGGCACCACCACGTCCGGCCGCTCGGCTTCGACGAGGGCGCGCAGCGCCTGCGGGTCGGTCATGTCGATCGTGTGCGCGCGGTGCGCGACCTGGTGTCCCGGCGCCCCGGGGTACCGGTCCACGGCGATGGTCTCGACGCCCAGCCGCTGCAGCGCGATCAGCACCTCCTTGCCGAGCTCACCCGAGCCCAGGAGCATCACGCGGGTCGCGGAGGGCGTGCAGGGGGTGCCGAGCGGGGTCATGGCGGGTCCTTCGGGCGGCGGGCGGGTGCCCCGCATTCTGCCGCGCCGCCCGGCGCCGGTGCCACGCGGTGACCTTCTCGACGAGCCGGGACGTACCGGGACGCATACGATCAAAAGGGTCGGGTGTGAGAGCTCGGCGCACAGGTGGGCCGGCCCGTTCCGGACGCCGGCCCCCGTCTCGGTCAGGGGGGACCATCTCGTGAAGACACGCACACTCACCGCCTCCGTCGCCGCCGCAGCGTTGCTGCTCGGCATGACGGCATGCTCGAGCTCCGACGACTCCGCCGACGACGCATCCGGCTCCGCGTCGGACGGCGGGTCGTCGAGCGGGGCCACGCTCACCTACTGGGCCAGCAACCAGGGCACGAGCCTGGACAACGACAAAGAGGTCCTGACGCCCGTCCTGGCCGCGTTCACCGAGCAGACCGGCATCCCGGTCGACCTCGAGGTCATCGGGTGGAACGACCTGCAGACCCGCATCCAGACGGCGGTGACCTCGGGCCAGGGGCCCGACGTCGTCAACATCGGGAACACCTGGGCGGCCTCGCTGCAGGCCACCAACGCGTTCATGCCGTTCGGCTCGGAGGAGATGGACGCGATCGGCGGTGCCGACAAGTTCGTGGAGACGGCGCTCGCGACCGGTGGCGTCGAGGGGCAGGACCCGACGTCGGTGCCGCTCTACGGGCTGGCGTACGGGCTCTACTACAACAAGGCGATGTTCGAGCAGGCCGGTCTGCAGCCGCCCACGACGTGGGAGGAGATGGTGACCGCAGCACAGACGCTGACGGACCCGAGCACCGGGGTCTCGGGCATGGTGCTCGCCGCGGGCAGCTACACCGAGAACAGCCACTTCGCGTTCATCAACGCCACCCAGAACGGCGAGGAGCTGTTCGACAGCGACGGCGCCGCGACGTTCACCTCGGACGGGGTCGTGGACGGGATCTTGCGCTACGTCGACCTGATGCAGTCGGACAAGGTCGTGAACCCCTCGAACGCGCAGTACGACAACGGCGCACTGGCGGTCGCGGACTTCGCGAACGGCAAGGCCGCCATGATCCTCACGCAGAACAACGCCGGTGCGACGCTGAGCGCCAACGGCATGACGGACGACCAGTACGGGGTCGTCGCCTACCCCGCACCGGAGGGCGCCGAGTCCGACGTCGCGAGCCACGTCGCGGGCATCAACCTCTCGATCTTCGACAACACCGACGCCAAGGACGAGGCGCTGCAGTTCGTGAAGTACATGACCAGCCCCGAGGTGCAGAGCACGCTCGGTCGGCCGTTCTCCACGCTGCCCGTGCTGAACGACGCGGAGGCGACGTTCACCGACAACGCCGAGCAGGCGCAGACCTTCATCGACATCTACAACACCCGCTCCGCCCCGCTGCCGCTGGTCCCGTCCGAGGACCAGTTCGAGAGCACGGTGGGCAAGGCTATGAACCAGATGTTCGCGACGGTCGCCACGGGAGGCAGCGTGAGCGCCTCCGACGTGAAGGCCGCACTGCAGACCGCCCAGGACCAGGTCGCCGCCACAGCCGGCTGACGTCCGGAACTCGTCTGACATAGGAGGCGCACGGTGGCCACCACCTCGGTCTCGGAGCGGGACGACGCGGAGAAAGGTGTCCCGCCGCGTCCGGTCCGGCGACGTCGACGCCAGGGGTGGTGGCTGCCGTACGCCATCCTGGCGCCGGCGGTCCTGTTCGAGCTCGTGATCCACGTCGTGCCGATGATCACCGGCCTCTGGATGAGCTTTCGCGGGCTGACGAAGTTCTTCATCAGCGACTGGACGGCAGCCCCGTTCACCGGGCTGCGCAACTACCGGCTCGCGGTCGACGTGAACGGGGCCGTGGGGGAGGCCCTGTTCAAGTCGTTCCTGGTGACCTGCGGGTTCACCGTGCTCGTCGTCGCGTTCTCCTGGGCGTTCGGGATGGCGGCGGCGGTCGTGCTGCAACGCTCGTTCCGGGGGCGGTCCGGCTGGCGCACGCTGTTCCTGGTGCCCTACGCGCTCCCCGTGTACGCGGGGGTGCTGACGTGGAACTTCATGCTGCAGCGGGACACGGGGATGGTGAACCACCTGCTGGTCGAGGACCTGGGGCTGCTGACCGAGAAGCCGTTCTGGCTGATCGGGTCCAACGCGTTCGTCTCGGTGGTGGTCGTGGCGATCTGGCGCATGTGGCCGTTCGCCTTCCTCATGCTCATGGCCGGGCTGCAGTCGGTGCCGCAGGACGTCTACGAGGCGGCGGCCGTCGACGGCGCGCACGCGTTCCGCACGTGGCGCTCGATCACGGTGCCGATGCTGCGGCCTGTGAACACGGTGCTCGTGCTCGTGATGTTCCTGTGGGTGTTCAACGACTTCAACACCCCGTACGTGCTGTTCGGGACCGCGCAGCCGACCTCGGGCGACCTCATCTCGTTCCACATCTACAACGCCACGTTCCTCACCTGGAACTTCGGCCTCGGCGCAGCCATGTCGGTGCTGCTGCTGCTCTTCCTGCTGCTCGTGGCGGGCATCTACCTGCTCGTCCTGAACCGGAGGTCCCGCCGTGCATGACACCACCGCGTTCAAGGTGTTCCGGGTCGTGGTCGTGGTGGTGCTGGCGACGTTCACGATCCTGCCGCTGTGGGTCATGGTGGGGTCGTCGGTCAAGCCGTTGGCCGACGTGCGGGGCACGTTCACGTGGTGGCCCACCGAGTTCACGCTCCAGCCGTTCGTGGACATGTGGAGCACCATCCCGCTGGCCCGCTACTTCATGAACAGCGTGATCGTCTCGACCGCGGCGACTCTCGCCAGCGTCGCGATCGCGATCTTCGCGGCGTACGCCGTCTCCCGGTACCGGTTCCGCGGGCGGACGGCGTTCACGACCACGGTGCTCTCGACGCAGATGTTCCCGGGGGTGCTGTTCCTGCTGCCGCTGTTCGTCATCTTCGTCAACATCTCGCAGACGTTCGGCGTGCAGCTCATCGGCAGCCGGATCGGCCTGATCATCACCTACCTGACGTTCTCGCTGCCGTTCGCGATCTGGATGCTCGCCGGGTACTTCGACGGCATCCCGCGCGAGCTCGACGAGGCCGCGCGGGTCGACGGGTGCTCACCGCTCGGCGCGCTGTTCCGCGTCGTGCTGCCTGCCGCGCGGCCCGGGGTCATCGCGGTGGCGATCTACGCGTTCATGACCGCGTGGGGCGAGGTGCTGTTCGCGTCCGTGCTCACGTCGCAGAGCAACCGCACCCTGTCGATCGGGCTGCGCGAGTACTCGACCCAGATCAACGTCTACTGGAACCAGGTCATGGCCGCCTCGCTCGTCGTGAGCGTGCCCGTCGTGATCGGGTTCCTGCTGCTCCAGCGCCAGTTCGTCGCGGGCCTGACCAGCGGATCGGTCAAGTAGCCGCAACACTGTTGTGCTACAAAGCCGGGTGACCGAACGCTCTGGCGCCCCCGCGGCTGCCGCACGCCCCCGCACCACGACGACCGCCGGCCCCGCCGCGGGCCGACCCCCGCGTCCCACCGCGGGTGTCGTGCACCTGCTGGCCCTGGTGCTCGTGAGCCTCAACCTGCGCGGTGCGATCGCCGCGGTCTCGCCGGTGCTCGACGACATCCGGGCCGACCTCGGGCTGGGTGCCGGGACCGCCGCGCTGCTCACCACGCTGCCCGTGCTGTGCTTCGCGCTCGGCTCGCTCCTTGTGCCTGGCATAGCGCGCCGGTGGGGCGTCGACCGGGCCGTGATCACCGCGCTGCTGGTCATCGCCGCGGGCATCGCGCTGCGGCCGTGGGGTGGTGCGGTGCCGCTGCTCGTGGGCACCGTCGTGATCGGGGCCGGCATCACGATCGGCAACGTCCTGATCCCCGTGCTGGTCAAGCGGGACTTCTCGCGCCGGCTCAACACCGTGACGGCGGTGAGCACCGCCTCGCTCACCACGGGGGCCGCGATCACAGCCGTGCTCATGACCCCGCTCGCGCACGTCCTGGGTTGGCGTGCCGCGACAGCCGTGTGGGCGGTCATGGCCGCCGGCGGGGCGGCGCTGTGGTGGCGCTCGTCGCAGGGCCGGGGCGAGGTGGAGCTGCCGCGCACGCGAGGGCGCTCGCCCGTGTGGCGCGCCGGCGGGGCCTGGGCGCTCGCGGTCTACTTCGGGACGCAGTCCGGCTCGTACTACGCGGTCACCGCGTGGCTGCCCGGGATGCTGCGCGACATGAGCGGCCTGAGCGCCGACGCTGCCGCGCTCGCGATGTCCACGTTCCAGGTGCTCGGGATCGTGGGCGCGCTGGCCACGCCCGTGCTCGTCGCACGCACCCGGTCGCCCCGCGTGCCGGCGGTGATGTTCGGGCTCCTCTGGGCCGCGACGTTCGTCGGGCTCCTGCTGGCTCCCGGACTGTGGGCCGTGTGGATCCTGCTCGGGGGAGCCGTGCAGGGCGGTGGGATCTCCGTCGCGTTCATCCTCATCGCCCGTCGCGCGGTCGACGCGGACGTCGCGCGCTCGCTGTCGGCGATGGTGCAGGCCGTCGGATACAGCCTGGGCGCCGGGCTGCCCGTGCTCGTGGGGGTGCTCTCGGGGGCCGGGTGGACGATCCCGCTGGGCGTGATGGCGCTCGTGGCGCTGGTCATGGCCGGCAGCGGGTTCGCCGCCGGCAGCTCGGGGACGATCGGCCACGCCGCGCCCCGAGCGGCTGAGGTGCCGGTCGCGGTCTGACGGCGTTCGCGGCTCGCGCGGCGGTCCGCGCGCGGCTGCGGGTCAGTGCGCCCGGTCGCGGTCCTTGCTCGGCTGCACGCGCTTGGGCTCGCCCGGCATCTTCGGGTACTCGGGCGGGTAGGGCAGGTCCTCGTGCCCGTGGTCGCGCTCGTCCCGGTCGGCCATGTCCAGCAACGGCTGGATCGAGTACCCGGGGCCGTCGACGGCACTCAGCGGTGCGAACAGGTCGCCGACGTCGGCGAAGCGCCCCGGCATGGTCGTCACGTCGAAGTCGTCGGGGGCCACGACCGTGAGCTCGTCCCAGGCGAGCGGTGCGGAGACCGTGGCCCGGGGGTTGGCGCGCACCGAGTACGCCGAGGCGATGGTGCGGTCCCGGGCCATCTGGTTGTAGTCGATGAAGATCCGCCGCCCGCGCTCCTCCTTCCACCAGTGCACGGTCACCAGGTCCGGCAGGCGGCGCTCGACCTCGCGGCCCAGCGCGATCGTCGCGCGCCGGGCCTGGGTGAACGTCCACCGCGGCGCGATCGGCACGAACACGTGCAGCCCGCGTCCGCCCGAGGTCTTGGGCCAGCCCTCCATGCCGCACTCGTGCAGCACCTCGCGCACCACGGGGGCGACCCGCACAGCGTCGGAGAAGTCCGTGCCCGGCTGCGGGTCCAGGTCGATGCGCAGCTGGTCGGGTGCCTCGACGTCGTCGCGGCGCACCGGCCACGGGTGGAACGTCAGCGTGCCGAGGTTCGCGGCCCACGCCACGACCGCCAGCTCGGTGGGGCACACCTCGTCGGCCGTGCGCCCGCTCGGGAACGCGATCCGCGCCGTCTCGACGTACGGGGGAGCGCCCTGTGGGATGCGCTTCTGGTAGAACGCGTCGCCCGACGAGTCGGTCCGCGTCGCGAGCCGCGCACCCTCGAACACCCCTTTGGGCCAGCGCTCGAGCGTCGTCGGCCGGTCGAGGAGCGCCGCGAGGATGCCGTCACCCACCGACAGGAAGTACTCGACCACGTCGAGCTTGGTGATCCCGCGCGCGGGGAAGACGACACGGTCGGGACTGCTCACGCGGACGGTGCGACCTCGCACGTCGAGCTCGACCGCCGGCGTCTTCGTGGGCGCCATGGGAGCCAACCTAGACGCGCGCGGCGAGCCCGTCGCGGCGACGCCCGCCCGGCCGCCGTGCGTTCACTGCTTCTCGACGCGGCCCGTCCCGTCGACCGTGCTCGTGACCTGCGGGTCACCGGTGTAGCGGACCGACCCGGTGCCCGAGACGTGCGCGTCGAGGGTGCCGGTCGCGTTGACGTCCGCGCTGCCCGTGCCGGAGATCTCCACGGTGGTGTCCTCGGTCACCAGACCGGGGGCGTCGTAGGACCCGGTGCCCTCGACCGAGACGTCCTGACGGGCCGCCGTGCCCTCGAGGCGCACGTCGCCCGTGCCCGCGATCCGCACGTCGAGGCTGTCGACCTCGATCGGTTCGAGCCGCACCGAACCGCTGCCCTCGGCCCGGATCGTCAGCCCGGCCTGCGCCGCGATCTGCCCTTCGATGCTCCCCGACCCGCTGAGCGTGAGCTGGTCGACGTCCGGCAGCACGAGGTCGTACTGCACGTCCCCGAGGTCCCCGAGGGCCGACGAGACCCCCAGCGTGAGCTCGCCGTCTTCCGTCACCGCCGTGAGGTCGTCGATGACGTTCTCTCCCGCCGTGACGGTGAGAGAGGCGGTGGGACCGACGCCGATCACGAGCCGGCCCGGGGTCTTCAGGTGCACCCGCGTCGGGTCGTCGATCTCGCGCTGCTCGCTCGTGCTCGGCCCGGGGTCCAGCACCACGCGTGAGCAGCCGCCGGTGGCCACCACCAGGCAGGCGACGGCCACGCCCGCCAGCGCGACGATCCTTCGACGGTTCATGACCTCGTCCTCTCGATCCCCGCAGGCGGCCGCGAGCGGCAGACCGTCCTCGTGTGTTCGCCCTGGCCGCGGCGTCTGTTGTCCGCGCTGGGTGGGTGGCGTCGATCCTCCCACCAGGACGCCGCAGGTCGCATGGTCGATCCCGACGGCCACGGCCTCGTCGGGACAGAACGGCGACGGGCGCCGCACGGGGGCCGGAGCCTCCCGCGCGACGCCCGTCGTCGTCCCGACCGTGTGTGCGGTCGACCGGGGGTCAGGCGAACCGGCGCCGCGCGAACGCGGCCAGTGCCCCACCCAGACCGAACAGCGCGATCGCCGCGGTGCCGCGCCCGAGCGAGCTCGCCCCTGCACCGTCCGCCCCCGCGATGTCGATCGAGTACGCCGTGACGGACTCCGCACCCTTGGGGCCGCCGTAGGCCATCGACTCGTCGGCCGCCCGCGCCGCACCCGCCTCGATCACGGCGTACTTCACGCCGTAGTCGGCGGCCGTGGCCGCGCCGGTCTCGACCAGCACCGAGGTGCCCTGCTCGGAGAGCTGCTCGGCGCCGTCGACGAGGGCCGGTGCGCCGCCCGCCGCCGTGCCGAGACCCTCGGCCAGGGTCTGCGAGCCGTCCGCCGCGGTGCGCAGACCCGCGGAGAGCTGGTTCGCGCCGACCGAGAGCTGCCCGGTGCCGGCTGCCAGCTTCGAGGACCCGGCAGCGAGCTGGCTCGTCCCACCGGCGAGCTGCGACGAGCCGGACTTGAGAGCCGTGGCGCCGGCGGACAGCTGCCCGAGTCCGCCGACGAGCGTCTTCCCGCCCGCGGACAGCTGCCCGACGCCCGCGCTCAACGACCCGACACCGCCGCGCAGCGTCCCGTCGGCCTTGGTCTGGCCTGCGACTCCGACACCTGCTCGCACCTTGGCGACCACGCCCGCCGTGAGCGCATCGACGCCGCCCGCGGCGAGGTCGAGTCCTTCCTTCAGCCCGGGCGCCTTCGGGTCGCAGGCGCCGCTGGCGGCGTTGGACAGGCCGCACCGGGCGCCCTGCACCTTGGCGACGATCGAGCTCGTCAGGCCGGTGAGGCCCTTGAACGCCGAGGCCAAGGAGACGGGTGTCGTGGGCGCTGCGGCGTACGTCGCCGGGTCGTACAGGGTTGCTAGGCCTTGGAACTGGGCCTGCTGGGTGGGGTCCGTGGTCTGCGCGGCGAGCCCCTGGAACAGCTGGTGGAGCGCCCCCATCTGCGTGGCGTCGGTCGCCACGCTCACGGTCGCGGTGGTCGAGGAGAGGACTCCGAAGACCGTCGCGAGACTCGACTGGACGGCCTGCAGGGCGGTCAGCCCGTCGAGCAGGGACGTCACCCCGTTCTTCAGCGTCGTGATGCCGTCCTGGATCGGCTTGGCCTGGGCGGGGACGCCACCGATGTCGTCGTACATCTTCGCGAGCCCCTGGTCCATGGTCGTGAGCCCGTCGCTGACCGCCGTGAGGCCGCCCAGGAGCTCGGGCACCTTGGCACCGGCCGAGGACAGGCCGGTGTCGAGCGCGGCGGCGCCGGTCGCGAGCTGCTGCGCGCCGGCATCGGCCGAGCGGGCCCCGGTCGCGAGCGCGGCAGCGCCGTCGTCGGCCGTCGCGGCGCCCGCGGCGAGCTTGGCGGCTCCCGGGGCGGCGGTGTCGTTGAGGCCGGCCGAGAGCTTGTCGGCGCCCGCCTGGAGCTGGAGCAGCCCGTCGAGGAGCGTCGCGGCGCCGTCGCGCAGCTTGAGCAGGTTCGCGTCGATCTCGGTGGCGCCTGCGGTGAGGGCGACACCGCTCGCGGCGCCGCCGGCGTAGCTGGCCGACCCGCCCTTGAAGGACGGGCTGGTGAGCGGCGAGACGGGCAGCACCGAGACGTTCGCGGGCGGGATCTCGCCGCGCGTGATCTGGGCGGTGTAGCCGAACTCGGCCGTCGGGGAGCCGATGGGCGGGAACAGCGTCATGGTGTAGCTCATCTTGGTGCCGCCGCGGCCGTCGCCGGCCATGTTGGCCTCGTCGGACGTGACGGCGGTGAAGGTGGACGGCAGCGTGGTGGTGAGCTGGCCGACCACGGGGACGACGGTCTCGGCGGTCGCGGTGACCTGCTTGCCGGTGCCGTCGTCGTACGTGACCTCGTCCTGCCGGGTGGTCAGGTTGGTCACCGTGTAGCGGACCTCGAGCGTGCCGGACCTGCCGACGACCGCGCCCGGGCTGACCTTCTCGCCGTCGAGGAGATACTCGACGGCGACGCGGACGGGCAGCTCGCCGGTGAAGTCGCTCACTGTGCGCAGCCGCTTCTCGCCGTCGACGGTGACGGTGGTCTGCATCGCGCCGTCCTCGAGCGTGAAACCGCCGAAGCCATCGAGGTTGCGCAGCCCCTTGGTCGAGACGGGGTTGCTCACGGTCGTGGTGCCGTGGCCGGTGAACGCGAGCTGTTCGTAGACGCGCGCGACCTGGAGCCTGCCGTTGGCGTCGAGCCGGGCCTGGACGGTCTCGGTGTTGGTCACCACGACGTCCGCGTCTGACGCGGCGCGCACGGCACCGGCCGCGGTGGCGGGTGCGGCGGCGACGAGCAGCGCGAGCGGGAGCCCGAGCGTCGCGACGCCGGCCCGGCGCAGGGTGGTGCGGCGCAGCGAGGTACGGCGCAGGGCGGTGCGGCGCAGCGTGGCGCGGTGCGGGTGGGGTGCGGTCATGTCAGGCCTCCGGGGCGGGCTCGAAGGGGCGGTACGCGGCGGGCTCGGAGGTGCGGGTCGAGGGGCGTGCGCGCGTGGCGTCCGGCGGGGGAGCGTCGTCGTGCTCCACCGCGCGGTCGTGCTCGACGGTGGGCCCGAGCAGCGCGGTCGCGAAGAAGCCCGCGCCTGCGGTGAGGAGCACGGCGGTCGCGGCGACGGGGGAGGTCGTGACGAAGCCGGACGGGTCGGCCGCGTACGCGGCCTCGTACGAGCCGGCCATGGCGGCGGCCCCGAGCAGCGCGGCCCACAGCGGCAGACGTCCCCGGGTGCCGGCGCCGACGGCGAGGCACACGAGCAGCACGACGAGCACCGCGACGGCCCGGCCGCTGGGTGCGTCGGGCAGTGCAGAGGCGCGCAGCAGGTAGCCGAGCCACGCGGCGGCGAAACCGACCGCGAAGGCCGCGGCACGCTGGCCGGGCGTGCGGTCGGGCACGAGCCCGAGCGCACCGCCGAGTGCCGCCCCGAGCAGTGCGACCCCTTGGACCTCGGGGCCGAGCACGCCGGACAGCAGGACGGTGAGGGTCGCGAGCACGGCGAGGAAAGCCCCCGCGAGCACGTGTCTGGTCATGACCACCTCGTTGTGGTGTGAGTCGTGGAGGCAGGGCCGGGAGCGAGGACGACCGGGTCCGACCTGGGACCTAGGTCCCGCCGGACCGAGCAGCCACTGTCTAGCAGCGCCTGACGTGGGTGGAACAGTGAGTACTAGGTACTTCCCCGGCGCGGCGGCAGATCGTTATCGGCCCGTGACCTCTGGGGGGAGGGGAGCGGTATGTCCCTCTCTGCCCCACCAGTCCGACCTGCGAGGTGCGGAGAGCGGGGGGCGGTGCTCCACTGGAAGTCGTCACATACGTGACACCCGACGTCGGGCGCCTCGCGTCTGCGGGGAACGTCGTCGCCACGGAACCCTGCGGGGGCAGAGGGAAGAGGCACATCGTGAGCGAGCAGTCCGGAACGAGCAGCACCAGCACGAGCAGCACCAGCAAGAGCCACAGCGCGCTCGACAGCGCGCAGGGCATGACCACGATCGCGGACACCGTGGTGAGCACCATCGCCGGCCTGGCGACCAAGGAGATCCAGGGTGTGCACGGGCTCGGCAGCGGTGCCTCACGCACCGTCGGGGCCCTGCGCGACCGGATCCCCGGCACGCACCCCAACTACTCGCAGGGAGTGGGCGTCGAGGTCGGCGAGAAGCAGGCCGCCGTGGACGTCTCGGTGATCGTCGAGTACGGCGTGGCCATCGCCGACGTCGCGTCGGCGATCCGCCAGAACGTCATCTCGTCGGTCGAGCGGATGACGGGCCTGGAGGTCTCCGAGGTGAACATCACCGTGGTCGACATCCACCTCCCCGACGAGGACGACAGCGGCGACTCGGGCGGCAAGGACAGCAGCCAGCAAGGGTCGCGCGTGCAATGAGCGACCCCGCACCGTCCCCCGGGGCGCACGTCCCGAAGGACCCCAGCCCGGCGGACGACCTCGCGCCCGTCGGGTCGGTCGAGCCCGCGGACATCGTGGAGGCCGCGGTGCTGGCCGTGCCCGGCGTGGCGCGACTGTCCGGCGGGGCCGCCACCTACCTCCCCGGCCGACGCGTCGCCGGCGTCCGGCTCGATCCCGGACGCACCGAGGTGCACGTGGTCGTGACGCTCGATCGGCCGGTCCCCGACGTCGCCGACGCGGTGCGCGCCGCGGTCCAGCAGGTGCGCCCCGCGCCGGTCGACGTCCACGTCGACGACCTCGAGGTCCCCGACACCTGATCTCTTCCGACACCTGGAGCTGACATGTCCATCTCCGTCATCGGTCTGTTCGTCGGCATCCTGCTGGCGATCGCCGCCACGTTCGGCGGCTTCGGAGGCTTCCTGCTCGCGGTCGTCCTCGGAGCCATCGGTCTGCTCATCGGCATGCAGATCGAGGGTCGGCTCGACATCGGGTCGATGATCCAGGGCCGCCGTCGTGGCTGACGTCGCCGACGAGCCCGGCAGCCGCGGCACGACCCACGTCGAGGACCGTGCCGTGACCCACCTGGCCGCCCGCTCCGCGCTCGAGGTCGACGGCGTGGCGAACGCACGCGACGTCTCGGGGCGGGTGTCCCACCTGCTCGGGCGGGACTACCCACGCACCACAGTGACGACGGCGGGGCAGCGTGCGCGGCTCACGCTCGAGATCGCACTGCTGTGGCCGCGCTCCGCGTCCGAGGTCGCGGCGGCCGTGCGGGACCGGGTGCGCGAGCAGCTCGGGTCGCTGCTCGACATCCAGGCCGACTCGGTGGCCGTCGAGGTGCGGCGCGTCGTGTCGGTGCCCCCCCGCGAAGGGGCCCGGGTCCGATGAGCGCGCAGCACCTGGCCCCCGGGTCGACCCCGCTGCGGCCGGCCCGCGAGCTCACGGGCTCCGGGGTGATCGGCGTGGTGGGCGTCGTGCTCGCGGTGCTGACGGTGGCCCTCGGCGTCGCCCTCGTGCGCGACGCGCTCGTCGCCGCCGGCGTCCTGTCGGGAACGACCTGGTACAGCTCGGCGGTCGACGCGCTCGACGGGCTCGAGCCGACCACGGGCGTGCTGATCGCGGGCATCGTGCTCGCGCTCGTGGGCCTGTGGCTCGTGGTCGTCGCGTTCCGCCGGCGTCGGCGCAAGACCCTGCAGCTGCAGTCGGCCGCGGGGGTGGGGCTGCGCCCCAAGGCCCTGGCCCGCCTGGCCAAGGCCGCCGCCGCCGACGTCGACGGGGTGCTCGAGGCCCGCGCGGGTGCGAGCCGCTCGACGGTCGACGTCGAGATCCTCACGACCGGTGACCGGAACACCGCGCTGCGGGTGCGGGACGTCGTCGCGGCACGGCTCGCGCCGCTCAAGCGCCCACCGCGCGTCAACGTCCGCGCGCGTGCCTCGCACGCCCACGAAGGGACAACCCCATGAGCCGCTCCGTGCTCGGCTGGGACCGGGCCGTGGCCTGCGTGCTGGGCATCGTGCTCCTGGTCGCAGGTCTCCTGGCCATCGCCTGGTGGGGCGGCTACCTCGACTCGTGGTGGACCCCTCCCGACCAGCTCGCGACGGGCGGTGCGGCCGACCAGGTCGACCAGTCGTGGTGGCCGTGGGCGGCGGGCGTGCTCGGTCTGCTGCTCGTGCTGCTGGGCCTGCGCTGGCTGTGGGGGCACGTCCCGCGTCGCGGGGCGGGACCGCTCCGGCTCGAGGGGTCGAGCCCGTCGGGTGCGCTGAGCATCGACGCGAACGAGGCCACCCGCGCCGCCGCCGACGTCCTCGCCGGGACGCCGGGCGTGCGGTCCGCGAGCGGTTCGTTCATCCGGGACCGTGGCGAGCTCGTCGCGGGGCTCGTGGTCACGGTCGACCCGACCGCCGATCTCGACGGCGTCGGGTCCGCGATCGAGGTCGCGAGCGCTGACCTGCACCGGGTGCTGGGCCGTGACGACGTGCACCTGCGGGCGCAGGTGCACGTCGCCAAGGACGAGCAGCGGGGATCGCGCGTCACCTGACGGGTGCGCGCCGATGCCCCGGGGTCAGAGCGCCGCCGTCAGAGGACGCTGAGCTCGCGCTCGAGGTCGTCGAGCCCGAGCGCACCGATCGACAGCGCAGCGGTGTGCCAGGCACGCAGGTCGAAGACCTCCCCGACCGCTTCCCGACGGGCACGGGCCGCCGCCCTGCCCGCGAGCCAGGCCCGCTCGCCGAGCTTGTAGCTGATGGCCTGCCCGGGCCAGCCCAGGTAGCGCACGACCTCGCTCGCCACGAACTCGGCGGGCGAGCCCGAGCGGGCCGCGAAGAACTCCTCGCCCAGCTCGGCGGTCCAGACCTCGCCCGGGTGGAACGGCGAGGACGCGGGGATCTCGAGGCCCAGGTGCATGCCGATGTCGATGATCACGCGCACGGCGCGCATCCGCTGACCGTCGAGGTAGCCCAGGCGGGCGCCCGGGTCCTTGAGGTAACCGAGCTCGTCCATGAGCCGCTCGGCGTACAGGGCCCAGCCCTCGGTGGTGGCCGAGACCGAACCGACGCTCACCTGGAAGCGCGAGAGCTCGCCCGCGCGGTAGGCCCACTGGCCGAGCTGCAGGTGATGGCCGGGCACGCCCTCGTGGTACCAGGTGCTGATGAGGTCCCAGGTGGGGAACCGGGTGCGCCCCAGCGTCGGCAGCCAGGTGCGGCCCGGACGCGCGAAGTCGAGCGACGGGCGCGTGTAGTAGGGCGCGGCGGCGGCGCCGGGCGGGGCGATCATGGCCTCGACGCGGCGCACCGGCTCGGCCACGTCGACCACTGTGCCGTCGAGCTCGGCGATCGCGGTGTCCATCATGCGCTGCAGCCAGGCACGGACCTCCTCGACGCCCTCGACCGCCTCGCCGTGCACGTCGAGGTGCGCGAGCGCCTGCGCGGGGGTCGCACCCGGCAGCACGCGATCGGCCTCGGCGAGCATCTGCTCCTCGATCCGGGCGAGCTCCTCCCAGCCCCACGCGTACGCGTCCTCGGGGTCGAGCGTCGCACCGATGCTGGCGCGGGCCGAGACCAGGTAGCGCTCGCGGCCGACCCCGTCCGGGGTGCCCTCGACCGCCGGCAGGTACTCGGTCGCGATCCACGCGCGCAGCTCGTCGACGCCGTCCGCGGCGGACCGGGCCGCCGCGTCGAGCTCGGCGCGCAGCGAGGCCGGTCCCGCGGCGACGAAGCCCGCGTGCCAGCCCGGCTCCTCGCCGCGCGGCAGCCACGCGGCGAGCTGGTCGACCACCGCGGCGGCCTGGCGCGGTGCGCTCACGTGGCCGCGGCGCAGCCCCTCGGCGAGCGAGCGGCGGTACGACCGGGCGGACTCGGGCACGCGGGCCATGCGGCGGGCCACGACGGCCCAGTCCTCGTCGGTGGCCGTCGGCATCATGAGGAAGATCGACTGGAGCTGGTGCACGGGCGAGCCGATGGGGCGCAGGCTCACGAGCAGCTCGCCCGTGTCGTGCGCCGCGAGCCGGGCGCCGATGCGTTCGCGCAGCAGCGTCGCGCAGCGCCGGTCGTCGTCGTTCTCGAGCCGCGCCGTGTCGAGCCTGCCGAGCACGTCGCACGCGGCTCGGGCCCAGGCCGCGTCGGCCTCGGGGGAGAGGTCGGGCATGCGGTCGTCGCCGGGGCGGATGCCCAGCGCGGTCCCGACACCGGGATCGAGGTCGGCGAGCGTCTCGACCCACTGGTCGGCGAGCTCGCGGGCGGTGGGCGTGGTCGGTGCGGAGAGCTGTGTCACTGCCCCACCGTATCCGGGGCCGTGGCCGCGCCCGGTCGGGTCATCAGCCGGCGAGGTCGGGCGCGGGGGGCGGGGTCGGGGCCTGGGTCACCGGGGCGCCGTGGTGCTGCGCGCGGTTCCCGGCCACCAGCGTGAGCGTGCCGAGGGCGAAGACGCCGCCCGAGACGAGCAGCGCGACCGGGCCGTCGCCCACCTTGAGGCACGTCGCGCCGAGCCCGGCGCCGGCGCCCATCGCGACGACCGCCAGGAAGCGGTGGCGCCACTGGTGCGGGGTCTGGCTGCCGCCGCCCAACCGCGACTCGCGCGTGAGGTTGGCGAGGGTGTTGGTGACGACCACGGTGGTGATGTCGGTGTTGCCGACGGGCTTGACCGCCGCGACCTGCGCACCCATCAGCGCGGCGAGGAGCGCGGTCAGCGTGGCCTCGGCGGTGCCGCCGATGTCGCCGGCCAGCACCCACCAGCCGGTCAGGGCGAGGATCAGGGCGGTGCCCGACACGAGCAACCAGACGCTGCGTCGCGGCAGCCCCACGGGGTGCCCGCGCCCGACGACCCGGCCGCCGAGCACCGACCCGAGGGCGAAGCCGACCAGCGCGAGCGCGTTGTTGAGCAGCGGTATGCCGTCCACCCCGACGAACGCGAAGGCCACGAACAGCACGTTGCCGGTCATGTTGCCGGTGAACACCCGGTCCAGGGCGAGGTAGCTGACGGCGTCGATCGCACCGGTCGCGGCGGTGAGGAGGAGCAGACCCGTGGTGAACAGGCCGGCGGCGGAGCGGGGCATCAGGAGTCCTCCAGCAGGGTGTCAGCAGGTGGAACTCGAGGTCGAGCTCGACCGAGCGGGCCGCGGTCAGCGGGCCCGAGGCGTCGAGCACGTCCTGGTGGGCAACCTAGCCCCTCTGCGGTCGGATGGCCTGACACGGTCGGCCGGGTCGTCAGCGGCCGACCGTGACGCAGCCGACGGCGGAATATCGGCTGCGGGGTTGGGGTTCCAGCGCACAAGTGGTTGAATGTTTGACAACCTCGGAGTCGCAGGAGCAGGAGCACCACATGCCTCAGATGCAGTTCGGCATCTTCACCGTCGGCGACGTCACGACCGACCCCACCACCGGTCGCACGCCGACCGAGCACGAACGGATCAAGGCGACGGTCACGATCGCCAAGCACGCCGAGGACGTCGGCCTCGACGTCTTCGCGACGGGCGAGCACCACAACCCGCCGTTCGTGCCCTCGTCGCCCACCACGCTGCTCGGGTACGTCGCCGCGCAGACCGAGCGCATCCTGCTGTCGACCTCGACCACGCTCATCACGACGAACGACCCGGTCAAGATCGCCGAGGACTACGCCTACCTCCAGCACCTCACCGACGGGCGCATGGACCTCATGATGGGCCGCGGCAACACCGGCCCCGTGTACCCGTGGTTCGGCAAGGACATCCGCCAGGGCATCAACCTGGCCGTCGAGAACTACGCGCTGCTGCACCGGCTGTGGCGCGAGGACGTGGTCGACTGGGAGGGCAAGCACCGCACGCCCCTGCAGTCGTTCACCGCGACGCCCCGCCCGCTCGACGGCGTGCCGCCGTTCGTGTGGCACGGCTCGATCCGCAGCCCCGAGATCGCCGAGCAGGCCGCCTACTACGGCGACGGCTTCTTCCACAACAACATCTTCTGGCCCATCGAGCACACCCGGCAGATGGTCGAGCTCTACCGCCGCCGCTTCGAGCACTACGGCCACGGCAGCGCCGACCAGGCCATCGTCGGGCTCGGAGGCCAGGTGTTCATGCGGGCCAGCAGCCAGGACGCCAAGCGCGAGTTCCGGCCCTACTTCGACAACGCCCCCGTCTACGGCCACGGCCCGACGATGGAGGAGTTCACCGCGCAGACCCCGCTCACGGTCGGCAGCCCGCAGGAGGTCATCGACCGCTACGCCACGATGCGCGAGCACGTCGGGGACTACCAGCGCCAGCTGTTCCTCATGGACCACGCGGGCCTGCCCCTCAAGACCGTGCTCGAGCAGCTGGACCTGCTCGGCGGCGAGGTCGTGCCCGCGCTGCGCAAGGAGTTCGCCGCCGGACGTCCCGCCCATGTGCCCGACGCGCCCACGCACGCCGCCCGGGTCGCCGCGGCGGGCGACCGCCCGGCACCGACCCTCGTCCACGCGGTCGACGACGTCACCGGCGCCTCCCCGGAGGCCTCCCGATGACGCGCCGGACGCTTGCCGTCGTCACGTCGGGCCTGCGTGAGCCGTCCTCGACCCGCCTGCTCGCCGACCGGCTCGCCGCGGCGACGGTGCGGGAGCTCGAGGCCCAGCGCATCGAGGTGGACGTCGAGGTGATCGAGCTGCGGCTGCTCGCGCACGACCTGACCAACATGCTCCTGACGGGCTTCGCGGCCGGTGAGCTGCGCGCCGCGCTCGACACGGTGGCCCGCGCCGACGGGGTGATCGCGGTGACGCCGATCTTCTCGGGCTCGTACTCGGGGCTGTTCAAGAACTTCTTCGACGTGACCGAGCAGGGCGCGCTCGCTGGCACCCCGGTGCTGCTGGGCGCGACCGCGGGCACCGCCCGGCACTCGCTGGCGCTCGACCACGCCCTGCGGCCGCTGTTCGCCTACCTGCGCGCGCTCGTGGTGCCCACGGGAGTGTTCGCGGCGACCGAGGACTTCGGCGCCACGGCACGCCAGGACGTCTCGGACGACGCGGGTGCCCTCGACCAGCGTGTGGACCGGGCCGGGCGCGAGCTCGCCGGGCTCGTGGCCGCCCGGGCCCCGCACGAGGTCGCGGACCCGTTCGCGAACCCCACGTCGTTCGAGGACCTCCTCGCCGGGGGCTGACCTGCGTCTCGGCCGTGCCGGCGTCGTCGGCACGGCCTGACCGGTCGGCCGTCGGGGCAGGTCGGTCAGCGCGTGACGCCGAGCGCGTCGAGCACCAGGTCCGACATCGCGAGGTGCCCGGCCTCGTCGGGGTGGTAGGGCGGCAGGTTCAGCCCGGGGAAGAAGCCGGTGACCCACGGCTCGGGCGCTCCTGCATGGTGCTCGCGGCTCGCGGCCGACGCTCGCACGAGCGTCGCGCCGTGGTCGTGCGCGACCTTCGCCGTCGAGTCCTCGAGCGCGTGCGCGACGTGCCACAGGAACTCCTGCTCGTCGGCGGTCAGCGGGACCTCGGGCACGGCGGTGCCGAGCGGTGGCAGCACGGTGAGGTAGTCCACCAGCACGATGCGCGCGTCGGGCGCGTGCGACCGCACGGCGTTGACCACGTCCCCGAGCCGGGGCCCGATGCCGCGCAGACCCTCCTCGACGCGTGCCCGGTCCACGGGCTGCGCGGGGGGTGACGTGATGCTGCCCGGGCCGTGCGGCAGCTGCCCGCGCTCGGCGGCGTGCACGGCCGACCACGAGCGCAGCGCGGCGACGAACCCCACGTCGTTGCCACCTGCCGTGAGCGTCACGAGCGCGGTGTCGGGCAGCAGCGCGTCGACCTGCCGAGGGAGCGGTGGTCCTTTGACCCCCGCGGACTCGGGGATGCTCAGGATGTCGTCGAGGGAGGCGCCCCGGCACGTCCTGTCGCCGAGCGCCAGCTCGAGCATCGCCGCGACCTGGTGCGGGTAGTTCCCGTCCGAACGCGCGCACTCGACGTCGACGGTCACCGGGATGCCCGGCCCGGCCGCATACGAGTCGCCGAGCGCCACGTAGCCGCTGCCGACGGGCAGCCAGTCGGGTCGGGTCGTCATCTGCTCAGGTCTACCCCCGGCCTGTGCCGGACGCACCCGCAGCGCGGCCCCGCCGCACCCCACCTAGCCTGGAAGGCCTCGGTGGTCCCGCGCGCGAGGCACCGCACCCGTGGGCCGGTGATCGGGGCCAGTGATCGGGAGGGCCGATGGTCTTCGAGGCGCTGCGTCGCGACACCCGCCGTCATGAGGTGGTCCTCCTCCTCGTGCTGACGTTCGGCACGGGCGTGGTCGACGCGGTGAGCTACCTCGCGCTGGACCGGGTCATCGCGGGCAACATGTCGGGCAACATGCTGCTGCTCGGCATGGCCCTCGCCGGTGGGGCGCACCTGCAGGTGGTCGGCCCGGTGGTCGCGTTCGCCGCGTTCTGGGTCGGAGCCCAGCTGTGCGGCGTCGCGCTGCGCTCCACGCCAGACGGGTGGACGAGGCGCACGTCGGCCCTGGTCGCGACCTCGGGGGCGACGGTCGGCCTGGTCGGGGTCGGCCTGGTCGTGGTGCCGCCTGCGACGAGCCGTCCCGCGGCGCTCGGGGCCGCGGCCGTGCTCGGCGCCTGCATGGGGCTGCAGGCCGCGGCGGCGCGCGCGACCGGTATCCCCGAGGTGCCCACCGACGTGGTGACCACCGCGATCGTGGACCTGGGCCTCACCTTCCATCGGCACGTGGACCGCTCCCCGGGGTGGGGCCGACGGATGGGCAGCTTCGTGCTCATCGGCGCGGGCGCGCTCGTCGGGGCGCTGCTCATCAGCGTGCACCCCGCCCTCGCACTCGGGCTCGTGGCCGCGCTGAGCCTGGGCGTCGCCGTCGCGGGGCGGGTGCGGCTCGAGCAGGGACGGACCACGGCGGTGGCGCCGTGACGCGCGCCCGAGGGCCCGCGACCCTGGCCGGTCGCGACGTGCTGCGACGCGAGGCGGGACTGCTCCTGGTGCTGACCTTCGCGACCGGCATCGTCGACGCCGTGGGGTACCTCGTGCTCGCCCGGGTGTTCACGGGCAACATGACGGGGAACACGGCCCTGCTCGGCATGTCCCTCACCGGGGCGGCGGGGCTGGGGACCGTCGGGCTCGCCCTCGCCCTGTCGACGTTCTGGGTGGGGGCTGTGCTGTCCGGGCGGGCGCTGCGCGGGGGCGAGCGGGTGTGGACCGGGCACACCACGGCGCTGCTCGGCGCGACGGGCCTGGGGGTCGGGGTCGTCGCGCTCGCGCTCGCGCGGTCGTCGGCCCAGCCACCGCGGCCGGTCGCTCTCGCGTCGGCCGCCGTGCTCGGCGCGTGCATGGGGCTGCAGGCCGCGACAGTTCGCCAGCTGGGCGTGGCGGACGTGCCGACGGTCATCGTCGACGAGCAGGTCACGGGCCTGGCCGGGGACCTCGGGCGACGTCGGCCCCAACCGTGGGTGCGGCGCTCGGGCAGCATCGTGATGCTGGTGGGCGGCGCCCTGGTCGGGACGCTGCTGATCCGGGTGCACGCCGGGCTCGCGCTGGGGGTTGCCGGGGGGCTGGCCGTGACGGTGGCGCTGGTCGGGTACGTGACGCTGGCGCGAACCCGGCCGTCGGGGGCCGTCGGGTCGGGCGACCCGGTCCGGGGGGACGGCTGAGGGTCAGGGCTCGACGTCGACCTGGTCGCCGTCGACGAGCTGGTCCAGCGCGAACGCGTCGTCCCAGTCGTCGCTGCCCAGGCTCGGCATCATGGCATGCAGCTTCGGGCCCCACACGTCGACCCGGTCGGGGAAGCAGCGCTCGAGCAGGTCGAGCATCGTGGCGACGGCGGTCGAGGCGCCCGGCGAGGCGCCGAGCAGGCCCGCGATGGTCCCGTCGGCGGCCGTGACGAGCTCGGTGCCGAACTCGAGCACCCCACCCTGGGTCGGGTGCTTCTTGATGACCTGGACGCGCTGGCCCGCGGTGATGAGCTCCCAGTCGCGCAGGTCGGCGGTGGGCACGAACGCCCGCAGGGTGCGCAGGCGACGCGTCTCGGACGCCGTGAGCTCGCTGACGAGGTACTTCAGCAGGTCCATGTTGTGCAGGCCCACGGCCAGCATGGGGACGACGTTCGCGGGCCGGATCGAGCGGAGGAGGTCGAACGGCGAGCCGTGCTTGAGGAACTTCATGCTCCAGCCGGCGTAGGGGCCGAACAGCAGCGCCGTCTGCCCGTCGACCACCCGCGTGTCGAGGTGCGGCACCGACATGGGCGGGGAGCCGACGTCAGCCATTCCGTACACCTTCGCCAGGTGCTGACGCACGAGGCCGGGGTCGGTGGTGCGCAGGAACTGCCCGCTGATGGGGAAGCCGCCGTAGCCCTTGGCCTCGGGGATGCCCGAGCGCTGCAGCAGGTTGAGCGCCCCGCCCCCGGCGCCGATGAACACGAAGCGCGCGGTGACGGTGCGGTGCCGTGGCGTCGCGTTCCAGCGGCGGTCCTTGACGCGCAGCCGCCACGTCCCGTCGGGGAGCTGGCGCAGCCGGCGCACCTCGTGCTCGAGGTGGACGGTCGCGCCGCGCCGGGTGACGTCGGCGACGAGCGCGTGGGTCAGCGCGCCGAAGTCGACGTCGGTGCCCTCGGAGGCCCGTGTCGCGGCGACGGGCTCGTCGGGGTCGCGCTCGAGAAGGAGGAGCGGTGCCCAGGCCCGGATCGTCTCGGGGTCGGTCGTGAACTCGATGTCCGCGAACAGCGGGTGGCTGCGCAGCGCGTCGGCGCGTCGGCGCAGGTGGTCGACGTTGGCGGCGCCGCGCACGAACGTCATGTGGGGTGCGGGGGAGACGAACTCCGTGCCGTCGGGCAGCCGGCCGCTCGTCAGCAGGTGGCTCCACAGCTCGCGGGACAGCTCGAACTGCTCGTTGATGGTCACCGCCTTGGCGATGTCGATCGTGCCGTCGGGCCGCTCGTGCGTGTAGTTCAGCTCGCACAGCGCGGCGTGGCCGGTGCCGGCGTTGTTCCAGGCGTTCGAGCTCTCCTGGGCGAGGCCGGGCCGACGCTCGTAGATCTCGATCGTCCACGTCGGCTCGAGCGTCGAGATCAGCGCGGCGAGCGTCGCGCTCATGATCCCGCCGCCGACGAGGACGACGTCCACGGGCTGCTGAGAGCTGTCAGGCACCGACGAATCATAGGATGACTCTCGAACCGGACGCGGTGGCTGTCCGGAGTGCGGTCACCAGCCGCGCGGGGGACTGGCGCGGGGAGCAGCGGGACCGCGGATGCGGCCACGCCCGAGCGGTGGCAGCGTGGACGGATGGAGCAGACACCCGGCGAGCCGCACGAGGACCCGTCCGACGTCGACGCCGCGGACTACGACACCGACGCCGACCCGGACAACCTGAACCCGCGATCGGGGGCGAACGCCGCGGGCGACCCCACGGACGACCCCGACGCCGACACCGACGCGGACCCGCACAACCTCAACCCGCGGCACGACCGCGGCTCGCAGCAGCACTGACCCGCTCCGCCGGTGCCCTCGGCGCGGGGTCCTAGGAGGTGCTCCCGGGACTGCGGATAGCGTGGGGGCCATGACGACGCACCAGGCCCCCCGGACGGTCGCCGAGCACCTGCAGGCCGTGCTCTCGCTGGTCACCGCGCTGCCGCCGGTCACGGTCACCCTCGAGGACGCGGCGGGCATGGTGCTGGCCCACGACGTCACGAGCCCGGACGCCCTGCCCCGGTTCACCAACTCCGCGATGGACGGCTACGCGGTCCGCGCGCAGGACGTGGCCGCGGCAACTCCTGAGAACCCCGTGACGCTGCGGGTCGTCTCCGACCTGCCCGCCGGGGTCGACCCCGACCGCGCGGTCGAGCCGGGCACCGCGGCGCGCATCATGACGGGAGCGCCGGTGCCGCCCGGCGCCGACGCGATCGTCCCGGTCGAGCAGACCGACGCAGGCACCGTCACGGTGAGCATCCGGGCCGCCGCCCGCCCGGGTGCGCACGTGCGCCGCGCGGGGGAGGACGTCGCCGCCGGCACCGTGGTGCTGAGCGCCGGCCAGGAGCTCACCCCCTACCGGGTCGCGACGGTCGCCGCGCTCGGGCGCCCCGAGGTCGTGGTGCACCGGCGCCCGCACGTCGTCGTGCTCTCCACCGGCTCCGAGCTCGTGACGCCCGGCACCGCCCTGCGCCCCGGGCAGATCCCTGACTCCAACTCCTACCTGCTGGCCGCCGCGGCGCACTCCGCAGGCGCGAGCGTCCACCGCCTCGGTGCTGTGCCCGACGACGCCGACTCGCTGCGGGCCGTGCTCGAGGCGCAGCACCCGACGGCCGACCTGATCGTGACCTCGGGCGGGGTGAGCCAGGGCGCGTACGACGTGGTCAAGGAGGTGCTCGCCCCGCTGCCCGGCATGGAGTTCGTGCCCGTCGCGATGCAGCCCGGCAAGCCGCAGGGCCTCGGCAGGCTCAACGACGGCACGCCCGTGATCGCGCTGCCCGGCAACCCCGTGAGCGCGTACGTGTCGTTCGAGGCGTTCGTGCGCCCGGCGCTGCACGCGATGCGGGGCCTGACCGGTGCCGCCCTGCACCGCCCGCGCCTGCGTGCCCGCGCGAGCGAAGGCTGGTCCTCGCCCGTGGGTCGCGAGCAGCACATCCCGCTCGCCCTGACCGACGGGCCCGACGGCGTCGAGGTGCGTCCGTCGGCCGTGCGCGGCTCGGGATCGCACCTCGTGGCCAGCCTCGCGCTCGCGGACGCCCTGGGGATCGTGCCGGCGGACGTGACCGCGGTCGAGCCGGGCGACGAGGTGACGGTCGTGCGGATCGCCCCGTGACCGGGTCCGGCGTCCCGACGGAGACGCCCGACGCCGGGCGGCTCACGTCGTTCGACGCCGTGGTGCTCGCGGGCGGCCGGGCCAGCCGCCTCGGTGGGGTCTCCAAGCCCGACGTCCGCGTGCGCGGGCGGCGCATGCTCGAGCACGTGCTCGACGCGGTCGCGGTCGCGGGTGCGCGTCGCGTCGCGGTCGTCGGGCCGCCCACGCTCGACGTGCCGGGCGGCGTGCTGCTCACGCTCGAGGACCCGCCCGACGGCGGACCTGCCGCGGGCGTCGCCGCCGGCCTCGTCGCGCTCGACGCGGGGACCGACCGAGCCGCGGCGTGGGTGCTGCTGCTCGCGTGCGACCTGCCGCTCGTCGGCGGCGCCGTGCCGCTGCTCCTCGGTGCGGGCGCCCAGGGGCCCGACGGCGCGATGCTGGTCGACGCGGACGGCCGCGACCAGCCGCTCGTCGGCATCTACCGCCGGGCGGCCCTCGACGAGAGCGTCGAGCGCCTCGAGCGCGGGCGCGGGGTGCGTGGGGCCCCGGTGCGCGCCGTGCTCGGTGACCTCGACGTGCGACGCCTCGCCGACGCGGACGGTGCCGCGGTCGACGTCGACACCTGGGAGGCCGTGCGCCTCCTGGACGGCTGACGGGCGCCTCGACCCGCGTCTTGGACCGCTGTCCGGGCGCCCTGCCCCGTCCCGTGGCACGATGGAAGGACGCGGCTTGTGCGACAGGGGAGGCGCGGCATGACCGACAGCTCACCCCGACCGGTGCTCCCGGTCGGCCGGCTCATCGAGGCGCCGGGGACACCGCTCGACGTCTGGTTCCACACGCTCGCGCGTGACCTCGGGGTCGACGCCGACGTCGTCGACGAACAGACGCTGCTGGCGGTCGTGCAGCACGCGGCACGCAGCGTGGGCAAGCCCGCCGCGTCACCGCTCACGGCATTCCTGGTCGGGTACGCCGCCGGCATCGGTGCCGGACCGCTGGCCGACGCGATGCACCGCGCCGACGACCTCGCGACCGACTGGTACGCCCGGTGGATGGCCATGGGCGGCCCGCACGACTGGTCCCGCGCCGAACCCGTCTGAGCCGTCAGCCGCCGATCGCGCTCATGGGGCGGTCGGGCTGCAGGAACGCGGGGTCGTCGATGCCGTGGCCGGGCTGCTTGCCCGCGACACAGGTGCGGAAGGCCGCCACGAGCGCGCCGTCGTCGGCGCCCGAGCGCAGCAGGGCGCGCAGGTCGGTCTCGGTGCGGGCGAACAGGCATGAGCGCAGCTGGCCGTCGGCCGTGAGCCGCAGCCGGTCGCACGCCCCGCAGAACGGCTGCGACACCGAGGCGATGACCCCGACCCTGCCGGGACCGCCGTCGACGAGCCAGCGCTCGGCGGGGGCGGCGCCGCGCCCGGGCACCGGGGTCAGCGTGAACGCCCCGGCGAGCCGCTCGAGGATCTCGGCGCCGGTGACCATGGTGGTGCGCCGCCACGAGTGGCCCGCGTCGAGCGGCATCTGCTCGATGAACCGCATCTCGTAGTCGCGCTCGGTGGCGAACCGCACCAGGTTCACCAGCTCGTCGTCGTTGACGCCGCGCATCGCGACCGCGTTGAGCTTGACCGGGTGCAGCCCGGCCGCGTCGGCCGCCGCGATGCCCGCGAGGGTGTCCGCGAGCCGGTCCCGGCGGGTCAGCGCGAGGAACCGGTCGGCCCGCAACGTGTCGATGCTGATGTTGACGCGCGTGAGCCCCGCGTCCGCGAGGCGACTGGCGAGCTGGGGCAGGCGCAGCGCGTTGGTGGTGAGCGAGACCTCGGGGGCCCCGTGCGGTCCGCGCAGCGCGCTCAGCGCGGCGACCACGTCCACGACGTCCGCTCGCAGCAGCGGCTCACCGCCCGTCAGGCGCAGCTCGTCGATCCCCGCCTGCTCGACCGCCACCGTGGCGATCCGCACCAGCTCGGCGGTGGTCAGCAGGTCGGTGCCCGGGATCCAGGGCACCCCCTCGGCGGGCATGCAGTACGTGCAGCGCAGCGAGCACCGGTCGGTCAGCGAGATGCGCAGGTCGCGGTGCACCCGCCCGAACCGGTCGGTGAGCGGCCCGGTGGTGGTGACCCGGGCGTCGGCCACCGGCGCGTCGGCGACCGGCCCCGGCGTGGTCGCGGCGGGGCGCAGCACCGGGAGGGGGAGCGGGACCGGGCTGCTCAATGGTCTCCGCCCACGAGCTGGTCGAGCAGGTGCGGCAGCAGCGGCGCGAGCACAGCGATCCCCTGCTCGACCGCACGCGTGGACCCGGGCAGGTTGACCACCACGGCGCCGCCCGCGGTGACCCCCGCGAGCCCGCGCGAGAGCACGGCGCTCGCGACGTGCGTCTGGCCTTCGCGGCGCAGCGCCTCGGCGAGGCCCGGCAGCTCGCGGTCGATCACCCCACGCGTCCCCTCGGGCGTCTGGTCGCGCGGCGTCACGCCCGTGCCACCGCTCGTCACCACGACCCGGGCCCCCGACGCGAGGACCTCGGCGAGGGCGGCGGCCACCGAGGCGGCGCCGTCGGGCACCACGACGGGCGCGCCGACGGTGAGCCCCGCGGCCTGCAGGAGCTCGACGGCGCGAGGCCCGGAGCGGTCCTCGCGCTCACCCCGGGAGCACCGGTCGGAGACGACGACGACTGTCGCGAGCACTGAGTTCATCGGGCAACCGTAGCGACCGATGGTCCTACGACCTCGCTGACCAGGTGGTTCACACTGGTGGCATGCCTTCTCAGCCGGTCAACGCGCACCGCGCGCTCGCATCGGACAAGCGGATGGCGATGGTGCATCTGCTCCAGCGCCAGGCCGGACCGATGAGCGCGGACGAGATCGCCAGCGGCGTCGGCCTGCACGTCAACACCGTCCGTGAGCACCTCGAGCGCCTCATGGACTCGGGCCTGGTCACGAGCGAGGTCGAGCGCCGGCACACCCGCGGACGCCCGCGCATCCTCTACAGCGCCGCGCCCGACATCGAGGCGCCGGGCGACGCGCGGGCCCGCGACCAGCTGGTCCGTGCGCTGCTCGCCGGCCTCGGCACCTCGGAGCCAGCGGCGCCCGCCTGCCCGGTGCGCCTGCCGGTGCAGGCCCCGCACCCCGGCGGCCAGGCCGAGGAGTGCGGCCGCACCTGGGCGCGGCTGCTCGACTCGCCGGTGCCCCCGGCGGACCACGCCGAGCTGGTGTCGCGCCCCGAGGCGCAGGCACAGCTGGCCGAGCTGCGCCACCAGCTGCACAGCCTGGGCTTCGAGCCCGAGACGGACCCCGAGGGCATGGAGGTGCACCTGCACCGGTGCCCGTTCGTCGACCTCGTCGCCCAGTCGCCCGACATCGTGTGCCAGGTGCACCTGGGCCTGAGCCAGGGCCTGCTCGAGAGCCACGACGGTCCCCTCGTCGCGACGTGGCTCGAGCGGTTCGTCGGGCCGCACCACTGCATCCTGCACCTGGGCGAGCGGGAGCCCGCCCCGGTCGACGACGACCCGCCGTACCCGGCCGACCCCGAGCACGGCGGCCCGGCTCAGGACTGAGCCCGGACCGCCGCGAGCACGAGTGCCGCGACGGCGTCCGGCTGCGAGAGCGCGATCGCGTGCGACCCCTCGATCTCGACCGTGGTCGCCCCGAGGCGCACGGCCGCCGCGCGCTGCGCGTCGGGGTCGATCGCGTGGTCCTGGGTGGCCACCGCGAACCACGTCGGCAGCGTCTTCCACGCGGGCGGCACCTCCAGCACCTGCTCGAGCCCTGCGAGGGCGAGCGGGCGCTGGCTCACGGCGAGCAGCGCTGTCTCCTCGTCGGGCAGGTCCGCGGCGAAGACCGAGCGGAACTTCTCGCGCTGGATGTACAGCTCGGGGCTGTCGCCGCCGGGGAACGTGTGCGGCTCGAGCGCGTCGTTGAGCTCGGGCTCGGCGAAGCCCGCGACCGACCCGACCGCGGACTGCCCGTGGTCGACGCCGAACGAGGCCACGAGCACGAGCGCCGTCACGTTGGGCGCCTTGCTGCCCGCGTAGGTGATGACCGGGCCGCCGTACGAGTGCCCCACGAGCACCACGGGGCCGTCGACCTGCGACGCGGCGTCGGCGACGTACTCGCCGTCGTGCGTCAGGCCGCGCAGGGGGTTGGCGAGGGCCTGCGCCGTCACGCCCTCGGCCTGCAGGCGCGCGATGACGCGCGACCAGCTCGACCCGTCGGCGAAGGCGCCGTGCACCAGCAGGACGGTGGGAGTCGACATGGGGTTCCCCTCTGGACAAATCGGACAGTCGTCATGCGACAGCAGACCAGCACCTGGGTCGCACGGCAAGGCGGAAGGCCCGTGCGTCCCCATGGCGCCGGTGCGATGCTGGGGGGCGAGGAGGCGCCCATGTCGCAAGGAGACGTCCGCGGTGACCCGAACGCGCCGGTCACGGTGGTCGAGTACGGCGACTTCGAGTGCCCCTACTGCCGCGCTGCGGTGCCGGTGCTCCGCGAGCTCGTCGACAGCTCGGGCGGGCAGGTCCGGCTCGTGTGGCGGAGCTTCCCGCTCTTCGAGATCCACCCGCACGCCCTCGCCGCGGCGCTCGCGGCCGCGGCGGCCGGGGCGCAGGGCCGGTTCTGGCCGATGCACGACCTGCTCTTCGCGCACCACGACGCGCTCGACGACGCGAGCCTGGGCCGGTACGCGCAGTCGCTCGGCCTCGACCCGTCGAGCGTCGTCGGCCCGGCCGCGCAGGCGTACTCCGACGTGGTCCGGCGCGAGTACCAGGCGGGAGTCGACGCGGGTGTGCAGGGCACGCCGACGCTGTTCATCGACGGCGAGCGGTACGTGGGGCGGATCGAGCTCCCGGACCTGCGCGCAGCCGTCGGCCTGGGCTGAACCCGGCCCGCCGCAGCGCGGTCAGGCGTTGCGCCAGGGGAGCGGCGGCAGCGGCGGCGGGGTGTCCGACTCCGGGGAGCACAGCGGCAGGCGCTGGCCGAGCAGGCGCAGCAGCAGGGTGCCGAGCACGGCCGCCGCGAGCGAGCCCGCGAGCACGCCGATCTTCGCCTGCTCGCGCAGCGCGGCGTCGTCGAAGGCCAGCTCGGTGATGAACAGTGCGATGGTGAAGCCGATGCCGGCGAGCACGGCGCCGCCGAGCAGGTGCCCGTAGCGCACCCGCCCGGGCAGGTCGCCGAGGCCGAGCCGGATCGCGAGGGTCGAGGCGCCGAAGATCCCGACCGCGTCACCCACGACGAGCGCCACGATGATGCCGAGGGTCACGGGCGAGCGTGCGGCCTGCGAGAGCGCCTCCGCATCGAGCCGTACCCCGGCGTTCGCGAGCCCGAAGACCGGCACCACCACGTACGCGCTCCACGGGTGCAGCATCCGCTGCAGGCGTTCGTTCGCGGGGACCGCGGCGCGGGCGGCGAGCTCGGTGAGGTGCTCACGGTCGGCCGTGGTGTCCTGGGCGAGGTGGTCGGCGTAGCGGGCGACGACGTCCACGTGCTCCCGGGCCGACGGCCGAGCGGGCACCAGGAGGCCCAGCAGGACGCCCGCGAGCGTCGGGTGCACGCCCGAGGCCTGCACCGCCACCCACAGCACCAGGCCCGCCGCGACGTACGGCGCGAGGCGCCACACGCGCATCCACCGCATCACGAGGACCGCGACGATCACCAGCGCGGCCAGCCCGAGCGCCGCGAGGTCGACCGAGTCGGTGTAGAACACGGCCATCACCGTGATCGCGCCGATGTCGTCGACGATCGCCAGGGTCAGCAGGAACAGCCGCAGCCGGTCGGGGCACGCCGGCCCGAACAGCGCCAGGATGCCGATGAGGAACGCGGTGTCGGTCGACATGACGATGCCCCACCCGTGCGCCGCCTCGGTGCCCGCGGTGAACGCGAGGTAGACGAGCGCCGGGACCACCATGCCGCCCAGTGCGCCGAGGGCGGGCACCGCGACCGTGCGCCGGTCACGCAGCTCGCCGCTCGTGGCCTCCCGGCTGATCTCGAGCCCGACGACCAGGAAGAACACAGCCATCGCGAGGTCGTTGACCCAGTGGTGCAGGTCGAGCTCGAGCCCGAACCCGCCCACGAACACCCCGGCGGGGGTCGACCAGAGCGTCTCGTAGGCCGCGGCCCACGGGGAGTTCGCCCAGACCAGCGCGACCACCGTCGCCACGAGCAGGAAGACCGCGCTGCCCGCCTCGTCCTCGAGGAAGTCCACGACGCCCGGGTTGAGGCTCGGCAGCCGGACCCGCAGCGGGGGGCCCGGCCTGGGGCGTTGCGGCATCTCGGCCCTCCGTCGTCGTGCGATCCCCCCCAAACTTCCAGGCCAGCGGCGCCCGCGCAACGAGGACCTCCCCGCCCGGGCCGGTGAGCGAGGATGGGGGGCATGACCGACGCACCCCGGACCGCACTCGTCACCGGAGCCGGACGGGGGATCGGCCGCGGCATCGCCCACGGGCTCGCCGGTGCCGGCTGGTCGCTGGCCCTCGTGGGTCGCACCCGCGCGCACCTCGACCAGGTCGCGGACGAGTGCCGGGCGCTCGGCGCCGACGTGAGCGTCGCGACGGCCGACCTGGTGGACCCGGCCGCGGTCGAGACGGCCGTCGGGCACGTGCTCGACGCGTTCGCCCCCGCGGGGGGCCTCGGCCTGCTGGTCAACAACGCGGGCGTCATCGAGCGGACCGAGGTGCCGTTCGCGCAGGACGACCCGGCGGAGACGTGGCGGGTCATCGAGACCAACGTGCGTGGTCCGCTGCTCGTGACGCACGCCGTGCTGCCGGGCATGCTGGCGCGGGGTGCGGGCCGCGTCGTCAACATGAACTCGGGCGCCGGGCACCGCGCGCTCGACGTCTACACCGGCTACGCGATCAGCAAGGGCGCGCTCTCGCGGTTCACGCGTCTGCTCGACGCGCAGTACCGGGACGCGGGCCTGCGCGTGTTCGACCTCGCGCCGGGAGTCGTCGCGACCGACATGACGGGCGCGATGCCGATGCACGACACGCGCGCCGACTGGACGCCCGTCGAGGCCGTGGCCGAGCTCGTGGTCGCGATGGGCGAGGGTGAGCTCGACGTGCTCTCGGGGCGGTTCGTGCGGGCGGGGGCCGACACCCCGGCCTCGCTCCTGGCCGAGGCCGAGCGGGTCGTGGCGGCCGATGCGCGCGTGCTGCGCCTCGCCGAGATCGGCGACTAGGGCCGCCGGCGGGTCGGTGTCAGGCGGGCGAGCCGAGGGTCGCCGGCACGTGGTCGCCGTGGCCCTGCGCGCGCAGCGTCTCGCGCACCCGCTCGGCCGCTGCGTCGAGGTCGGCCGCGGGCACGTCGTGGCGCGCGTTCGCGAACGTCAGGCTCTGCTCGTCCCACGCGGGGAGCACGTGCAGGTGCAGGTGGGGCACCTCGAACCCGGCGGTGAGCAGCGCGACGCGCGGGGCGTCCCACGCCTCCTGCTGCGCCTTGCCGATGGTCTGGGCGACGTGCACGAGGTGCGCCAGGACGTCTGCAGGGGCGTCGGTGATCTGGACGATCTCCTCGCGCGGGACCACGAGCGTGTGCCCGTCGGTGATGGGCGCGATGGTCGTGAAGGCGACGGCGACGTCGTCCGCCCACACGAAGCGGCCCGGGATCGCCCCGGAGATGATCTGCGAGAACACGGTGGCCATGGCGCCCAACCTAGCCCCGACGGCGCTCAGGCACGCGCGCGCAGCAGCTCCTGGACCGCGAGCACTGTGCGCCAGTTGCGGCCGGTGCCGGGCTGGCCCGCGGCGGAGTCGAGCACGTCGCCCGTGAGCCGCGATCGGCCGATGCCGTCCGGGTAGTGCACGTAGGCGTGCGCGCCGTCCCACACGACCTGCTCCCGGCCGTACCGGCTCGTGTCGAGCGCCGGGTCGCCCACCGGGTCCGGGTAGAAGACGACGACCAGGTGGGACGGGTCGGTGCGCGCCGCGTCGTCGAACGGGTTGGCCGCCACCACGGCGTCGACCTGCGTCGCTGTGCGCACCACGACGTCCACGTCGAGGGCGAGCCGCTGGTGCAGGCCGTCGGCGACGGCGGCGGCGAGCGCCGCGGGGTCGGGACCCGCCGGGGGAGCGTCGGACGGTGCCACCGCGAAGACGACGTTGCCGCTGTTGAGGTGGGTCGCGACCTGGGTGTGGCCGAGCTCCTCGACGACCGCTCGCAGGTCGGCCATCGGCACCGTGCGGTGCCCGCCCACGTTGATGCCGCGCAGGAGCGCGGTGGCCGCCGTCATCCCGCGAGCATGACCTCGTCGCGCCGGGGCGACAACCCGCGGCACAGGCAGCCTGCTCGAGGCCCCGCCCGGGCGAGGATCGAACCGGAGGCAAACGGGTGAATCCTCTGGTGCCGCCGACCCGCAAGGTCTACGAATTCACCCATGACCCCCTCTGTGCGACACCAGCCCATCGTTGCGCTCGTGGTAGCGCTCCCACTCATCGCGGCGCTCGCCGGCTGCGATGCCTCGTCCGAACCCGTCGCGGCCACCTCGTCCGCGGCGCCGTCCGCCGCCGCCCCCCGCGCGATCGACACCCCCGACTGCGCCCCCGACGGCACCCGGGCGGTCGTGGCCGGCACCGACGACACCGTCGTCCTCACGCTCGGCGAGGGCGCCAAGGGCATCGTGTTCGCCCCGCAGTCCAACGGGAACTTCTGCCAGTGGTCCGACCAGATGGTGCGGTACGCCGCCGCGGGCTACCGGGTCGCGTCGTTCGGGTGGGGAGCGGACGGCGCCGAGTCCCTCAAGGACGCGGTCGCCGCGATCCGGGACGAGGGGGCGGAGGACGTCGTGCTGGTGGGTGCGTCCAAGGGGGCCGGCGTCGTCGCCGGCGTCGCGGACGACCTCGACCCCGCTCCGGTCGGCGTGATCGCGCTGAGCCCCGGCGTCAAGGTCGACGACCTCGACGCGACCTCGGCCGGCAGCTCGTACACGGGGCCGCTGCTCGTGATCGCGAGCGTGTCCGACGGCACGGTCAACGCCTCCGAGTCGAAGCAGGTCGCCCGCGCCGACGACCCGAGCACCTACGTCGAGCTGCCGGGCGGCGCGCACGGCGTCTCGATCCTGCTCACCGACACCGGCCCCCAGGTCCTCGAGCAGATGGACACGTTCGTCGCTGCCGCGTTCGGGGCGTGACCGGCCGCTGAACCCCGCGCGGACGGCGGTGCGAGCCGCACCGCCGTCCGTCGCGTCAGAGGTAGCGCAGCGGGTCGAACTCGTCGAGCGGGATGATCCGCAGGCGCGGCAGCTGGACGTTGAACGCCTTGACGTCGCTCTCGAGGTCGAAGACCTCCAGGCCGCGTTCCATGAGCTGGGCGAGCCCCGAGTTGGTGAACTCGCGGAACGCGAGCAGCCCGACGCGGCGGTCGTCGCCGAGCAGGTGCTCGACCTCGGGGATGAAGTCACCGTCGTGGCTCGCGAGCAGCACGTCGCCCTCGCGCCCGGCGAGCGCCGTGAGCGTGCGCTTGATGCCGATGTCGACGACCTTCTCGTAGCTCTCCCCGGCCAGGGGGATCGGCTGGAAGCCGATCGCGACGAGGGCCTGCACGAACGACATCGGCATGGTGCCGTTCGAGGCGTTGAGGAAGAACAGCCCCTTGACCGGGTTGCCCCACGTGCGCTGCGCGAAGTCGAGCACGCGCTCCCACCGCGGGCGCTGCTCGGGCGTGGGTCGACCGTTGAGGATCGACGAGCCGAGGGTCGCGTCGATGTTCTCGCCGTCGACCAGGACGTAGGTGGTGCGACCTTCGCCGATCTGCATCGGGCCAGAGTACGGCGTCACGATGCGTGAATCGTCGTGGACGTCGTCGTCGACCGTCGCCACCACGCCGCTCACGCACGGCGACCGCACCGCCACCACAGCCGCCCGCACCCCGTCGCGTGGCGTGCTTAGGCCGAGCGGGGGACCTCTGGCCCAGGTGAGGGCCGCCTCACCGACGGACGATGTTGGTCAGCGCCTGGTCGAGGGGGCACGGCACGACGACGAGCAGGAGGTGCACGCGATGAGGATCTTGGTGACGGTGGCGTCCCGGCACGGGGCGACGCAGGAGATCGGCTCGGTGATCGCTGGGGTGCTTGCGGAGTCCGGCCACGAGGTCGACGAGCTGGACCCGGAGCACGTGACCGATGTACGGGGGTACGACGCGGTGGTGCTCGGCTCCGCCGTGTACACGGCCCACTGGTTGCCGCGTGCCCGTGAGCTGGCCGAGCGCTGCGCTGACGACCTCGCGGAACGGCACGTGTGGCTCCTGTCGTCGGGTCTGGCGACCCAGCCCGCTGCGTCGGCCAACTCCCCGCACGAGGTCGCCGCGCTGCGCGAGCGGCTCGGGGCCCGCGCCCACCGCAGCTTCGCCGGTCGTCTGGTGCGCAGCGAGCTGACGTTCGCCGAGCGTGCGCTCATCTCGGGTGCCCGCGCCCGTGAGGGGGACCACCGGGACATGGAGGCCGTGGCCGGCTGGGCGACAGAGATCGCCGAGACGCTCGCCACCCTCGCCCCCGCACCGGTGCACGCCCACCACTGACCCCGGGACGCCTCGGTCGGCTCCACGGGTCTGCGACCTGGTCAGGTCAGACGTGCCGCGACGCGGTCCCACAGCGCCGGCTGGCGCAGCCCGCGGAGCCGGTCGGCGACCTCGGCTGTGGTCGGGCGCTGGTCGGGCTCCGAGGCCGTCATCGCCCGCAGGAGCGCGGCCCACTGCGGGCCGAACCTGTCGGGCACGACCGGCGCGTCGAGCAGCCGGGCGAGCGAGCTCGACAGGGCCTCGCCCGGGAACGTGCGCTCGCCCGTGAGGCACTCGAGCAGCACCAGGCCCAGCGAGTAGACGTCGGAGCGCGGGCCGAGCGGCCTGCCCAGGGCCTGCTCGGGGCTCAGGTAGTTCGCGGTGCCGAACGTCGGTTCGCCCGCTGTGCCGTTCGTCGTCGGGCCGTGCAGCGGCTGGGCGATGCCGAAGTCGGCCAGCTTGGTCGAGATCGTCGGCGCCTCGGCGTCGCCCGACAGCACCGCCTCGCGCGCGACCAGGACGTTCGCGGGCTTGAGGTCGCGGTGCACCACGCCCGCGGCGTGCGCGTGCCCCAGCGCCTCGGCGAGCTGGCGCCCGATGTCGGCCACCGTGGAGGGGGGCAGCGGGCCGCGGCTGACGAGCTCGCGCAGGGTCGTGCCGTCGACGAGCTCCATGACGAGGAACGCGAACGGCTCCGCGGCGGGCCCCAGGTCGGCGCCGACGTCCAGCAGGGCGACCAGGCCCGGGTGCGAGAGCGCACCCAGCAGCCGGGCCTCGTCCGCGTACCGGCGGATCTCGCGGGGCGCGACCCCGTCGAGCGAGAAGAGCTTGAGTGCGACCGAGCGGGTCAGGCGCACGTCCGTCGCGCGGAACACCGTGCTCATCCCCCCGTGCCCGAGAGGCGTCCCGAGGTCGTAGCGGTGACCGAGCACCCATCCGACCAGCGCGTTCGGGTCGATCGTCTCCACGCCGGCTGCGCTCCCTCGTTCGTCGTGCTCCCGTCCGAGGGATCTGCCTCGGGACGGCGCCGGATCGTCACGACCCACCCTCGACGGTAGAAGTCGCTCGCGGCGTCCGCATCCGGGCGCGACCTGGGCACTCACGGTTCTGACGGTCTGTCGGGACAAGATCACGCGCTCGTGGGGTCCCGCGGCCGCGTCGGGTCTCAGAGCGCAGTGCCATGATGCAGCAGTGGAATCGACGACCTCGACCGCCCCTTACGACGCCCTGATGCTCTACTCGTTCGGCGGCCCGAACGCCCCGGAGGACGTGCTGCCGTTCCTGCGGAACGTGACGCGCGGCAAGAACATCCCGGACGAGCGTCTCGCCGTGGTCGGTGAGCACTACGCCCACTTCGGTGGTCGCAGCCCGATCAACGCGCAGAACCTCGCGCTGGTCGACGCGCTGCGCGCCGAGCTCGCGCGCCGCGGCGTGGACCTGCCCGTCGCGTGGGGCAACCGCAACTGGGAGCCGTACACGATCGACGCGCTGCGCGACCTGCGGGACTCGGGAGCGCGCCGCGTCCTCGCGATCGTGACCAGCGCGTACGGCTCGTACTCGGGCTGCCGCCAGTACCGCGAGAACCTCGCGAAGACACTCGTCGAGCTGGGCGCGAGCACGCCCACCGGCGACGACGGCAGCGCGGGGATCGTCGTGGACAAGCTGCGCCACTACTTCAACCACCCGGGCTTCGTCCGGGCGAACGCCGACGCGGTCGTCGAGGCCTACGAGGAGCTCGCCGAGCGGACCGGCACCGACGTCGGCACGCTCGCGGGCAGCGCCCCGCTCGTGTTCGTCACGCACTCGGTGCCGGACACCATGGAGGAGGCCTCGGGGGCGCAGGCACCGAGCTACCGCACGCAGCACCTCGACGTCGGGGCGCTCGTGGCGGCAGAGGTCGGCGCACGGCTGGGTCGCGAGGTCGAGTGGACGCTCGCGTTCTGCTCGCGCTCGGGCCCGCCCAGCCAGCCGTGGCTCGAGCCCGACGTGAACGACCTGCTCTCCGAGCGGGCCGCGGCGGGTCTGCGGGCCGTCGTGCTCTCCCCGATCGGTTTCGTCTCGGACCACATGGAGGTCGCGTTCGACCTCGACACCGAGGCGCTCGAGACGGCCCGCGAGCTCGGGGTGGTCGCGGTCCGTGCGGGGTCGGTCTCGACGCGCGCGCCGTTCGTCGAGGGCCTCGTCGACCTGGTGCTCGAGCGGGCGGCCGCCGAGCGCGGCGAGGAGGTGGCACGGGCGACCGTCGGCACCCTGGGAGCATGGCCCGACGTCTGCCGTCCCGGCTGCTGCCGGATGCGGTCGGGCGAGGACAGCGGGATCCCTGCCGCGTGCGGCTCGGACCCGGTCGAGCAGGACGTGACGGACATGGACGCGACGACGGGAGCACAGCAGGCATGAGCACGCAGCACACGGGCACGCCCGAGCCGGGCGGTCACACGACCGAGGTCGCCGAGTCGATCAACACGTCGATCCGGTACGCGATGTTCTCGGTCTACGCGCTCGAGGAGTCGCTGCCCGAGGACGACGACGAGCGCGCCCAGCTGGTGCGCGAGGCCGAGGCCGCGATCACGGGCGACGGCTCGCTGGGCGACCTGGTCGTGCGCGGCTGGTACGACGTCGCGGGCCTGCGGGCCGACGCCGACCTGATGGTGTGGTTCCACGGCGACTCGATCGAGGCCGTGCAGGGCGCCTACGAGCGGCTGCGGGCGAGCGCGCTCGGCCGCCACGTGGTGCCCGTGTGGTCGGTCGTCGCGCTGCACCGCCCCGCCGAGTTCAACCGCGGCCACGTCCCGGCGTTCCTCGCGGGCGAGCCCGCGCGCGACTACCTGTCCGTGTACCCGTTCGTGCGCTCGTACGAGTGGTACGTGCTGCCCGACGAGGAGCGCCGCGCGATGCTCGTCGAGCACGGGCGCGCCGCCAAGGACTACCCCGACGTGCGGGCCAACACCCTCGCCGCGTTCGCGCTCGGCGACTACGAGTGGATCCTCGCGTTCGAGGCCGACGAGCTGCACCGCATCGTCGACCTCATGCGTGAGCTGCGCGCGACCCAGGCCCGCCGGCACGTGCGCGAGGAGGTCCCGTTCTACACGGGTCCGCGCGTCACGCTCGCCGAGTGGGCCGACCGTCAGCCCCGCGAGGCCTGACCCGCCAGACCGGCCGGCTCGGCCGTTCCCGGGGCGTCGGGGGCCGTGAGCCCCCACGCCTCGGCGAGCAGCTCGAGCGTGCGCACGCGCGTGCCCACGTCGTGGCTGGTCCCGGTCACGAGCAGCTCGTCGGCGCCCGTGCGGGCCGCCAGATCTCCCAGCGCGGCGACCGCACGCTCGGGGGTGGTCGCGAGCTGCGTGCCGGGGGACTGGGCGAAGAACGCCCGCGCGGTGTCCGGGTCGAGCCCGGCCAGCACCCGCTCGGCGTCGTCGGGGGACACGATCGGTCCGAGCCGGCCGCCGCCGCGCAGGCTGAGCGCCATGACGCGGCTCGGCCCGGCGAGGTGGTGCGCCTCGGCCTCGGTCTCGGCGAGCAGCACCGACGCCGACACCATGAGGTGCGGCTCCGCGAGGACCTCCGAGGGGCGGAACGCCGCCCGGTAGGCGTCAGCGGCCTGCTCGGTGCGGCCCGTGGCGAAGTGGTTCGCGTAGCTGAACGCCAGCCCCAGCTCGCCCGCGAGGGTCGCGCTGAACAGGCTCGACCCGAGCAGCCACACCTGCGGCGTCGACCCCTGCACGGGGGTCGCGCTGAGCCTGCGGGCGCGCGCCGACGGTGCCCGGCCCGGGGGCGTCTGGCCCAGGAGCGCGAGCACGTCGATCAGCTCGGCCGGGAAGTCCTCGGCACCGAGCCCCTCGACGGTGCGGCGGAGCGCGGCGGCGGTCATCGGGTCGGCGCCGGGAGCGCGGCCGATCCCCAGGTCGATGCGGCCGGGGTGCAGGGCCTCGAGCATCGCGAACTGCTCGGCGACGACGAGCGAGGGGTGGTTGGGCAGCATCACGCCGCCCGATCCGATCCGCAGGTGGTGCGTCACGCCGGCCAGGTGCGCGATCAGCACCGCGGGCGCGGTCGAGGCGACAGCGGGCATCGCGTGGTGCTCGGCGACCCAGAACCGGCGGTAGCCGAGCGCGTCGGCGCGCCGGGCGAGCGTCGTGGTGTCGAGCAGAGCGGTGCGGCTCGACGAGCCCTCGCTCACGGTGGCCAGGTCGAGCACGGACAGGGGCAGGGGGTTCGTGGTCACCCCAGGCCAACGCCGCCGGGAGCCGAACGCTTCCCGGCGGCGTCGTGACGGATCAGACAGTGCCGTTCACCGTGGCGTCACGGGTAGAGGCCGCGGATCTGGTGGGCCTCCGCGACCCGCCGCACCCCGATCGTCAGCGCGGCGTCACGCAGGCTCAGCCCTTCGACGCGCGCGACCTGGGCCACGTTCGCGTAGGACGCGAGCATGCGCTGCTCGAGCCGCTCCTCGATCTCGCGCTCGGTCCACCAGTACGCCTGGTTGGCCTGCACCCACTCGAAGTACGAGACGACCACGCCGCCCGCGTTGGCCAGGATGTCCGGCACCACGATGATGCCGCGGTCCCCCAGCACCCGGTCGCCGGCCTCGGTGGTGGGCCCGTTGGCGCCCTCGACCACCCAGCGCGCCTTGACCGACGCCGCTGTGTCCTCGTCGAGCACGCCCTCGACGGCGGCCGGGACCAGCACGTCGACGTCGAGCGCGAGCAGCGCGGTGTTGTCGATCGGGTCGGCGCCCGCGAAGCCCACCACCGAGCCGGTCGCCGCCACGTGGTCGAGCAGCGCCGGCACGTCCAGGCCGTCGACCGACAGCACCCCGCCGTACTGGTCGGACACGGCCACGACTCGCGCACCGGCCTCGGCGAAGAAGCGCGTCGCGTGCGAGCCGACCTTGCCGAAGCCCTGCACCGCGACGCTCACGTCCCGCAGGTCGACGCCCGAGTCGGCCAGGCACGCGCGTGCGGCGTGCAGCACGCCGCGCGAGGTGGCTGTGGCCCGGCCGAGCGAGCCGCCCATCGCGAGCGGCTTGCCCGTGGCGACCGCGGGGATCGTGTAGCCCTGGTTGACCGAGTAGGTGTCCATGACCCACGCCATGGTCTGCTCGTCGGTGCCGATGTCGGGCGCCATGATGTCCCGCTCCGGGCCGATCATCGGCATGATCTCGCTCGTGTAGCGCCGCGTGACCCGCTCGAGCTCGGCCCTCGAGTACTGCCGGGGGTCGATCGCCACACCGCCCTTCGCGCCGCCGTACGGCAGGTCGACCACGGCGCACTTCCAGGTCATCCACATCGCGAGGGCCCGCACCTCGTCGGGGTCGACCCCCGGCGCGTAGCGCAGGCCGCCCTTGCCGGGGCCGCGCGAGATGTTGTGCTGGACGCGGTAGCCCGTGAAGAGCTCGGTGCTCCCGTCGTCACGACGCAGGGGGATGGCCACGTTGATCTCTCGCCGGGGTGTGGCGAGCATCCGGTGGAGGCCCTCGTCGTATCCCAGGATCTCGACGACCGTCGAGAGCTGGGCGTGGGCCGTGGCCAGCGGAGAGGGGTGGGTGCTCGTGATCGACGAACCGGTCACCGTCATGCTCGTGTGCCTCCTGGGCTGCGCATTCGTGGTGGAGCGCGTCGTCAGCACCCTCGCCGACGGGGGACGCCTCCGCCCCCACCCTGCCACCGTGAAGGCCGCCGTGTCGCCGAACCTCCCGCGTCAGCGCCTCATGCGTCGGCCGTGGGCGGCAGCGAGTCGATGCGGGCGACCTCGTCGGCGTCGAGCGTGAAGCCCAGCACGTCCAGGTTGGCGGCGATGCGCTCGCGGCGCGTCGACTTCGGGATGACCACGACCTGGTGCTCGAGGTGCCAGCGCAGCACGACCTGGCGCGTGCTCACGCCGTGCGCCGCGGCGATCTCGACCAGCACGGGCGAGTCGAGGTCGGTGCGCTTGAACGGGCTGTACCCCTCGAGCGCGACCCCGCGTGCCGCGTGCGCGGCGACGAGCTCGGCGTCGAAGTCGCCCGGGCTCCACGGGACCTGGTTGATCGCGGGGGCTTCGCCCGTGGCGGCGACGAGCTCGTCGATCTGCGCGACCGAGTAGTTCGAGACGCCGATGGCACGGGTCAGTCCCGCGTCACGCAGCTCGATGAGCCGTTCCCACGTCGCGGGGGTCGCTGCGCCGTTCGGCGGCCAGTGCACGAGCCACAGGTCGAGGTGGTCGGTGCCGAGGTCGGTCAGCGAGCTCTCGATCGTCTCGCGCTCGCGCCCGGCGGCGCTCGGCGGCAGCTTGGTCGTCAGGAAGACGTCCTCGCGGGCGACGCCCGAGTCGGCGAGGCCACGGCCGACCTGCGCCTCGTTGCCGTAGCCGGTGGCGGTGTCCACGTGGCGGTAGCCGAGCTCGAGCGCGGCCCGCACGGCGTGGCGGGCGTCGTCACCCTCGGACTGCCAGGTGCCGAGCCCGAGCAGCGGGATGTCCGCGCCGCGCAGCGCGAGGGTGGGGAGGGTGGGGCTGTTCATGGCCCCATGATCGCCGGTCGTCGCCGCGGTCGCGTGAGGCGTCCGGCGCGGCGGCCCTTTCGGGGTGGCCGAGCAGGGGGCGATCAGTGCGGGGTGGCGGCCGGGGTGGCCCCGCGCCGGAACTGGGCCGGGGTCTCTCCCGTGAGGCGACCGAAGGTGCGTGTGAACGCGGCCTGGTCGCAGAAGCCGGAGTCCTGCGCGACGCGTGCGATGGGCAGGTCGCCCGTCGTGAGCAGCGTCGTCGCGTGGTCGATGCGCGCCCGCAGCACGAACTGCTGGGGTGAGAGCGAGAAGACCTTGCGCATCCGCCGGTCCAGGGTCGAGGGCGAGCAGCCGGCGGCCTGCGCCATCTCGGCGACCGAGACGCCGTCCGCGAGGCGCTCGGTGACCAGCGCGACGACCCGTGAGAGGGAGCTCACCGCGACGTCGGCCGTGTCGTACGAGCGCAGGTCCTGCGAGACGCTGACCAGACCCAGCAGCCGCCCGTCGGCCCGCACGGGCTGCTTCGAGGTCAGGTACCAGCCGGGTGCCCCGCCGGGCCCCCGGATCAGCTCGAGCACGTGGCGCAAGGGTCGTCCGGTGGCGAGCACAGCGGCGTCCTGCTGGGAGTAGTGCTCCGCGAACGGCGCAGCGAACAGGTCGCCCGCGGCCCGCCCGACCACAGCGCGGCGCGAGCGCTCGACCGTGCGCTCGACGAAGGCCTGGTTGACCGCGACGTAGCGGCCGTCGGTGTCCTTGGCGCAGAACATGGTGGTGGACAGCTCGTCCATCAGCGCGAGCATCGGAGCGCCCAGGGCCGTGACCAGCGCGATCGCGGCTGGCCAGGTGGGCGGCGCGGCGGGGGCCGAGGGCAGGGTGCTCATCTCGCTCGGAGGGTACCGCCCGCGCTGCCGGGTCGGCAGGACGCTCCGCGGGCGGGGGAGCGCGGGCAGCGCGCGGACGTCAGGCAGGTCGCTGGATCGTGACAAGACGCCGGGGCCTCCCGCGTCCGACGATGGTCGCATGCAGACGAGCACGACCGACCTGGTCGACGACGCACTTGCCCTGGCCGACCGTTGGGTCGCCGCAACCGCCGCCGGTCAGACCTCGCGCGAACGGCGCACCACCGGGCGCCTCGCCGCGCTCGTCTCGGACCCCGCGGGCCTCGAGCTCGCGGTGCGGTTCGTCGACCGCGTGGCGCGCCCCGACGACCTGCACGTCGCGGCCCGCGAGCTCGCGGACCTCACCCGGTTCACGTCGGCCGCGGGCGGGTTCCTCGGACCCGTGGACCGGGTGCTGCTCGAGGTGGGTGCACGCCTGGCCCCGGTGCTGCCGCGGGTCGTGGTCCCGGCCGCGCGCGAACGGCTGCGGCAGATCGTCGGGCACCTGGTGGCCGACGCGGGCCGCGGGCTCGGCCCGCACATCGCCCGGGCCCGGGCCGACGGGTTCCGGCTCAACCTCAACCTGCTCGGCGAGGCCGTGCTCGGCGAGCACGAGGCCGACGCCCGGCTCGCACGCGTGCGGGCGCTCGTCGAGCGGCCCGACGTCGACTACGTCTCGATCAAGGTCTCGGCCGTCGCGAGCCAGCTCTCGACGTGGGACACCGCCGGCAGCCGTGACCGGGTCGTCGCCCGGCTGCGCCCGCTGTACCTCGCGGCCGCCCAGCACGGCACGTTCCTCAACCTCGACATGGAGGAGTACCGCGACCTGGCGCTCACGGTGCAGGTCTTCGAACGGCTCGTGACCGACCCCGAGCTGGTCGACGTCGAGGCGGGCATCGTGCTCCAGGCCTACCTGCCCGATGCGATCGGGGCGTTCGACGAGCTCACGGCCATCGCGGCACGCCGGCGCGCGGCGGGTGGAGCCCGGATCAAGGTGCGCCTGGTCAAGGGGGCGAACCTGGCCATGGAGCAGGTCGAGGCCGAGCTGCACGGCTGGCCGCAGGCGCCCTACCGCTCGAAGGCCGAGGTCGACGCGAACTACGTGCGGCTGCTCGACCACGCGCTGCGGCCCGAGCGCACCGCCGACGTGCGGATCGGCGCGGCCAGCCACAACCTCTTCCACGTGGCCCTCGCGCACCTGCTGTCCGAGGCGCGCGGCGTCGCCGAGGCCCTCGACATCGAGATGCTCCAGGGGATGGCCCCGGCGCAGGCCCGTGCCGTGCGCGACGTCGTCGGCGAGGTGCTGCTCTACACGCCCGTCGTGGCCCGCTCGGACTTCGACGTGGCCATCTCGTACCTGGTGCGACGGCTCGAGGAGAACGCCGCGCCGCAGAACTACCTGCACGCGCTGTTCGCACCGGGCGGGGGCGAGCACGGGCTCGGGGCGCAGCGCGCCGCGTTCCTCGCCTCGGTCCAGGACGCGCTCGCACCGACGACCCCGCCGCAGCGCACCCCCCGCCCCGCACCCGTCGAGACGGCGTCGGGCACGCCCTTCGTGAACGCCCCCGACACCGACCCGGCCGTCGCGGCCTCCCGTGACTGGGCCGCCGACCTGCTCGTCCGCGAGGTCGCGGTGCCCGACGGCGTGCGGGTCGGCACGACTTCCGACGTGGACACCGCCGTGCAGCGGGCCGTGGGTGCCGCGTCCGGCTGGGCGTCGACCACACCCGCCGACCGCGCGCGGCTGCTGCGCCGCGCCGCGCTGCACCTCGAGGAGGCCCGTGGGGACCTCGTCGCCACCATGGTCGCCGAGGCGGGCAAGACCGTCGCCGAGGCCGACCCCGAGGTCAGCGAGGCCGTCGACTTCGCGCGCTACTACGCCGACCGTGCCGAGGAGCTCGCCGACGGCGTGGTGCCCGGTGCCCGGTTCCGTCCCGAAGGCCTCACGGTCGTGACGCCGCCCTGGAACTTCCCGGTCGCCATCCCGGTCGGTTCGGTGCTCGCGGCCCTCGCGGCCGGGTCGCCCGTGCTCGTGAAGCCCGCGCCCCAGACGCCGCGCTGCGTGCAGGTCGCCGTGGGGGCCGTGCACCGTGCGATGGACGAGCTCGACGTGCCGCGCGACGTGCTGCAGGTGCTGCTGGCCCCCGAGGGGGAGGTCGGTCGGCACCTCGTGACCCACCCCGCCGTCAGCCGGGTGCTGCTCACCGGCTCGATCGAGACGGCCCAGCTGTTCGCGACCTGGCGCGAGGACCTCGACGTGATGGCCGAGACGTCGGGCAAGAACGCCCTCGTGGTGACCCCGTCGGCCGACGTCGACCTGGCCGTCGCCGACGTGGTCCGTTCCGCGTTCGGTCACGCGGGGCAGAAGTGCTCCGCGGCGTCGCTGCTCATCCTCGTCGGCTCGGCCGGACGCTCGGCCCGCCTGCACCGCCAGCTCGTCGACGCCGTCACCTCGCTGCGCGTCGGCCCCGCGACCGACCTGGCCACGGCCATGGGGCCGCTCACCGAGCCCGCGCAGGGCAAGCTGCTCGACGCGCTGACCACGCTCGACGCGGGGGAGCGGTGGGTCGTGCAGCCTCGCCAGCTGGACGACAGCGGCCTCCTGTGGAGCCCGGGGGTCAAGGTCGGTGTGCAGCCCGGATCGGCGTTCCACCTGACGGAGGTGTTCGGCCCCGTGCTCGGCGTCATGCGCACCGAGACGCTCGAGGAGGCCATCGAGCTCCAGAACGCCGTCGCGTTCGGACTCACGGGTGGGCTGCACTCGCTCGACGAACGCGAGATCGACCTGTGGCTCGAGCGCGTCGAGGTCGGCAACGCCTACATCAACCGCCACATCACGGGGGCCGTGGTGCAGCGCCAGCCGTTCGGTGGCTGGAAGGCCTCGGTCGTCGGCCCGGGCGCCAAGGCCGGTGGGCCCCACTACGTCGCGCAGCTCGGCACGTGGGCGGACGCCCCCGAGGTGCCCGCCGACGACGCGGGCTGGTTCGCCTGGGCGCTGGCCGACGACGCGCGCTGCTGGGCCCACGAGCTGGGTCTCGAGCACGACCCGAGCGGTCTGCGCCCCGAGTCCAACGTGCTGCGGCACCGCCCCGTGCCGCACCTGACCGTCCGCGTCGGCCCCGACGCCCGCGAGGTCGAGGTCGAGCGCGTCCTGGCAGCCGCACGCCTGGTCGGGGTCCCCGTGACCGTGAGCCGTGCCGCGACCGAGCCCGACGAGTTCTTCGCCGGACGCGTGCGCGACGGCGCCGTCGACGGGCGGATCCGCGTCGTCGGCACCGCCGTGGGGCTGCGCGCCGCGGCCCGTACCCGCACCGGTCACGTCACTGTGCTCGACGGTCCGGTGCTCGCCGCCGGCCGACGCGAGCTGCTCACCGTGCTGCGCGAGCAGGCAGTGAGCCGGACCCGGCACCGCTTCGGCCACGTCGAGTCCGGCCGCGAGGATCTCGCAGGCCCGGTGGCCACCGGGGGCGCCCACGCACAGCAGGCCCGCTGACCTGCGGGATCACCTGTCGGTGTTGCGGAACCAGATCTCCTCAGTCAGCGCCGTCGCGAACGCGGTCCACGCCGCGTAGGGCAGCAGGGCGACCGCCGCGACGGGGTCGTGCCGCGCCGACTCGCGGACGAGCGAGACGTTCACCGCGTCGAGGGCCACGATCGTCCCGAGGGCGAGACCAGGGCGCTTGGCACGGAAGAACGTCCAGGTCCAGGCCGCGTTGAGCCCGAGGTCGAGCGCGATGCGGCGTCGGAGCCGGACGCGCCCGGTCGCCGGGGCGGCGTTCAGCGCCCGCGTGCCGGACCACGCGATCGAGGCGTACAGCACGGTCCACACCGGGGCGAAGGCGCGGTCCGGCGGGTACCAGGACGGCTTCTCGAGACCGCGGAACCAGCTGCTGCGCGGGGCCGTCCCGATCGCACCGACCACCGCTGTCGCCACGACCGCTGCCGTCATCCCGCACGCCCGGCGCCGTCGACCGCGCCGCTGCTCCACCCGCGCGTCGTCGAGACGTTCCGCAGTGGTGAGGTCCGCCGCCGAGAGCCGCACGCTGACAGCCGGAGGGGCGAGGAGACGACGGCGACGTGTCATGCCACCTGACGCTAGCGATCCCTGCCGGTCCCGCCACCCGGCTGCACCGGGCGTCGGCGGGCTGGTCGGCGCAGCGCGGACCAGGCTCTCAGGCGAGCAGGTGGAACGCGAGGACGGAAGCACCGACGCCCAGCCCCAGGTGCAGCCCGATGTCAGCGACCGCACGTGCCCAGCGTCGGGTGCGCGCGAGCTCGACCACGTCGAGGGCGAACGTCGAGAACGTCGTCAGGCCGCCCGCGAGCCCGGCGCCGAGCACTGTGAGCCACTCCGTGGTGAGGACGCCCCGCACGGCGAGCGCGGCTGCAGCCCCCAGCAGCGCGGAGCCCACGACGTTGACCGTCAGGGTGGCCCACGGGAACGTCGGCCGCCCCAGCCCCCGGCGCTCCCGGGCACGGGCATGCACGATCTCGGTCGCGAACCGCAGCTGTGCGCCCACCGCAGCACCGACGCCTACGCCCACCACGACCCAGCCGTTCACGCTGCCAGCTCTTCGTCCGTGCCGCGCCGCGCCGGCAGCCGGGCGCCCGTCGCGACCCCGGCGCCCGCCGCCACCACACCCGCGACGAGCGAGCCCAGCAGGTAGGCCAGGGCGGTGCCGGGCTCCGCGCCGGTGACGAGCGCGTCGACCGCATGGGTGTAGGCCGAGAAGGTCGTGAAGCCGCCGAGCAGCCCGGTCCCGAGCGCGGGCCGCACCCACGCCGGCGCCCCGAGACGTCCGACCACGCCGACGACCAGCAGGCCGAGCAGGAACGAGCCCACGACGTTGATCGCGAACGTGGTCCACGGGAACGCGCCCGCAGGCTCGCGGACGACCTGGGTGAGCGACCACCGGACGAGGCCACCGAGGGCGCCGCCCAGGCCGACGAGCACGAACGATTGGCGGTGGGTCATGCCGAGGCGCGGATCACGAGCTCCGGGGCGAAGATCAGGGGAGCCTCGGGCCTGGCGCCGTGCAGCTGGTCGAGCAACCGTGCCCCTGCTGCTCGGGCCATCGCGACGACGGGCTGGATCACAGTGGTCAGCGGGGGGTTGGTCGAGATCGCGACGCCCAGGTTGTCGTACCCGACGACGGCGATGTCGCCGGGCACGTCACGGCCGAGCTCGCTGAGCACACCGAGCGCGCCGGCGGCCATGAGGTCGGACGCCACGAAGATCGCGTCGACGTCCGGGTGCTGCGCGAGCAGCCGACGCGTGCTCGCGGCCCCGGAGGAGATCGTGAAGTCGCCGTGCACCACGGCGTCCTCGGGCAGACCCGCGGCACGCACGGCCTGACGCCAGCCGGCGAGCCGGTCGATGCCGGCGGACATGTCGAGCGGGCCGGCGATGGTGCCGATGCGGCGCCGTCCGAGGTCGATGAGGTGCTGGGTCGCGATGCGACCACCGGCGACGTTGTCGGTGTCGACGTACTGGGCGTCGCCCGCCGCGAGGGGCCGGCCGACGAAGACGTTGGGCAGCCGCGACTGACGCAGCGCCTGGTCGAGCGCGTCGTCGCGGTGGTGCGAGACCACGATCGCGCCGTCCACGTGCCCGTTGCGCAGGTAGCGGATGGTGCGCGCGCTGTCGCCTGGGCGTGCGATGACCAGCACGAGCTGCAGGTCGGAGTCGGCGAGGGCGCTGCTGATCCCGTTGAGGGTGCCCGCGAAGAACGGGTCGGAGAGCACGCGTTCGTCGGGCTCGGGGACCACGAGCGCGATCGAGTCGGTGCGGCGCGTCACCAGCGAGCGTGCCGCGCGGTTCGGGCTGTACCCGAGGTCGGCGACCGCGGCCTCGACCGCGGCGAGGGCTTCGGGGGAGACACGCAGCCCGCCGTTGATGGCGCGTGACGCCGTGGAGCGTGAGACCCCGGCACGCTCGGCGACCTGCTCGAGCGTGGGTGCGACCGGCCTGTCGGCACCGGGTCGGATCTCTGTGCTGTCGACCACCATTGGCCGTCCCCTCCTGAGGCTGCCGAGGCAGCGTGGCATGCCGGGAGCGCCGGGGGGGGGGGGGGGGGGGGGGGGGGGGGGGGGGGGGGGGGGGGGGGGGGGGGGGGGGGGGGGGGGGGGGGGGGGGGGGGGGGGGGGGGGGGGGGGGG